>CAWCWQ010000274.1:0-10077 GCA_963799145.1 uncultured Acidobacteriaceae bacterium | reverse complement strand
ATCGCGCCGACAAGAGCATTGCCCACCGTGTGTCCGGCCTTATTCGGCCCCTTCACTTTGAACTGGTCGGTATCGAGCGGGAAGCTCTGCCCGCCCAGGTCCAGAGAAGTGAGCTTGAGCGCCAGCACCGGGCTGCCGCCCAGGTCACCGGCCTTCTTGACCTCGGTAACCACACCATGCGCGGTCGCGCCCCGCGGAATCGCCAGCACACCCCCAACGGCCACGTCGCGAATCACGGTGAACTGCACCGGCTCGCCGTCCTTGGCTCTCTTGCTGTTCAAGGACTCGGCGGTCCGTACCTGGATCAGCGTCCCCTGCGGTATCGTTACCGGACCCTTGGGAGCTTCATAGGCCTGCGCGGGCGGCGGCAAGCGAGTGATACGCGGGTTCGCCGGCACGTACTGCGGCCGCTGGGAAGGAGCTTGATTTTGAACCTGCCCCGGAGGCGGCAGAGGTCCATCCGCGGCCGCGGGTGGGGGAGGGGGAATCGGCGCCATCGAGTCGTCGGCCTGGCTGTCCGCCATCTGCTGCGCGCCAGGGGCTGCCGGCTGCGCGGCCGGGGCCGCTTGCGGATCGCCCACCTTCAAGTTGTTGTAAACCTTGGTCACGCCCGCTACATGGCTGGCAATGGACTCCGCCAGTTCGCTGGAGGCTTCGCTCGACACCGTTCCCGACAGCGTAACCTCGCCCTGGATGGTTGCAGCGGTGATCAGGTCGCTCTTCAGCGCCTTGGAAGCATCGAGGGCATGAACCACGTCCATCTCGATCTGTCCGTCCGTGCGCTGAGCGGACTGTTGGGCTGTGACTGTGACGGTGTCCGCGTCCGGAGCCTGGGCCACCGCAATCACGCCACACAGGCCAACCAATGCCGCCCACGCCAGAATCCGCGGAATGGCTCTGTTCAGTACGGTCCTATTTATTCTCATCTCACTCCTCCGTCTGAGCGCGCTTCCAACGGGCTATCGAGGCTGCGCCGTTTGAACGAACGCTCGAAGGTGCGGCTTGGGGCTCAAACACTTAGACGAGCTTTGGCGAAAGCCGTCACCGGTGGGAACCCGGCGAGCGGGAAAAAGTTCTGTTCCGCAATCAAGCGTCTATGGCTCGACTTCCACCAAGGATTCAAGGTTGAGGGTCTGCCCCAGATCAATCGGATGCGTTTCCGGCCGAAGCCGAAGATCTCCTTGCCGCGAAGCCAATAAGCGCCAGAGCGCCCAGTGCAAAGACGGCATTACCCACACGCAAGGAGATTCCTGCTCCTCCGACTACGGGCTTCCCAATGAAACTATGCCACGCATAAGCGAGCGCGGCGCCGCCGGCCAGCGCCAGTTTGTGCCGCATGCTCCACCCGGCGCGCTTTGCCCAGATGAGCACCGCTGCCGCTATGCCCACTTCGACGAAAAGAACTGCGCCAGCGGCCCACCATCCCCAGCGCGGCGGAATCATCAGAATCGCCGAGCCGCAAATCAGCGCCAGCGCGCCAACGAACCATGGATTCGGGACAAATCCGATGCTTCGTGGGCCAACAGTATTGCGCACACTGAACGCAGCCAACACCAGCAACGCTACCGCCACCGCCGCGGCAATGAATTGTCCAGTCGAGGAGACAAAATGATCCTTGTGATAGCTGCCCAGGGTACCGGCCGCACCCCCCAGCGCAAACAAGACAGCGGCAACCCAAAGCCCAGGCCAGGCCCAGCCACGGAGTCGTGGCCCGCTTTGGAACCGTCGCCTCGACAAGGGCAATCGGCACACAGATGCTCCAGACGGTATGCAAGGCGAGCACGAAGACGGTCCACCATCCGCCGATGCCCAGCGCGGGAATATAGGCGGGTTGGAGCAGGTGGAGGTTGAGGGAAAGGTAATTCGGGTTGAAGAGCGATTGGGTTGTGAAGCCCTCCTCAAGAATGCCGAAAGCCAGCGCCAGCAGGACGATGCTGGGCCAGCCGCGACCGGCCCGGCGCGCCAGCTCGCGGATCAGCAGCGCCCCTCCCCCGTAGAAGGGAGCAAGAACGACCAGCGCGGACAACATCGTGATGGGGAGGTCGCCGAGCAGATACTCTGCCACCAACGGAGCCAGAAAAAACAGCCCGATAGCCGCCAAGACGCTCTTCCTTGGTTGCATGGTCCGTACCCATTTCTCCTTAAGATGACAATAAGGAACCAAAGCTCGCCAAGTTCCTTGCGCTTACTTGAGCGCCTGATCGAAGGCCGCGGCCAGCGTCTTCAATCCGGCCCCCACATCCGCTCCCAAGTGAACTCGCAAAGCCCGCCGCCCGCGCGACTCCAGCACTGCCAGGTCTCCGGCGGCCTGGGCATCGATCACCACGCCGAAGCTGTAGGTCTGCCCCGGAACATCCACATCGACGGCATGGTCCGCGGTGATCTGCAGGAATACCCCGGTGTTGGGACCGCCCTTGTAGTCCTGCCCGGTGGAGTGAAGAAAACGCGGGCCGAAGCCCAGGCAGGTAGCCACGCGCCTGGCGTCGCGCGCCTTGTGACGGAAGCCCTGGATCGCCGCCTCGTGCTCCGGGAACATGGGCAGGAAGGCGAGCACGGCAAAGTAGTCGCCGGCATGAATCTGGTTGAGATGCGCGCGCAGGTATCCGCCCAGCGTAACGGCTGGCGCTGCCGCCTTCAGCGTGGCCGCATAGGCCTCGCTGGCGTAGATCGCGATTCCATCATCCACCAGAATTGGTTCAGTTTCCGGCAGCGTCCCGGTCTGCTCGTAGGCCGTGGTCAGGGCGCGGGTCTCGATCTTGGCCGACTCCACATCCGGCTGATTGAAGGGATTGATGCCCATCACCGAGCCGGCCACCGCCGTGGCCACCTCCCAGGTGAAGAACTGACCGAATATCTCGTAAAGGTCCGAAATCTCAATGGCTATGACCGGATGGCCCGCGGCTTCGAGCGCAGCGACCTTGGCGTCAAGACTCGAATCCGCCGTGCCCGTCAGCTTCACATAGACGAAGATGCGGTCGTTGCCATAAATCTGCGGCGCGCCGATCGCCTCGCGGTCTACAGGTGTAATCCCCTTGCCCAGTTTGCCGGTCGATTCGGCGATAAGTTGCTCCAGCCACGCGCCCAGGTCGTAGATCTCCGGCGAGGTGAAGATGGTGATCTTGTCGCGGCCGGCATTCGCGGCAACGCCCATGACGAGGCCCAATTCCACTGCCGGATTCTCTCCCGGCGCCAGCTTGGCCGCGGCCACAGCCTTGGCGGCCTCTTCCAGCAGCCTGCCGGTATGCAGGCCGGCCGCCGTGGCTGGAACCAGGCCGAAGTTCGACAGCGCCGAGTAGCGTCCGCCGATCCGCGGATCGCCATAGAAGATGTACCGGAAGCCGTCGGCTTTGGCCACCTGCTCCATCTTCGAGCCGGGGTCGGTTATGGCCACAAAGCGGCTGCCCGCCTCGTCCGCGCCCACGCTATCGATCATCTGATCGAAGAAGTACTGCTTGAGAATGTTCGGTTCCAGCGTGGAGCCGGACTTGCTGGCCACTATGACCAACGTCTCCTTGAGGTCCAAGCTGTTGCGAACCGCCTTCACCTGCGCCGGATCGGTGGAGTCGAGGATGCGGAGCGCCGGAAACTCCGGTTGCTGCCCGAAGGTTTCAGCCATCACCTCGGGGCACAAACTGGAGCCGCCCATGCCGAGCAGCAGAACCGTCTTGAAGCCGCCCGTCTCCACGTCGGCGCCCAGCTCGGCGAGGTTCGTCAGATCCTCGCGCCTGCCGCTCGACAATGTCGAGCCAGCCCAGCCATTTCTCCTCGCCATCCGCGGTCCAAAGGGAGGAGTCCTTCTGCCAAAAGCGCTCGATCTTGCTGTTGGTTTGCCAGTCGGCGGCAGCCAGATCCACGGCGTCGCGAAGTTCTTGGGGCAGTACGAATCGGAAGCTCATATCGCCTCTCATTCTACTTGAGAACCTGGACTCGAATCCGGCGCGGTACCTGGCGGCCGGTTAAAAGCTCGTGGAAAATACGCCCAGCGCGCGCCGTCAATGCCGATGACGGAAATGAACATTATAGGAGACGCCAACTGTCACACCTCTCGGCTTGAGGATGAACCAGGTGATAGGAGTGACTTTGTAGTTCACAAAGAGCCGTTGCCAGGACTGCTCCTCATAATCGGCGCGAGCCCAAATGTTGGGCGAGATCCGGTAATCGACGCCGCCGCCAAAGGCGCGTAGATACCTGTCGTCGTGGTTGTAGCCCGGCACCCCTTTGAAGTCAACGCTGCCTTGCTCCCACGTGTATTTGGCGTACGGGGTGAATTTGCGGTAATGGCGCCAGCTATAGATCGCCCCGCCACCGCCGGTGTCTTCACGGAGATTGGAGGGCTGGTCCGATGGACGGCCGAACTCGATGTCGCGGCCCTCTGCCTCGACGCCCAATCCGCGCAGAAACGCCGGACCGCGATTTGGGTAGAAGTCTAACCAGATCGCAGCGCCCTCCATGATGCCCGCGGGATAGGGAAGGGTACCCGGTGTATGAAAGGCGTCGTTGTAACCACAGACGCCCAGCCCGACGGAGAGGCGCGAAGGGCTCTCATAAGCGGCCGGAACGGTTTGCGGATAACCCTGCGTAGCGGAGGCGAGAAAAAGCGCCGCAAGAACGAACTTCGATCGCATCGCGCGCCTCCATCTGAACCACAGGACGCCTCAGGAGGCGAACCTTTCCGAGGCCAGTGTACATCGGCAATTCGGGATTGCAAAGCCAGGATACCGGGACCGGTGGGCGCATCCGCCTAGCGCCCGCACCCGGATACTGCCCAACGTAAGCGCTCAGAACAGCAGATCTCCCGCCTCCTCTTCTATGGCGGCAATCAGGGATCTGAGTAGTCCAACCCGCCCCAAGGCCAGCAGTTGCGCGCTCCTCAAACGGAGCCCTGCCCGGCAAACGCTCCACGGCCCCCCGCAGCGCCGGAAGCACGTCGGAAAACGTGGCGAACCGCGTATCGCGCCCAATCTTGACCAGCGCTCGCAAGGCCCCGACAGCGCCCAGTTGCTCCAGAATATCCGCATCGCGCAGAAGGATTGCTTCCGCCAGAATGGGTTCGTCCTCAGGCTGGTGGGTGCGAATGGCCTCGGCAACGCATTCAATCTTCTCCGCCGGGAACCCCCAGCCAGCCAGCAACTCCCGAGTCCGCGCAGTCGTGTACGGAACGTGATTCCAGCTCGCCAGTTGCGCCGGATTCTGCGGCCGGTGGCCCAGGAAGACGCCCAGGTCGTGCATCCAGGCAGCGGCAAACAGAATGTCGTCGTCGTACTCCATCCCCTGCCCCAGCCGGGCCGCCAGCGCATACATCCGCGGCTGATGGCCGAACTTGTCCACCGGCTGCGCTTCGGCGCGAATGTATGCCACTACCGAATCCCGCCACGCCGCGGTCATTTCCTTTCTCCGGATGGGGTCGCTCCGGGCCAGTTGGGGGTTATGCGGATCAAGTCCAGCCCGCCCAGATCCTCGATAGCAAACTCAGGAGAGGCAGCGGGAACGGCCACGAGACCGCACGCCGGCAGATCGACCGGCTCGAAGCTCTCGCTGGGGCTCAATATCAGGCCCGATCCGGCGGCGGCAAACAGATACGCCAGCCCTCGAGTCCCATGTTTCTGCCCCGGCTCGCCCTCGGCGGCCAAGCTGGCGCTCGCCCGGCTCCCGTTCACGGGGATTCGCTCCATGCGAAAGTACTCCTCATCCACCAGAATCGTGCGGTCTGCGAGCACCCTGGGCGGAACCTTGCCTGCCCGGGTCGTGAGCCGCGTGGCTTCAAGAGCCTTCTCGATGTGCAACTCGCGCCCGCGCCCATAGTCGTACATCCTGTAAGTCAGGTCGCAGTTCTGCTGAGTCTCCAGCAGAATCGATCCCGGCCAGATGGCATGAACCGTCCCCGCATCCACAAAGACCAACTCTCCCTTCGCCACCGGCAGCAGGTTGAGGCTCTCTTCCAGCGTGCCCGTCTTGATCCCGTCCCTAACCTGGTCCAGCGTGCCCCCCGGCTTGAGTCCGGCCGCCACCTCCGCTCCCGGCTCGGCATCGAGTACATACCAGCATTCGGTCTTGCCGCGCGGCTGTCCGTATTTCCGCGCCAGTGAGTCGTCCGGATGCACCTGCACGCTCAACTTCTCCCTGGCAAAAATGACCTTGATCAGCAACGGCGACGACGCCGAGTGGGCGCCCCTGCCGAGCATTGCTTCAGATGATTCGCCAAAGAGGCCGCCCAGGGTCTTTCCAGCCCACGGTCCGGTCGCCGCCACGCAGTCGTCCCCGGTGAGCCAGACTTCGCCAATAGGCCCACCAGCCCCGGCGGCACAGTCGTACCAGGGACGAAGATCCTTGAATCCCCATACCCGTCCCACAAACTTCGGCGCAATGCGGAATGGAGCCATTTCGCGAACCGCAATCTGGTCCGGCGTAGCCATAAAAGTTGACCCCTTCCCTCTCAACAGCAAGCCGCTTGCCCCCTTCGGCTGTCCGCCATCCAACCGGATCGTCGCACGCGCCCAAGGCTGCAATCCAACTCTACCAGACAAGCGAAGCTTGCGATGAACCATTCATGACATCGGCGTTTATGCGTAGAAATGGAGCAGAAAGCATCTTTGGTGCACTCTAGCGGAATGGTGTACACTACGCACATGAGAACAAATGTCACGCTGGACGAAGATGTCCATCAGCTTGCATCCATCTATGCGGCCGCAAAGGGGATCACGCTCGGCGCTGCTATTGGCGAGCTGATTCGGAAGGCGGAGGCGGCGCCGCCCGCCGCACCCGATATCAGGCGGTCGGCCAGCGGTCTTGCCATGTTTCCTCCCAGCGGCAAAGCGCTCACTTCGCAGATGGTCAAAGAGGCTGAGAGTGAATTCGACTAAGGCTCGCTACCTTCTTGACCTCAATGCGTTAATTGCCTTCGGGGATCCTGACCACGAGCACCACAAGGCCATACAAGAGTGGTTTATATCTTCAGGAAATGCGGACTGGGGAGTCTGTCCCCTCACGGAATCAGGATTTGTCCGGGTAACAACGAATCCAGGCTACCGCCCCACGTCCCGCACCATCGCGCAGGCTACGGCTATTCTCGCCGACTTTGCCCGCCACCCCGGCTATCGCTACTGGGCCATCTCAGACAAGTGGGCAGTGCTCACCGCGCCGTTTTCCGCCCGGTTATTGGGACATCAGCAAGTAACGGACGCCTATTTGCTAGGGCTTGCGGTGAAAGAGAAGGGCGTCCTCGTCACGTTTGACCGGGGGATCAGGTATCTGGCCGGGGCGGACTACAGCCGCAATCTTCTTGTTCTGGATTCGTTGTAATCCGCACAACTCCAGATAGATACGAATCCCTCCGCAGCGGGTACAATCTGACTAGTCGTTTGGGAGCGGGCATGGGATATTGCCACTACTGGGAGATTGAGCCGGAAATCGACCAGGAATCCTTCTCCCGCATCGCCGCCGATGTCCAGCGGATCGTTCTCACTCTCGACGATATGGGAGTCCGGCTCGCCGGACCACTCGGAAGAGATCTTCCGGAGATCGACGCGGACCATATCGCTTTCAACGGCCTGTGGGACTGCGGTCATGTCAAGAATGAAGAGATCGTCATTCCATTTCCGGCGGCAAGTGCGGCTGGGATCGGCAACTCGATACATGCTGTCGAGGGCTCGTACTACGGGATGGGCACCCTGCTCAAGCATCGGACATGCGATGGCAACTGTAGCTATGAAACCTTCAGAATTGCTCGGACGAGCGATGGGACGAACGAGGTCCGCGATGGCCGGTACGCCGATTCCTGCAAGACAGGCTTCCGGCCCTATGACCTAGCGGTCCAGTGCGTGCTGCTGATCGCCAAACACCATCTCAAAGATCGCATTCAGGTTTGGTCCGGCGGAAGCGACTACCACTGGAACGATGCCAGATTGCTGTGCTATATCCATCTGAACTACCCGCTCAATCAATATAGGATCGATCGGGATGCCGGCTTGATCTTGATGTGAGAGGTGCGTTGGGCCAGACGCAATCCAGCCTGCGGGGTCGGCTTCCCAGGTCCGGGCGTAGTGAATCTCCTGAAGAATGCCTGAAGTGTTACCTTGAATGGATCGATTGCCGATTCGATCGAACTGACCCGCCGCTGGCCGCCAGGAACGTTTGCCCGCCTCTGCCCAAACCGGATAGCCTAGAGAGTGCCTCTCCGGCTCGGATTTCCTCGGGCCGCCGGTAACCGGAAGCAGCGAAGGAGAAAAGCCTGCATTATGCAAGATTCAGTTTCCATCTGCGTCATCGGGTCCGGATATGTGGGGCTCGTCGCCGCCGTCTGCTTTGCTGAGATGGGCCATCGCGTCCTCTGCGTCGACAACGACGAAGAGAGAGTCAAGACCCTCCGCGGCGGCGGCGTGCCCATCTTCGAGGAGCACCTGCCCGAGCTTCTGGCCAAACACCGGGGCAGCGCCGTGGAGTTCACAACCGATCTGGGCGACGCGGTTGAGAGAAGCGAGGCTATCTTCATCGCCGTGGGCACCCCCCAGGGCGACTCCGGCGCGGCCGACCTTTCCTACGTCGAGGCCGTGGTCTCTGAGATTGCGCGTCACATCAACAACTACAAGGTGATTGTTGAAAAGAGCACCGTGCCGGTGTACACCAACGAGTGGATTCGCCGCGTGCTCCACCGCCATGGCGTTGCCCCCCAGAACTTCGACGTGGTCTCAAACCCCGAGTTCCTGCGCGAAGGCACGGCCATCATCGACTTCCTGCACCCCGACCGCATCGTGGTGGGCGCCGGCACCGAGCGCTCCGCCAGCCTGGTCCGGCGCATCTATGAGCCGCTCGCCGGGGGCAGCTATTACTCCCAACCGGGCGCGCTTCCAGGGGCCTTGAGCGCCGCTCACCCGGCCAAGTTGCTCATCACCTCGGCACAGAGTTCCGAGATCATTAAACACGCCTCCAATGCCTTCCTGGCGTTGAAGATTTCCTTCATCAATGCGGTTGCCAATCTGGCCGAAGCGGTAGACGCCGACATCGAAGACATCGCCGCCGGCATGGGCTTGGACAGGCGCATCGGTCCAGGGTTTCTGCGCGCTGGGCTGGGCTACGGCGGCTCCTGTTTTCCTAAGGACGTGGCCGCGTTCCACTGGGTGGCCCAGCAGCGCGGAGTGAACTTCGAGCTGCTCCAGGAGGTCCGCAAGATCAACGAAACTCAAAGGGACATCTTCTTCAACAAGATCCTCTCGGCGCTTTGGACCCTGCCCGGAAAGCGCCTTGCCGCGCTGGGTTTGGCCTTCAAGGGCGACACCGACGATATTCGCGAATCTCCGGCCATCGACATCGTCAATAGACTCCTCGAAGCCGGCGCTACCGTCTCGGCGTACGACCCCGCGGCCGTCGAGCGCGCCAAGGAGGTGCTGCCGCCCTCGGCCAAGCTGCACTATGCCGCCAGCCTTTACGATGCCGCAAAGGACGCGGACGCGGTGCTGATCCTCACCGACTGGAAGGAGTTTGCCGAGATCGACCTGGTGCGCCTCAACGATGCCGCGCGCTTTCCCATCGTGATCGACGGCCGCAACCTTTACAAGCCCCAGGAGATGCTGGACCATGGATTCACTTATGTCAGCATTGGCAGGCCGGCCAGTTATCAAGCGCAGCAAGGGAAGCCGCGAAGCTCAGTGTTCTGAGCTGCCGCTGGCCACAGTAGCGCAATTGCCGTTTCCCCCTTGCCGCGTACCGATGATTGCCAAATACCATCAACCGGGCCTGCTGGCCCGAGATGCGGAATACGAAAGTTCGTGACATGCGCATACTCGTGACCGGCGCCGCCGGATTCCTGGGTTCTCACCTCACAGACCGGTTGTTAGCGGAGGGCCATGCCGTTACAGGTGTTGACAACCTATGCACCGGGAATCGCGAAAACATTGCCCACTTGGCCGCCGAGCCGCGATTCCACTTCCAAGAGCGCGACATCTGCCAGCCCTTCGATCCAGGCCCGGTGGACTACGTCTTCAACTTCGCTTCTCCTGCCAGCCCGCCGGAGTATCTTCGTTTGGCCATCGAGACCTTGCGCGTGGGTTCCGCCGGCGTTGAAAACACGCTCGAAATCGCAGC
>CAWCWQ010000273.1:0-12036 GCA_963799145.1 uncultured Acidobacteriaceae bacterium | reverse complement strand
GCTTGACGATGACACCGTTAACCAGGAGGTAATATCCGGCGGACGCCAGTTACCTTTCTAGCTAATCCCCCGTTAGTGGAGCGGCTTATGGCCTGTTGGTTATCTATCTGATCCCCTGTCGGTTATTGGTTTTTCAATTACCTAAGATTCCTTGCTATTCAGCCCTGAAAGACCTAAATTCGCAGCGTGGGCAGTTCTGGGGGAGGGCTGCTCTAGCGCCCGTGACCCTCTCAGGGTCCGGGCGCTTCTTATTTCTATCGAGGGTTGCGAAGAGCGCCCCCATTTCCATTTTTCATATATGTTTCTGCCGATTGGCATGCGCAACGGCCGCCTCATTGGCGCTTGCTTCTCAGCCGCGCCTTGCGACTTTCCCCAGCCTGACGCATCCCATAAAGGCACGGCGGTATACTCGAAGGTGGGCAAGCGCCGCAAGGAGGATCATGGCAGGACAAGGGGTCTTTGAAGTCAGCGATGCAACGTTCGATCGGGAAGTGCTGAAGAGCGACCAGCCGGTATTGGTGGATTTCTGGGCAGTTTGGTGCGGACCGTGCAAGGCCATCGCGCCAATTGTGGACGGTTTGGCGGCGGCGTTTGCCGGCAAGTTGAAGGTGGCAAAAGTGAATGTGGATGAGAACGGCGCAACCCCGTCGCGCTATGGAATTCGCGGCATTCCCGCGCTCCTGTTCTTCAAGGATGGCCAAGTGGTGGATCAGGTAGTGGGCTATAGGCCCCAGAACGAGATTGAAGAGAAGGTCAAGCTGCTGTTGGCGTAACCTGACAGCGAATGCGCGGCTTAGGTTGGAAAGGCCCGGCGAGTTCGCCGGGCCTTTTTCGCGGCGATTCGCTGCTCAGTCGCTCTTGCCAGAGTTCTTTTCCACATCGGCGGGCAAGTCCAGCGACACCAAGGCGAAGCGGGTCTTGCCGTCCTTGGGCTCCTCAAAGCCCACAATATGCTGATGGCGTTTCGATCCCGCCTTCAGCGCCAGCCCGTTTCTGTTCGCGCCGTAGTCTCCATTGTTAACCTTGACCTTGGAATTCTTGTCGTCCTGGCAGGTCAGGCCCTCCGAGGTCGTGGCCGGGGACCCGACCGGAGTGTTTCCCAGGCAGGTAATCACGTCGCCGTAGCGGCCCAGAGCCTTCTTGTAGAAGGCAGTCACCTGCTCCTTCGAATCGTCCGTGGCGTACGAGACCGCCCGCACTCGCAGCGTCCATTCGCCAAAGCCCAGTTGAACGTCCGCCGACTTGTGCTTGTCCTCGTCGGCCACCTGCCGCGCGCCGGGATAGACCGGAAGACCCAGGTCCGCCGCCGAGGTTTGCCCGGTATTGACGTGGACGCCGCCAAAGGGCGTGTCCACCCGGACGTTCTTGTCTTCGCCGTTGGCGCCCTTTTCCACGTTGACCCTGCATCCGGCAAGCCCGGCAGCCAGCGCCAGGCCGGCCACGAAAGCAGTCGCGCTCCTCATGCTTTCCCACACCATGGCAATCGCCCTCATGCCCAGTTATACGCCCCTTATTGCGGAAAGGTTCCGGAAATCGCTTGAGCGGGAACTCGCGCGGCAGCGGACAACAACGAGAAGGCTCCTCATCATGGCCCCATCTCGGTGAGCGTCCTCATGGCTGCGTAGTGGTCGGGACTGGCCTTAAGGGCGAGCGAGAATTCCTGACGGGCCTGGTCCCGATCGTTCAGGCCGAGGTGCCCCAAACCGGCAAGATAGAGCGCGTCGGCGGCCTGGGCGCGCTCACTGGCAGTGGCGAACGACTGGTAGGGAGCCTGCATGCCTGGCGTCTGGGCCAACGATTTGGCGCTCGCATCGACTAACTGCGCAAAGATCGTCCGGGCGCGATCCACCTCGCCAAGTTTCACAAGAGCCATAGCTTGGTAGTAAAGCGCGGCCTGTTCGACGCGCACGCCGGCGGCCAGGCCGCCGATGCTGGCGCGGGCGCCGGGAGGGCCATGCGTTCCGGGGCCGCTCTCCCCAGTGGCTGCTGCTTTGCTATCGGGCGCGCTCGATGCGTCTGTCCAGAAGCGCCGTGCCTTTGCCGCATCGCCCATCGCCTCATACGCATTGCCCATCCAATAGGAAATCTCGCCTTTGCGGCCGCTAACATCGCCGCTTGCTCCTTGCAGGTTGACGGGGATCTCGAAGCCCGCCTGGTAGTCGGCCAGCGCCATCGCGTACTGTTTGTCGATCATGTGCCGCCGGCCGTTGGCCAAGTTAGCGTTGATCCATGAGTCGCCCAGTGAAAAGCTGCCGCCGCCCTCCCAGGCGCGGAAGAACCGCGACCGCAACAACTGAATGGCGGCGTCCGGCTTGCCCGCAAAGACCTCCAGATTGATTTCGCGCGCGATTGCATCGTCGCGGTCGATGACTGACTGGTGCGCTTCCATCAGGGCTAATCGCTTGGCTGGGGGGACGCCGTTCTCTTCATACAGCCTGTCCAGGTCGCCGATGGCCTCCGCGTTGCCGCCAAACTGGACGGCCTTTTCCAAAGCGGTCAGCGCCTTGTCGCGCTGGTTGCCCTGGCGCAGGTAGACCATGGCCAGATTGCGGTAGACGACGGGGAAATCCGCGCCCAGGGAAGCCGACTTTTCCCACAGAGCAAAAGCCTGTTGCGGCTGCCAATCGTACAAGAGGTTCCCCAGATAGTAGGGCGCGTGCGAATCGGGAGGGTTCACCCGCATCGCATCTTCGAGAACGGCAATCATCTCCATCTGGAAGGGAAAAACATAGTCCGTGGGCGCCTGTGCAGCGAGCTGGTAATACTCGCGGGCCTTGGCATCCTGGTGCATTTGCCCGGCAAAATAGCCCAGGTAGTAATACACCAGCGGAGAAACCTTGGACTTGCCGGGAGCTGCTCCAGCGGCAAGTGTGAGCAGCGTCGTACCATCTTGCCAAAGCCCGCCATCCATGTAGTCCGCGGCCACCTCAAGCGCCGTTGCCGGATGCGCGCTCACCGTCGCCATCATCGCCCCAGAGCTACCGGGCGACTTAGCCGCCAGCCATTGCTCCGCCATACCCTGCGCATCGAGCGGATCGATTCCCTGGATGGCGGAGACGGCGGCCAGCGCTTCGCCGGTGCGTCCGGCGTGGCGCAGCAGCGCGGCCTTCAGCGCCAGGGCGCGGATATTCAGAGCATTGGCTTCGAGAGCATGGCTATCCGCAGTCAGGGCCGCATCGAATTCGCCCTTGGTTGACTCAATCTCCGCCAGTTCGAAGTAGCCCGGAGACCGCCAGGCCGCGCTCCATGTGGATTTGTAGAACTGGGCATGCGCGCCGTCCAGCTTGCCTTGCGCTTTCAGCGCCAGCCCGAGATAGTAGAAGGCCTCGCCGTCCTTGGGAGATGTGTAACTCGCGGTGGCTCGTTCCAGCGCCTTGCGCAGAAGTTTCTCCGCATCCGCATAACGTCCAGCCTTGATTGCGCCGATGCCCAGAACGGTATTCACTCGCGTGTCGCCTGGATCGCGCAGCAATGCTTCCTGCCAATACGCATTGGGATTGCCGCCGGGCGCATGAAACTGCTCCATTCGCAGGCCGGTCAGGTATAACTCCTCGTTAGTCTTGATATCCGCTGGCGCGGGCGGATTCAGTACCGGAGACGGCATCGTCTCTTTCACGAGTCTCACCGGGGAGTAAGCGATCAATTCCTTGCCATCGGCCTCAATCGCGGCGCGAAGGTCATGCTCATCCGCGCCTGCGGGCAGCGCGACCTCCCTCGTAAACGGTTGACCGGGGCCGATCGCGATCTTTTCCGCAAACAGAACACGGTCCTTCAGTTTGAGTGAGACAGTGGCCAACGGCCGGTCCGCGGTTGAACAGAATCCGACCGTGGCTTTGCCGTCCTTGACTTCGAGATTGACGGCCGCGCCGGTGTTTGCGTTCTTGACGCCGTCGATGCCGCGGAAGGGATACCAGTATTGCGTCCATGTGCGGGTTTCATCGGGCTGCAGCCAGGTGTAATCGGGCTGATTGTCGGAGTAGGCGCCTACCATAAGCTCGATGTAGGGGCCGTCGGAATCCGTGAGCTGATCTTCAGCCGCCAGGCCCCTGGGACCGTTGCCCCAGGTCCAGAACTTCTTGCCGGGGACGACGTTATGGTCGGCGATGCTGAGGATGCCGGCGTTCCTGCCGTGATCGTAGCCCGCAAAGAAATCTTCCTGGTAATTCCAGGCAAACATGGAACTGGCATTGTAATGGTTCTTGTACCAGCTTACGTCCACGCCCGCGGTGTAGTCCGCGCCGTTGTACGTCGTCGTTGCGATGGGCCAAGTAGTGAAATCGCGCTTGCCGTGATAGGTGACGAACTGCGTGCTGGGAGGATAGATGACCTGGTAGGTGTCATTCACATGGACCGCGACGTTGGAGAAGCTCAGCATCGAAGTTGGGAGCGGGGTCCGGTTCATGATGCGAAACGATGCCTCGATATAGGACTTACCGGGATGCAGCGCGATTCCGACGGCCCAGGACATGCGATCCCGCAACTCCAATTCACCTACCCATACCGTCTTCGAGCCGTCGGCGCTTTCCTCGATCTTGTATTGCACCGGCAAAAAGCTGGTGGCGCGGTGGTGGTGCGGAATGTGCCATTCGATTCCGCCTGAGATCCACGCGCCGAGAAGGCTGATCAGCGCCGGCTTGATAACATGCTGATGGTAGATGAAATCGTAGCCATTGGTCTTATCCACGGCCTCGAATACCTTGCCGCCCAATTCCGGAAGAATGCCAATCTTCACATACTCGTTTTCGAGATAGACCATCTTGTAGGTCTTGGCCTTCTTCTCGGTAGTCAGGTTGTCGTAAGCGGGATAGGGGTAGATGCGATGCTGCGCGCCCTGGGAGTTGCCGCCGAAGTAGAATTGCGGATTGGGGTCCGGGGGGCCGATGAGATATGTCGGGATGGTAACTTGCTCATCCCAGACCTTGACTCCCGTTGCGGCGGCAAATAGCGGCGAAGCCGCCGCCAAACCAAGCAGAAAAGCAGCCAATGACCCGATAATTCCCTTTTGCATGTTCATTCTCCGAAAACTCGATTATTGGTACAACGGCCAGGGCGATGACGGCGCGCCCACGTCCGACGCCAGGGGATGCCGCGAAAACGGCAGCGCCTTGCCGGAATGCACTTCCAGCAGCCGTTTGTGCGTTGCCTTCGCAGCTTCAATCAGCTCCACATAAGGCCGGCCGGTAACATCGACAAAGCCGATGTTATAGTTTTCGCCGTCCATGCGGCCCAGCACGGGCTCGTCGCGCCACGCAAACCAGTAGGAGCCGAGGTACCACTCCAGCGATGCTGCCTGCTCTACGTAATAGCGATAAGCGATGCCCCGCTCGATCTGATCCTTGGCCTGCACCAGGCCGGCGGCCAGGCCGTCGGCGGGCACGCCGATGTGAAACTCCCCAATCAGGACTGGGAGACCGGTCAACCGCCCGGCGCGGATCACTTGTTTGGTCGGCTCGTATTCATAGACGTTGATGCTGCAAACGTCGAAGATGCGGGCCGCCATCATTGCCTCGTCGGACATTTTTCCGCCGAAACGAATTCCCAGGATCAGATGATTGGGATCGTATTTGCGCACTGCTCCGCAGACGATCTCCAGATGTTTCCGGAAGCCGGCCAAAACAAACTCACGCCGGCGCGCGGGCGTGTCGCCCAGAGCAAGGAACTCCTTCAGCTTCGCCTTGGTCGCCGTATCCGATCCGCCCAGAATCAGGTCGCAGACTTCGCTCTCGCGCCCATCCCACGGCGGCTCGTTGCCGATGAAATAACCCAGCAGCAGCGGATCGTTCTTGCGCGACGCGCACTGGGCGTTAGCGCCGGCGTCGATATCCGCGGCGAATTGCGGCGAATAGACGTCGGGCATACCGAGATAGTTGGTTCCCTTTGGCCAGCGGAGCATGAATGTCGCCGGACGATCCTTCCCTCCAGTGGTCATGCCCCAAGAATCGAGCCGCCGATTTGTCCGGTTGACATCTGTGTCGTTGCCGCCGAAGCCCGCGCCCCCGCCCGGCGTGCCGTTGATTCCCGTGGACAAGAACAGGCGCCCATCGGGATCGACAAACCACCAGCGTCCGTCGATCTTCTCAACGCGGAAGAATCCGGTCGCTTTAGCCTGGGTGTCTTTGTAGCCGCCATAACGGCCCCAGCCGAAATCGGCGGCGCTGCCGAAGCTCTTCTCCTCCTCGGCCAGCTCGCGCGCCAGTTGCTCCTTGCTGTGGAGCTTTCGGGGCCAGTCAGCCAGCGCCCATTGGCCGAAGCTGTCCAGCATCGGGCCCGGCACCAGAAACTCCGATCCCTCGTCGACCTTGGACAGATGCACGTTGCGCAGTTCGATCGACGGCTTGTTGAGCGGATACTCCATGGCGATGCCGATGGACTCGACCGATTGAAGGTCCCCATAAGGCCCCCACACGGAATACCAACTGGAATTGGTGCGCCGGTTTGTGGCCGAAGCCAGGTCGAAGCCGTTCTTGTCCCGCCCGACAAAATACTGCAACGGGACCGAGGCCCGCAGCCACGCGTTCTGCCCGAAACCGATGATCGACATATTGCGCGGGCCGTGGGTGGTATAGGCCCAAAGCAACAAACGCTGGGGCGAACTCATCCGCATCTCCATCACCAGATGCGAGTAACCCGACAGGTCGGCGGGAGACGCCTGGCCGAGTTCCTGCATGGAAATCCGCAGTTCCGAGTACACGCCGTCAAAGACGAATCTCTTCACTTCGCTCGCGGCGGAAACTGGGGCGGCGGTTTGGTGCGAGGCGCCATAGGCGCGGACGCCGGCGGCAGCCGGCACCGCTGCCGCGATCAGCTTCATTGCCGCACGGCGGCTCATTTTCATGCTCATGAATTCGTCCTCTGCTGCGAGCCTGTGGATTAGGCAACGGAGCGCGGCGGCCTATTGCCCGGCAGTCGCCTTGCACTCATTGCCAATGGCATCTTCTGGCCGAGAAAAAATCGCGTTTTCGGCACGCAGGAATTGTAACGCTATTGGCTAGTTCAGTTTTCGCAAGAGCCTCTTTGCTGCGGGGCAATCGCATGAAAGGGGCTCCCGCCCATTGCCAGGATTCGATCCGCCCCTCCGGGGCGGTTTCTCCTTCCTGCAACGCATTCCCAGGGTTTCGCCCTGGGCTATTCTCGGTGCCTCCCGCCGGGAGGCGTACGGAGTATGGCCTGCAGAAAGGGTAAGAAGAATGCGACTCGGCAGCAGGAAATGTTCATGCGATTGCCCTGCTTTTTGCTGCGGGTACTCAACAGACCGCGATGAGGTCATCGCCGGCCGCTCTTGTAAAGTTGGAGCAAGCGTCACGCGCTTTCAGATTATGCGATTCCGCGCGGCGCGGCGTTCTTCTATTGACGACATCTTCCAATTCGGATGTGCTGACTGAGTTGCTGCGGTCGGTCTTTGGGTTTGCCCGGTTCAGGGCGGGCCAGGAGGCGGTGTGCAAGGCGGCGGTGGCGGGCAAGGATCTGCTGCTGGTGATGCCGACCGGGGCAGGGAAGTCGCTCTGCTACCAGTTGCCGGCGATTGCACGCGGCGGAACGGCGCTGGTGATAAGCCCGCTGATTGCGCTGATGGAGGACCAGGCGGCGAAGCTGGGTGCGCTGGGATTGCGGGTGGCGCGGATTCACTCCGGGCTGGAGCGCAGCGTGGCGCGGCAAGCTTGCGTGGATTATCTGAACGGCAGCTTGCAGTTCCTGTTCATTGCGCCGGAGCGGCTGCGGGTGCCGGGGTTTCCGGAGATGCTCGCCAAGCGGAGGCTGGCGCTGATAGCCGTTGACGAGGCGCATTGCATCTCGCAGTGGGGCCACGACTTCAGGCCGGACTACCGGATGCTGGGGCAGTATCTGCCGGGGCTGCGCAGCGGCGAGAATGCCGCGCCGGTGATTGCGCTTACGGCCACGGCGACACCCACCGTGCAGGCCGATATTCTGGCGCAACTGGGGATGGTAAAGCCGCTCAAGTTCATTCACGGCTTCAGGCGCGAGAACCTGGCTATCGAGGTGGTCGAGCTTCCAGTGCCGGAGCGGGCGGAAGCGATTGCGCGGCTGCTGGCCGAGCCGGCGCGGCGGCCGGCGATTGTGTATGCGACTTCGCGGAAAAGCGCCGAAGGGCTGGCCGAGGAGCTGTCGCTTAGCCCCTCTCGGCCAGTTACTGCTGGATTGAAGGGTGGGGCGGGGAGAATACGCGCGGCGGCGTATCATGCCGGCCTCGATCCAGAGACGCGGGAGCGCGTCCAGACTGCCTTTCAGGCGGGCGAGCTGGAGGTGGTGGTGGCGACCATCGCCTTTGGAATGGGGATCGACAAGGCGGATATTCGCACGGTAATCCACGCGGGACTGCCAGGGACGCTGGAGGGCTACTACCAGGAGATTGGCCGCGCCGGGCGGGATGGCCTGCCGAGCCGCACTTACCTGATGCACAGCTACGCGGACCAGAGGACGCACGACTTCTTCTTGAACCGGGATTATCCACCGGTGGAGGAATTGCAGCAGGTCTTCAAGGCGCTCAAAGAGGAGCCGCAGGCGGTGGATGAGCTGCGGGCTGAGTCGCAACTGGGCGAGGAGGAATTCGACAAGGCGCTGGAGAAGCTGGAGATCCACGGCGGCGCGCGGATGGACTTTGGCGGCAACGTGACCGTGGGGGGCACGGGGTGGAAGAAGACGTATAGGGCACAGGCTCAGTTTCGTGCCGAGCAGATCGATAAGGTGCTGCGTTACACAACGAAGAACGAGTGCCGGATGGCGGCGCTGGTGAGGCACTTTGGCGACGAGGAGGATGCGAGCCGGGCGTGCGATGTGTGCGACGTCTGCGATCCGGCGGGGGCGGTGCTGAGGCAATTTCGCTGGGCTACGCCCTTGGAGCGAACGATTGCGCAGGCGATTGTGGACGATCTGCGGCCAGTGAGCTACAGGGGAGCCGGTTCCCTGCAACGGAGCCTCGAACTGGTGGGCAGGCTGAGCCGGAAGGAGTTCGACGAGTTGCTGGGAGCGATGGCCAAGGCGGGCTTGATCGCGATGGAAGAGGCGGAGTACGAGAAAGATGGCGAAGTAAGGCGCTTTCGCAAGGTAATGCTGACGGGAGCGGGGCGCGAGCTGCGGGCGGGGACTCAGGTCGAACTGCTAGTCAGCGACGGAGTGGTGGAAGAGTTTGGCGGGCGGGCTGAGCCGCCTGTGCGGAGAAAGAAGGCGAAAGCTGCTGCCGGGGCTGCGGCGAAAACGCAGGCGGAGAGCGTTTCGGCGCGGGCGACTCAGGCTGCGAAGACAGCGGCTCCGGCGGCGCCGCGGCTCACCGCCGACGGTGAAGCGCTGGCAGCGCGGCTCAGGGAGTGGCGCGCGGCGGAAGCCAAGCGGCTGGGGGTTCCGGCGTACGTGGTGATGCATGATCGGACGCTCACGGCTCTGGCGCAGGCGCGGCCGCGAAATCTCAAGCAGTTGCTGGAGGTGGACGGAATGGGGCCGGCCAAGGTGGAGCGGTTTGGTCAGGCGATTTTGGGGTTTTGCGCGAGGGATTGAGCGGGTGGCGGGTTAGCTTGCCAGCCGCCGGGCTCCCTGTAGCCGGATCGAGACGTGGACCAAGCTGAGCGCGGCGGGCGTGACGCCGGGGATGCGGCTGGCCTGGCCGATGGTGACCGGGCGGACCCGCTCCATGACCTCGCGCATCTCGCGCGAGAGGCCGCTGATGGCGCGGTAGTCCATCCAATCCGGAATGGCGACGGCCTCGGCGGCCTTCAGCTTTTCGATCGACTTCCTTTGCTGTTCAAGGTAGCCGGCAAATTTGATCTCGGTCTCTACTGCCCGGGCCTCGTTGCGAAGGACGGCTCTCCGTGCTCTTTTGTCCAGATCCGGCTGGCCGGCAATGTCGAGGATGGCGGCGAGTTCGCTGAGCAGGGGGTCGCCGACAAGAGCCTCGCGCATCGTCCCCAGCACCGCCTCGACGGTCACATCCGGCCGCTTGAGCAATTGCGCCCAGGTCAGCCCAGCGGTGGCCGTCAGTTCGCCAAGGCCTGCGGCCCGCAGCCCTTCGGAGTCAGGCTTGCCAGAGAGCAAGAGACGCTCCAGCGCGGCCATGCGCGCCTGCTTCTGCTCGTACTCCGCCCAGGCCTCGTCGCCGATCAGGCCCAGGCGGCGGCCATACGGGGTCAGCCGGCGGTCGGCGTTGTCGATGCGCAGATGCAGGCGGAACTCTGCGCGCGAGGTAAACATGCGGTAAGGCTCGTTGATGCCCTTCGAGATGAGGTCGTCGATGAGGATTCCGGTGTAGCCTTCGCTACGGTCCAGCGTGAAGGGCGGCTCGCCCTTGAGCCACAGCGCGGCGTTTATGCCGGCCATGATGCCCTGGCAGGCCGCCTCCTCGTAGCCGCTGGTTCCGTTGATCTGGCCGGCCAGGTAGAGGCCTTCCATGCTCTTGACGCGCAGGGTGCGGTCGAGCTCGGTGGCGTCCACGCTGTCATATTCGATGGCGTAGCCGGGGCGCAGCATCTCCGCCTGATCGAGGCCGGGAATGGAACGCACGATCTGCCACTGCACCTCCATGGGCAGTGAAGTGGACATGCCGTTGACGTAGACCTCGTGCGTGTTCAAGCCCTCGGGTTCGAGGAAGAACTGGTGTTGGGTCTTGTCGGGGAACTTGACGATCTTGTCTTCGATGGAGGGGCAATAGCGTGGGCCGACGCCTTTGATCTGCCCGGAGTACATCGCCGATCGGTGCACATTCTCGCGGATGATGCGCAAAGTCTCCGGCGCGGTGAAGGCGATGTGGCAGCTCACCTGCGGCTGGAGGATTCGCTTGGTCCGGAAGCTGAAGGGCGTGGGATCGACGTCGCCTGGCTGCTCATCAAAGGCCTCCCAGCGGATGGTACGGCCGTCGAGGCGCGGCGGCGTTCCCGTCTTCAAACGGCAAGTGCGAAGTCCCAAAGCCCGGAGGGCCTCGCCGAGGAGGACCGAGGCCGGCTCGCCGCTGCGGCCGGCAGGATAGCGCTCCTCGCCGCAATGAATGAGGCCGTTCAGAAACGTGCCGGTGGTGATGATGGTGGCCCCGGCCAGCAGTTGGCGGCCGTCGCGGAGCTTGAGGCCCAGGACGCGGCGGCGAGGACGAACAGGTTGGGGCACACGATCCCCGGTCCCAGAATCGGGACCGGGGGCACCCAGATTTCCATCATCTTCCTCAGCTATTTGATCTCTGACCCCTGATCTCTGACCCCTGATCTCTGATCCCTGACCCCTGATCTCTGATCTCTGACCCCTGATCTCTGATCCCTGACCCCTGATCTCTGATCCCTGACCCCTGATCTCTGATCCCTGACCCCTGATCTCTGACCCCTGATCCCTGTCGTCCATCACCAGGCTCACCACCTCGGCTTGGCGGATGTGGAGGCCGGGCTGCGACTCGAGCATCTCGCGCATCTTCACGCGGTAGAGCTGCTTGTCGCACTGGGCGCGCGGACTCCACACGGCCGGGCCGCGCGACGAGTTAAGCAGCCGGAACTGAATGCCCACGGCGTCGGCCACCTCGCCCATGATGCCGCCCAGAGCGTCCACCTCGCGTACCAGGTGGCCCTTGGCCACGCCGCCAACGGCCGGATTGCAGCTCATTTGCGCAATCAGGTCCATGTTCATGGTGATGAGCGCCGTCCTCAGGCCCATGCGCGCCGCCGCCATCGCCGCCTCGCATCCGGCGTGACCGGCGCCAACCACGGCCACATCGTATTGTTCGGTAAAAGCCATTCGGCCCCGTAGATCGAGGTACAAGGCTATTCTACGGATTCCTGTCTTTACGCGCAGCGCCTCGGGCTGTGCCGGAGGAGAGGCTCGGTTATAATCGTGCCGACACCAAGACGGTGGATACCGAGGGCTGAGAGGGCGAAATGAATATCTGTTCATGCGGGAATTTGTTTGGCGATCAGTACTCGCAGTGTCCCCGTTGCGACGCCCTGCAAGTCTTCGGACTTGGAAAGGATGCGACGGAGACTGAGATCAGAAATGCCTATCGCCTGCTCGTCAAGGTTTGGCAGCCGGACCGTCTCCCGGACGATCCGCAAT
>CAWCWQ010000272.1:0-27234 GCA_963799145.1 uncultured Acidobacteriaceae bacterium | reverse complement strand
CCCGGTCGCCCCTACCGGCAAGCTCGGCGAGGCTCCCCACAGTACGGTCAGCGCGGGGGTGGGTTGCAGGGTGATGGCCGGCGCCATGTTGACCGCCAGAGTAGCTGTGCCGCTGGCGGTCGAGTTGGTGGTCGAGGTGGTCCCGGCCAGCGCCACCGTGTTGATGACCACGGCCGAGTAGCTGCCCGCGTCAGATGCGGCGACGCCGGCCAGGGTCAGCGCGGCCGTGGCTGCGCCTGAGATATTGCCTCCGTCGCTCAAAGGCGAAGCGCCTTTGTACCACTGGTAGCTGAGCGTGCCGGCGGTGCCGGCGCTGTTGCTGGCGCTCACCGTAAAGACCGGCGAGCTTCCTCCCACCACTGTCTGCCCCAGTGGCTGGGTTCCTATGGATGGGGCCACGTTCACGGCCAGAAGCGCCGCGCCGCTGGCCGTGGTGGTATTGATTGCGGATACGGTGTTGGTGACCACCGCCGAGTAACTGCCCGCATCCGAAGCCCCGGCGCTGGCCAGGTTCAGGGTGGTCGAGGTAGCGCCCGAAACGTTGCCGCCGTTTGTGAGCGGCGAGGCCCCCTTGTACCACTGGTAGCTGAGCGCGCCGGCGGTGCCGGCGCTGTTGGTGGCCGAGACCGTGAAGGAGGCCGGAGACCCCGCATTCACGTTCGCATTGGCGGGCTGCGCGCCGATGGATGGCGCCACATCGACCGCCAGAACCGCCGCGTTGCTGCTGGTCTGGGTGGTCGTGGACCCCAGGGTGTTGGTGACCGTCACGGAATAGGTTCCCGCGTCCGATCCGGCGGGGCTGGAGATGGCGAGGCTGGGGGAGTTCGCGCCTACCGGCGATGCGCCGTCGTACCACTGGTAGCTGAGCGTGCCGTTGCCGGTCGCGGTCACGTTGAACGTGACCGGAGTTCCCGCCGCCACGGTCGTCCCTTGCGGCTGGCCGGTGATGGTTGGAGGCGAGTTCACCCTCAGGGTCACCGCATTGCTGGTGGCCGGCGTCCCGATGCCGTTCGAGACCACCACCCGCAGTTGCAGGTCGTTGTAGCGGGCCGTGGTGGCGAAGGTGGTCAGGTTGGCCGTGTTATAGCCCGTGCCCGCCGCGAACGGGCTCCAGGCGCCGCCGCCCCCCAGATACTGCCAGACGTAGTTTGACGCGGGCGTGCCGGTCGCCGTCACGCTGAAGGCGGCCGTGCTGCCGGCGGTCACCGTCTGATTGCCAGGCTGGCCGGTGATGCTGGGCGGCGTGTCCACCGTCAGCGTCACCGTGTTGCTGATGGCCGGCGAGCCGACGCCGTTCGAGATCACCACCCGCAGTTGCAGGCCGTTATAGCGGGCCGTGGTGGCGAAGGTAGTCAGGTTGGCCGTGTTGTAGCCCGTGCCCGCCGCGAACGGGTTCCAGGCGCCGCCGCCCCCCATATACTGCCAGACGTAGTTCGGCGCGGGAGAGCCGCTCGCCGTCACGCTGAAGGATGCGGCGCCGCCCACCAGTACAGCCTGATCGGCCGGCTCGAAGGAGATGGAGGGGGGAACATTCACGCCCAGTACTGCGTTGTTGCTGGTCGCCGTGGTGATGGTGCCGTTCAGGGTGTTGGTGACCACTACGTAATAGGTTCCCGCGTCCGCCGGCGCCGGATTGGAGATGGTAAAAGTGGAGGAGTTCGCGCCCACCGGCGTCGATCCGTCGTACCACTGGTAGCTGAGTACGCCGTCCAGCTCCGTGACGCCCACCGTCAGGCTCACCGGGGTTCCGGCCACCGCCGTCTGGCTCTGCGGCTGGAGAGCGATCAGCGGAGCGATGTTGACCGGCACCTGGAGGGTTCCCGCGCCGGGGATTCCCAGGCTGCTCGTGACCAGGCAATACAGGGTCACCGGATCCGTGCTGCCGGCCGAGAATACGATCTGGCGAGTGCCCTGGCCGGAGGCGATCGTGCCGTTGGTCGCCGCCCAAGCGTAGGTCACGTTGGATTGCGCAGGCACGCTGGCCGTAACTCCAGTTTGGCCCGCTTGTACCGCGCTCGCCGAGACGATGGTCGCGTTGGGCAATGTGGGAGCCGTGGGGCCGTCGCCGGGGCCGGATTCGTCGTCGAAGCGCTCGGCCGAACCCAGGTCTGCGTCTCCGGCGCCGGTTCCGCCAACTACCAGGGCCGACCCGTCCTGAAGCAGCCAGCCGGACGAGCGGTCTCGCGCCGTTATCAGGCTTGCGGTCTGGGTAAAGCTGCCGGAGCCGGCGTTCCCGGCGGGATCGAAGTACTCGGCCGTCTGCTGGATGCCGGCGGCCGCTCCGCCGGCGATCAGTACCTTGCCGCTGGGCAGAAGCGTAGCCGTATGCTGATTGCGCGCCGAGACCATGGGCGCGGCGATGGCGGTGAAGGTATCGGCGACGGGATCGTAGATCTCGGCCGTATGCAGCGTGACGCCCGCCGTGTTGATGCCGCCGGCGATCAGCACCTTTCCACTGGGAAGCAGCGTCAACGTGTGGAAGACGCGCGCCGTGGTCATGGTGCTGTTGCTGGGGGTCCATGCCTGGGTCGCCGGATTGTAGATGACCGCGGTCTTCATGGCGCTCAGCGAGCTGTTCGTAGACTGGCCGCCCGTCACCAGCACGTTGCCGCTAGGCAGCAGTGTGGCCGCGGCGCGATAGCGCTTGGCGCCCATCGAGCTAGCCACCGTGCTCCATGCCCCGCTGGCCAGATCGTAGATCTCGGAGCTGTTGAGCGCCACGCCGTTGTAGCCGCCGGCCACCAGTACCTGGCCCGTGCCGATCGGCGTGGCGGTATGGCTATCGCGGGCCACTGACATGGAGCCTGTGGCCGTCACCGAATCGCCGGACTCGCTGAACACGTATGCCGCGCTCTGCTCCCCGGTCGCAGCGGAGTTTCCGCCGGCGATCAGCACCAGGCCATTGGGCAGCAGCGTGGTTGTGGGCCGCTCCAGAGCCGTAGTCAGGCTGGCTGGCGCGGTCCATGCGCCGTTGCCGCCGTTGCCGGCGGGATTGAAGATGTTGACATCCGTCGAACTGTCGCCGAGGACCATCACGTCGCCGCTGGGCAGAAGCACGCTGCGCATGAAGGTCTCGGGGCCGGAAGCAAGCGTTCCCGCCGCAACCCAATGGCCGGGAGTAACGGCCAGAGTGATTGGGGTGGTCTGCGCGGCGGCCGCGACGCCGCCGGCAGTGTTAGTCACAACGACGTAATAGCTGCCGGCATCGGCAGCCGCCAGATTCGAGATGGACAGGCTGGCGGAGGTGGCTCCGCCGATCGTCTCCCCGTTGCCCGGCGATCCGTTGCCGAGCGGAGACCCGCCCATGTACCACTGGTAGGTAAGCGCGCCGCCTCCCAGAACCTCGGAGGGAACGGCGGCCGTGACGCTGAAGTTGACGGTCGTTCCCTCGTAGGTGGAGGTGTTCGCCGGGCTGCTGGAGATGGCGGGCGGTTGAACTACGTCGAGGGTCACGGTATTGCTGATGGCCGGCGTCCCGACGCTGTTCGAGACCACTACCCGCAACTGAAGACCGTCGAAGGCCGCGGTGGTGGCGACAGTGGTGAAGCTGTTCGTGTTGTAGCCCGTGCCCGCCGCGAACGGCGTCCAGGTAACGCCGTCCAGATACTGCCACACATAGCTGGGCGCCGGAATGCCGGTGGCTGTCACGCCGAAGGCGGCCGTACTCCCCACGCTTACGATCCGATTGGCGGGCTGAAAGGTGATGGATGGCGCCGCATTCACAGTCAGGGTCACAGTGTCGCTCAAAGTCGAATTGCCGCTGCTGTCGGTGACCAGCACATCGAGCTTGAGGCCGTTCATGCTCGAATCGGCGGACGCAGTGGTATAGGCCGCCGACTGGAATCCCGACCCGGTGGTCAGCGTGGCCCAGCCCGATGCGGAGATATACCCCCACTGATAGGTGAGGGGGGCCGTTCCTGTGGCCGTCACCTGAAATACGGCTTGGCTCCCTGGATTGACCGAGGTGTCGACCGGCTGAAACGTGATGGTGGGGCCCTGAGCCCAAACCGCAACGCTGAACAGCAAGAACCACATCCAGCAAAAATGGCGCGACCAACGACCTGTTTCCCCAATACGCATTGCGGCTTCCTCTCCAGCATCTCCGGGCGTCTGCCCGGACAATCGAACGGCATTCTCAGGGTGATGCAGCGGTTTCTTATGGCCGTGTTCTGAATCCGCCGCTGCGACTGGCGTCTAGCTTCGCAGTAGTCCCGCGCGACCCTGCTTGAGGGGAAGCGAGAGCAAGAGCCAGCCTTTCAACGTTTGCGAAGACGCCTGAGCTGGCGGGTTGCTCCCAGTTCAGGCGTTCTTCCCTCTTCTTTGCGTTCGAATCCGGCTGGTTTGAGCACAGTCGCATTCGTCCACCGAAGTTGTCCTTGGCTAGGAATGTAGTCGGCTTTGGGGCGGCTGCAATGAGCCAATATGCGGGAGAAGAGGTAAGGATTCCCGGTAGAGGAATCTGCTTGCCGGGTGTCCGCAAATGAAACTGAGATCGAATACTCTCGACTTGGCAGCGCGCGCCCGCGTCTTTCCAGGCCGGCCGCCTTCAACCTGAATCTGCCTGATCGCTCAGGAACGAGGTAATCTTCAACCAGCCTCGAGGGTGCGAAGGAAGGCCGCTCCTCGTGATGAACATCACATTGCGAGACCGAAGATCGGGCCTAATCTTCGGTTAAACGTTAATGGGAAATGCTTCGCCCCCGGGCGGCCATGGCAAAGTGGCCTGTTCTTGCCGAAGGATCGCTGGGAGACGTGCCACGGTTCGACAGTTCCCGAGTCGCAGGGGACCGCGAACCTGCTCGGGTTGTGCCGGAGACTCCGGCAGCCGGATCCGGCCGGAGCGCTGAGGATCGGTTTGTGGCGGTTCATGGATCGGGAATGATCGCTCGCATCTTCCGCGGGCGGCTGGCGCGACAGCTTGCCGCTGTGGCCGCTGTTGTGCTTGCCACATTGCTGCGCATGGCGTTTGAACGCCGCGGCCTCGCGCTGCCCACCTACATTACTTTTTACCCGGCTGTGATCCTGGCGGCATTGATGGGCGGCATGTGGGCAGGCATTTTGGCCACCGCGCTTTCTGCGCTATCGGTTGACTATTTCTTCCTTCCGCCGATAGGGCAGTTCGCGATTGGCTCAACCTCCGATTCCGTCGCCATGGCCATCTTCTGCATCTCGGGGGCTTCCATCTCTTTGGTCACGGAACTCTACCACCGCAGAGGCCAGAAGCTGGCAGCCCTGCAAATAGAGGCTGCTGTCGTTGATGAGCGCAGAAAGACGGTCGAAGCACAGGCGCGGGCGGAGTCGATCCGCGCCGAGCGCCAGCGATTCCTTGACGTGCTGGAGACGCTGCCCCCGATGATCAGCCTGCTGACGCCGGATCGGCACATTGCCTTTGCCAACCGCAGCTTCCGCGACAGGTTTGGGGAGTGTCGCGGCCAGCGGTGTTTTGAAGCTCGTTTTGGGCGCGCTGAGCCGTGCGATTTTTGTGAAACCTACAGTGTGTTCGAAACCGGCCAGCCCCACCACTGGGAGGTGATCTTCCCCGACGGCAGCCTGGTTGACGCTCACGACTTTCCGTTCACTGATCTGGATGGTTCATCGCTGATTCTGGAGATGGGCGTTGACATTACCGAGCGCAGGCGTTCGGAAACGGAACTACAGGAACATCGCGAGCGCCTTGAAGCGATGGTTGAAGAGCGGACGCGCCAGTTGCAGGCCGCCAATGCGCAGCTTGAAACGGACGTGCGCGAACGGGAGCAGGCGGAGCGTGTTCTCGAAACCACGGTGCGGCGCTTCCACACGATTCTCTCCAATCTTTCTGCCGGCGTCCTGCTGGTGACCAACGAAGGGCGGATAGAATTTGCCAATCAGGCAATCTGCGACCTCTTCAAGCTAGCGGAGTCGCCGGCCGAGCTTATGGCGGCGTTCGACTCCGAGATGGTGATTGCTAAGGTCTGTACCGCTTACGAGAATCACGAGCAGGCCGTCCTCCGCATCCGGGAGATTCTCGCGCGGGGGCAACCGGTACTCAGCGAAGAGGTCCCCATGCAGGACGGAAGCACATACCTGAGGGACTTCGTTCCATTGATCGTGGATGGAAAGTCCTACGGCCGGATGTGGGTACACACCGACATCACCGAGCTCAAGCGGAAGGAAGGGGCGCTGCGTGAGAGCCGGGCCAAGCTGGCGGCGGCCCTGGCCAGTATGACGGACTCGGTGATCATCACCGATGCCGAGGGCCGGTTCGTGGAATTCAACGATGCCTTTGCACGCTTCTACAGATTCAAGAGCAAAGCCGAGTGCGCCAGGAGCTTCGACGAATTCGCCAGCATCTTCGAGGTGTTCCTGGCCAACGGAGAACGGGCGCCTCGAGAGATGTATGCGATACAGCGGGCGCTCCGCGGCGAAGCGGCCACAGGCGCCGAATACACGCTGCGCCGCAAGGACACCGGCGAGAGCTGGATTGGCAGCATTTCCTTCAGTCCTGTTCGCGGCAGCGACGGCGCGATCATCGGGACCGTGATTACGGCGCGGGATATTACGGAGGCCAAGCGGGCGGAGACACGCCTGCGCCGGTTCTATGAAACAGACCTGTTTGCGATCCTGTACTGGACGATCGATGGCGGCGTATTGGACGTGAACGACAAGTTTCTGGCCATGACGGGGTACTCGCGCGAGGATCTCCGTGCCGGGCTTTTGAACTGGTCCCAGATTACGCCGCCGGAGTATTGGCCGCTGGACGAAGACGCGCGACGGCAGATAAGAGAGACCGGCATTCATCTCCCGTACGAAAAGGAGTTCGTTCGCAAGGACGGCGCTCGGGTTTGGGGACTTTTTTCGGCCGCGGCCTACGAAGACGACCGCAGCCAAGGGGTATCGTTCATTCTCGACATCACCAAGCGCAAGCGGGCCGAAGAGGCGCTGCGCGAAGAGAGAGCAACTCTACGTGGAATTTTGGATGCAACTGATGAATCGGTCTGGCTGATCGGCGCCGACTGCACAATTCTTTCGGCCAACGCCACCGCCTTGAAACGAGTCGGGAGGCAAGCCGAGGAGATCTTCGGAAAAACCATCGGTGAGATTACAGAGCCCAAAGTGGCCGAGAGGCGCTCCGCTTGCATCAGGCAGGTGGTCGAAACGAAGCAGCCGCTCGAGGTGGAGGATGAACGGGATGGAATGATGTTCCGGCATCATTACTACCCGGTGCTGGACAGCAGCGGAAGGATCGATCGCGTTGTCGTCTACAGCCGGGATATCACGCAGAGCAAGCGGGCTGAAGAGACGCTGCATCGGTACCGGCTGCTGGCCGCGCACACCAGGGACATTGTATTGTTCATTCGGTTCGATGACGGCCTCATCCTGGAGGCTAATGCGGCAGCCGCCGAGGCATATGGGCACACAATCGAGCGACTGAAGTGCATGAAGATCCACGACCTTCGCGAGCCTAGCACGCGGCCGTTGACGGACATCGAAATGTCTAAGGCCGAGATGCAAGGCATACTGTTCGAGAGTATTCACCAACGCGCGGACGGCAGTGTTTTTCCCGTCGAGGTGAGTTCCCAGGGCGCGAAAATCGGTGGAATCTGCACCCTAATCAGCATTATTCGCGACATTACCGAGCGCAAGCGGGCTGAAGAGTATAGCAAAAACTCCTTCGTCGCCTTGTCGAACTTTGTGCCTCAGTTCGTATGGATGTGTACGCCCGATGGCTTGAATACTTACTTCAATCAGAGATGGGTGGATTACACCGGACTGACGCTGGAAGAAAGCTATGGAAGAGGCTGGAACACGCCTTTCCACCCTGACGACAAGCAGCCCTCATGGGATGCCTGGAACAAAGCCGTCGAAACCGGCGGAGAATACAGCATCGAGAGCCGTTTGCGGGCGGCAGATGGCAGCTACCGCCGGTTTCTGATTCGCGGAGAACCCATGCGCGATACGTCGGGGAGCATCCTCCGATGGTTCGGCACCTGCACAGATATCGAAGACATGAAACGAGAGAGCGAGGGACGATTCCGCTCTGTTGTAGGCAGTATGTCTGAGGGACTGATGTTCTTCGACCCGAATGGGAACGTGATCTATCAGAACCCGGCCTCGCTTCGTATCCACGCGCTGGAGGCGAAACCAGACGAGCCGCTCGAAGCCGGACTGCTAAAAGCTACGTGGAAGGCGTGGGATGATCAGGGCCGGCCCCTTTCGCCCGATGAATGGCCAGCGTCGCGTGTCCTCCGGGAAGGGAGCCTCGAAAACCAGATCCTGCGCGTTCAGCGGATCGAAACGGGGCACGAGTTCGACGCAAGCTACAACGGGTGTCTTCTCCACGATTCCGCGGGGAACGTGACCGGCGGGTTCATCACCATCCACGACATTACCAAGCGAAAGCGATTCGAAGAGGCGCTCAGAAGCAGCCGGCAGCAGCTGCAGGCGATTATCGACGGGGCGCCGGATACCGTGGTGTTTCTGAAGGATATTGACGGGCGTTTCATTACCGTCAACTCCCGGTTTGAGGAGTTGCTGGGCATCGCGCGGGACGATGTGCGAGGAAAGACCGACTACGACATCCTTACCAGTGAGCAGGCCGAGACCTTCCGTGCTCATGACCAGCTGGTTCTAAGAACAGGCCTGCCTATGCAGATAGAAGAGACGGCGCTGCTGGCCGACGGTAAGGAGCACACGTTCCTGGCAAGCAAGTTTCCGCTGTTCGATGCCGGCGGCAAGCCCTATGCGGTCTGCGCCATATCGGCCGACATCACCGAGCGTAAGCGGATGGAAGAGGCGCTCCAGGAAAGCGAGGAGCGCTACCGCAACCTCTTCAATGCGATGACCGAGGGCTTTTGCATCGTAGAAGTTCTCCTTGACGCCGAGGGCAAGCCCGCGGACTATCGCTTCCTTGAGGTGAACGACGCGTTTGAGAGGCAGACTGGTCTGCACGATGCGGTGGGGAAGCGCATGCGCGAACTGGCCCCGGCTCATGAGGAGCATTGGTTTGAGATTTACGGGAAGGTTGCGCTGACCGGCGAGCCGGTGCGCTTCATCAACGAAGCCAGTGCCTTGAATCGCTGGTACGACGTTCATGCCTACCGCGTGGGCGAACCGGAGCAGCGGCGGGTGGCGATCGTCTTCGACGACTTCAGCGAATTCAAACGGGCCGAGGAGGCGCTGCAAAGGAGCGAAGCGCAGTTCCGCAGCCTGGCCAATGCGATTCCGCAGTTGAGTTGGATGGCAAACGCCGATGGGTGGCTCTTCTGGTACAACGAGCGCTGGTACGAGTACACGGGCACGACCCCGGAACAGATGGAAGGCTGGGGCTGGCAGTCCGTTCATGACCCCGAAGTACTGCCGCAGGTTCTGGAACGATGGAAGGCATCCATCGCGACTTCGGCGCCGTTCGATATGGTGTTTCCTCTGCGGGGCGCCGACGGTGTCTTTCGTCCCTTTCTTACGCGGGTCATGCCAGTCAAGGACGCCGAAGGCAAGGTCGCGCGCTGGTTCGGAACCAATACCAATATCGGCGACCAGAAACGGGCAGAAGAGCAGCTCAAGAAACTCAACCGGACGTTGAAGGCGCTAAGCAATAGCAACCAGGCGATCCTGCACGCCACCGATGAGCCGTCATTCCTCAAAGAGGTTTGCCGCGTTATCACCAGAGTTTGCGGCCATGCGATGGTGTGGATCGGCGTTGCCGAAAACGACGAACACAAGACGGTCCGTCCGGTCGCCTTCTCGGGCTTCGAGCAGGGATACCTGGAGACGCTTAGTGTCAAATGGGACGAGAGCGAGCGCGGCCGCGGCCCGACAGGCACGGCAATCCGCACCGGACAGCCGTCGATGTGCCGGAACATGCTTACCGATCCCGCGTTTGCCCCCTGGCGCGAAGATGCCGTCAAGCGCGGCTATGCTTCCTCGCTGGTGATTCCCCTCAAGGAGCAAGAAAAAGCATGGGGAGCGATCACCATATACTCGCGAGAGCCGGATGCCTTTACCGAGGGCGAAGTGGAACTGCTGACGGAACTCGCGGGAGACCTTGAGTTCGGCATCCAGACGCTCCGCCTGCGCGCCGCCCACGCTCGCGCCGAAGAGGCTTTGCGTGAAAGCGAAGAGCTTCTGGGACTCTTTGTCGAACATGCGCCGGCGGCGCTGGCCATGTTCGACGGCCAGATGCGCTACTTGCACGCCAGCCGCCGCTGGAGGGCCGACTATGGCCTCGGCGACCGCGATCTCGGCGGCTTGTCGCACTATGAGGTCTTTCCGGAGATTCCAGAGCAGTGGAAGGAAGCTCACTGCCGCGGATTGGCGGGTGAAGTGCTCAGCGGAGACGCCGACCGCTTTGAAAGGGCCGACGGCTCGGTGCAGTGGATAAGGTGGGAAATCCGGCCCTGGCGCGACGCCGAAGGCAGGGTCGGCGGAATCGTCATCTTCACCGAGGAAGTTACCGAGCGGAAGAAGGCCCAGGAGGCGCTCTTGCGCGCCGAGAAGGCGGCCTTTCAGCGCCAGCAATTGCAGGCGCTGGCGGAGCGCTTGCAGCGGGTCCGCGAAGAGGAGCGCAAGATGGTCGCGCGCGATCTGCACGATCAGATTGGGCAGATCCTCACGGCCATCAAGATGGACATGACGTGGGCGGTGCGGCATCTGCCGCGCGCGAATGACGAAGTGCATGAGCGGCTGAAGGGTTCTATTGAATTGATCAACGATGGCGTCCGGTCGGTGCGCAGGATATGCAGCGGGTTGCGGCCGGGCATATTGGACGATCTTGGCCTGGCGGCTGCTGTAGAATGGCAGTCGAACGAATTCGCGGCTCGCGCCGGGATTCGCTGTGAGGTGAGTGTCCCTGCCGGCGAACTCCGCCTCGATGGCGACCGGGCCACCGCGATCTTCCGGATTTACCAGGAGTGCCTGACCAACGTCGCGCGGCACGCCGAAGCGCGGACGGTCCGCACGTCGCTCTACCGGCAGGATGAGAATCTGGTGCTGGCCGTTCACGACGACGGGAAAGGCTTCAATGAATCCGAGATTGCGGGCTCGCTCGGGGTTCTGGGAATGAAAGAACGAGCGCAGGTGTGCGGCGGCAGCGTACAGGTATCGAGTTCGCCCGGCGAAGGGACGACGATCACTGTTTGCGTGCCGCTTCAGGCTTCAGGCGCCGAGCAAGGACAACTTGCACATACTGATAGCAGATGATCACGCCGTGGTGCGCCGCGGCCTGAAGGAGATTCTGGCCGAGGCGCATCCCGGCGCGCGCTTTACCGAAGCCGGCACCGGGGACGAGGTGATGGGCCGCCTGGCCGCATCTCCTGCCGGCCTGCTTGTGCTCGATATCAATATGCCTGGGCGCAGCGGGCTAGACGTGCTGCGGGATGTCAAGCAACTGTATCCGCGGCTGCCGGTGATCGTCCTGAGCATGCAGCCCGAGGACCAATATGCGATGCGCTGCCTGCGCGCCGGCGCGTCGGCCTATATTAACAAGGACAGTGCCCCCGAAGAATTGGCGCAGGCGACGAAGAAGATCCTGGGCGGCGGCCGCTATGTCAGCGAGCACCTTGCGGAGAAACTCGTTGACCAGCTGGATCGCCCCGGCAACAAGACCCCGCATGAGCTGCTCTCGAATCGGGAGTACGAAGTGATGAGAATGATCGCCTCCGGAGTGCCGCTGACGGAGATTGGCGACCGGCTCCATGTTAGCGTGAAGACGGTAAGCACATACCGCGCGCGCATCATGGAGAAGATGCAGATGAAGAGTAACGCCGAGCTGACCCGCTACGCCATGACAAATCGCCTGATCGATTAGAGCAGCAAGGCGCTGTCGGAAAATTCCTACAGTACAAACAGCTTTCGCTGATGGCTAGACTTCTCCAAGCCCTCTATCGTCTTGTTCGATGGCACCCCAATTCCAGGTATCCCAAGGCTAGACGAGAATATCGGCGAGGTGCGTGTCATTGGCAGCAGGCGTCGAGCTGGCAATCCGGGGATTCCTATGTCCGAACGGCGATTCAAGGCCTTCATAATTCTTCGATCGGGATTCCCCTTCCTCGGCGGCCGCGCCGATTCGGCGGCAAGAATAATGCCGAATCGGCGCTCGTGTATTCTGGGGCGCCCCTTCGGCGCGCCGGCAATGGGGAGCGTGCAGCCGTGCGGATCTTAATAGCGGACGATCACGCGGCCGTGCGCCACGGCCTGAGAGAAATCCTGGCAGACGCGCTTCCGGGGGCGGAATTCTCCGAAGCGGGCAATGGAGAAGAAGTTCTCAGCCGGGTGGCTGGGGTCGAATATTCTGTCTTGCTGCTCGACATCAATATGCCGGGCCGCAGCGGGCTGGAGGTGCTTCGCGAGGTAAAGCGCAACTGCCCGCGAATGCCGGTGATCATGGTGAGCGTGCAGCCGGAAGAGCAGTATGCCGCGCCCTGCCTGCTGGCTGGCGCGGCCGCCTATATCAACAAAAACTGCGCCACCGAAGAGCTGGCGCTTGCGGTAAAGAAAGTCCTGAACGGCGGCCGGTACGTCAGTCCGCGCCTGGCGGAGAAGCTGATTCCCCAGCTTGACGGCTCGCTTGACCGGATCGGATAGCGGTCGTAGGAAAAAACCTACAATGCTCGCGCGCAAAGACTTACATAAAATCCAGCCTTTGCCGATGCCGTTCCATTTTCGCCCCCCCTATCTTCACCTCAGATACACCAAAGCGATTGACGGTATTGCGCCGCCAAAGGGCAAGCAGCCGTGCAGTTCACGAAAGAGGAATCGCAATGATGCGCGCGTGGAACGGGAACAAGAGGCAAGCCAGAATCCTGGTTGTTGACGGCAATAAAACGATTGCGCAGGCGTTGAGCGCTATTCTTCAAGAGCAAGGCTACGAAGTCGCCACTGCCTTCGGCGGTGAGGCAGCGATCGCCAAGGCGGCCGGCTTTCTCCCCGATTTGCTGCTGTCCGACGTCAGCATGGGCGCAATGAACGGGATTGAAGCCGCAACCCGGATCACGGCCAAGCTTCCCGATTGCAAGGTGCTGTTTCTCTCAGGCCACGCCTCGATGGCCGATGTAGTGAGCGCCGCCCCTGAGGGTCTTGTATATAGTTTTGCGTCGAAGCCCATACATCCGCTCGATTTGCTCAATGCCATCGCCTATATGTTGCCCGCCGCGAACGCGTTCAAGGATCCAGGCGCGATGGCCATGGAAGATGAAGCCATCGAGCGGTATGCGCCGGCGAGAATGCGGGCATTGGCTGGATTCATTCTCAGGCACGCTGAATTTGGGGCAGCGGCCGCCACTCAAGCAAATGCCGGCTCCTTGCTTCTCGATTGCAGGCTTGCCTGGCACAGCCGGTCTTGAGATGCGGCTGCGATGAGGTTGTTTCAAGCAACGATCTAGGCCCGGTGATTCGCGGGAGCCGATCGCAAGGATCCTTGAGCGCGTCGAGCCAGAAGACAGGAATCGGTTGTATTGCCCCCTGTTTCCATGGCGCATCTAGCAAGGCATCGAGCAACGAAGTTCGAACCGAAGGTAAGGGGGCATTATGGCGGCAGCACTGGTGACCGCGGTACGGCAGAGCCCGATTGGGTCGTTTACAACCGCATCGAACATCGCGGGCCGCGTCGATCTGATCGCCGCTTCGCCGCTCTTCGCAGGCATGTCGCAGAACGCGTATGAGGAGATTGCCCGGCGCGCGCGGCCGAGGACGTTTGCTCGCGACGAGATGCTTTTCCTGCAAGGACACCCGGTCAACAGCCTTGCGCTGCTTCGCTCCGGCAGTGTGAAGATTACACAACTCGCTCCCAACGGGAACGAGGTCATTCTATGGATGTATGGCGCAGGCAGCGTTGTGGGCTCTATCTCCGAACCGATGGCTCGCAACCACACCAGTTCCGCTCGAGCCATGCAGCCAACCACGGCTTTGATCTGGGATTACGCCGTCTTCCAATTAATCATGCGAGATAACCCGCAGGTCGGACGGAACACCAGCCTGGTCCTTGCATCCCGTTTAAGCGAGCTGGAAGAGCGTTTTCGCGAGGTGGCGACGGAGAAGGTCGCCAGGCGCATTGCCCTTGCATTGTTGAGGCTGCTCAAGCACATCGGCAAGACGGTGCATGGAGGAGTAGAGGTTTCGCTCTCGCGCGAAGAGCTGGCCCAGATGACTGGCACGACCCTGTTCACCACCAGCCGGGTGCTCTCCAAATGGGGCGAGATGGGCTTTGTTCTTCCCCGCAGAGAGTCGGTCCTGGTGCGCGATCGCAATCGGCTCGAACTCGTCAGCGAAGATGTTTAGGCGCCGGGCTCCGCCGGCGGCGCCGGCAGAGCCCGCAAGGCTCGGGCAAGGCGTCCTCCGCAAATTGCGGCCGTCAACTCATGCGGCGCCCTTGGATTGAGAGAGCCAGCGCAGCGCAGCAGATTCATCGGTTCTTCAGCGCCCTCTTCAAGACAGCCTCAAACCCGGCTTTGGCTTCGGCATATTCTTCCGGCGAAATCGTTCCGGAGACTTTCTCGCGCTCCAGCGAAAACAACTCTTCCTTGAGCGTGTTCAGCAGCGCGGCGTTGCCGGCCGCGGGCGGTGGAGCGTAACTGGCCGGGGGCGCGGCTGACGGCGCGGCCGCGGTGGGCAATGGCCTGTACTCGTATGCTACGTCGTTCGCGGATGCGGCCACGCCGCCAGCCGGCCCCTTCTGCTTGCGCAGCAGGAATCCCGCGGCCGCCGCCAGAAGAAGCGCCAGGCCGCCAAGAATCCACCACGTGTACTTGCTGAGGGGATTGGGCGTGTCGATGGGGGTTCCAATGCCGCCTCCCGGCCTGTTGGCGGCCTGTCCGGGTGCGGCGTCGCCCATCCCGGCTCCGCCCTGCTGGCCCATCCCGGCGCTCTGCGCTTCGCGCGGCATCTGCCCCTCGCCCGAGAGGGTGAAAGCCACTGCCTGCCCAGGATGGATGTTCTTTGCCACGAAGGTCTGCACCCGCGGATCCTCTTGCGCCGGCTGAAAGCTCGCTCCTTTTGCGCCGTCGAAGGTCATCCCCTTGGGAACATAGACCACCAGGTTATCGGCGGGCAGTTGCGGCTGGGGCGCGAAAGTGGCCTTTCCGCTGTACGAAAGGTGATATTGCACTTCGAAGAGCGTTTCCTTCTCGCCCTGGTCGGGCTGAATGGGAATGTTGATCGTGAAATGCTGGTTTTGGCCGAGAGGGGTCGGCCGCGTGTTCGTGGGCAGGCCTCCCGGCCGAGTGGCGGATGCGCCATCGAGCACGGCGTCAACAGGAAGAACAAACTCGAAGGTGTTGTTGCTGAACTGGGCTTTGGGAGGCAAGCTGTTGTTGCGCACCAGGTATCGCTCCTGAACGCGCAGCATTCCACCGGCCGCTTCGGCAAGAATCATGTCGGCGTCGATCCCGATGCCATCCACCTTGGCGGCCACATCGTAGACCGCGATGTCTCCCGATCCACCGCCCTGCGGCGCGGCAATGAAGTAGGCTGCGCCCTGATGTACCGCCCGGATCAGGAAAGCGCCGCCGCCGGGCTGTTCAAGCGAATAATGCCCTTTGGCATCGGTCGTGGTGGTGGCCGCATCCGCCATTCCAGCCTGAACGTCGACCAGGACGATCGTATCGCCAGCCGACGGCTTGCCGCTGGTCTTGTTAGTTACCGTTCCGGTAATGGAAGCGGCCTGGGCCAAGGCGCCTGACAACAGCAGGCTCAAAATGGCGGCGGCGGAGACGTTTCGGGGCGATCTCATACTCATCGAAGAATCCTATCGGGAGGTTCAGGTTTGGTTGACGGGACAAGGACAGGCCGGCGCTATTGCGTTGCCTCACTGAAGATGAATTGTCCTCCATGGCCGGCCCATGTGCAAAGTTGGAATTCACTCCAGTCGCAAGTCAACGATTTCAGCCATCAATTGCTGCGCTTCTCTTTCGAGTAGCGCTCGAAGCGCGAGGAAGTCCTCTTCCTTGTACCTCCCGGCGCGGTACGCCAAGTTCAGCTTGCGCAGGCTCTCAAAGAGCCGATCCTTGCGATCCATCAGATAGTCGAGGCGGGTGTTTTGGCGCTGGGGGGCAAAGACCTTCTCCGGCCAGAACGCGCAGACGATCATCATGAACGCGAACATGCCGGCGGCGAGAAGGTTCGGCGTTTCCGTCATGACTCCATCACCTCCGTCGCCGGATCGACGGCGACTCTTCTTGCTGGCGCTTCGCCGGCGCGCCAAGCTGCCATCGGCCCGGTCATTGCTGCCATCGGTGCCTGAGCGGGCAAATGGCGCCCGGCAGCGCCGCGGCGAAATCGTCTTGAGTAAAGGCTTGCCCAAGATACTGTCCTATCGCACCCAGGGGGGAATCTTCGTTGTCCAGAGTCAATCTGCCGCAAGCCAATTGCAGCCGAAGAGCATTCCAGTCGAATCGGCAGTTCATCCTACAGCCTGCAACTCGCGATGTTCAACCGTGCTGACGGAGCCGAACGCGATGCCGGCCGCTTTGAGAAACTCCGATGGCGGAGTGCCGCCGGCAAAGATCCATACGAAATCGTTGGGCAGTTCGCGAATCTTGCCTCCCACATCGATCGATACGCTGCCTACCCGGAACTCTGTAGGAATGGAGTTGAAAAGCACCTCGATCTTGCGCTCCTTGATATGTTCCTCGATGCGCTTTGTGTTACGATCCTTCAGCCTGCTGAATTCGTTCTTGCGATACGAGAGCGTGACACGATTGCCTGGCTGATGCGCCAGGCCCATGGCTGCCTCGACCGCGCTGTCTCCGCCGCCAACGATAAGAATGTTGTTATTGGTGTAGTGGTCGGCTTCGATCAGCCGGTACAGGACATGAGGAAGTTCCTCGCCCTTCACTCCGAGCTTGCGCGGTGTGCCCGCGCGCCCCAGAGCCAGCACCACCGCCCGAGACCGGTATTCCTTTTGCGCGGTGCGCACTCGGAACAAGCCGTCGCTCTCTTTCTTGACTGCCTCAACGCCTTCGCCGGTGTGGATATTCAGATCCGTTCGCTGCATGATCTTCTCCCAAAAAGCAAGCAAATCCTCCTTGGAGAGGGTCGTCTTGTTGAACCGGCCGTGCAAAGGGAATTCCACCGGGCTGGTCATTACCAGTTTCTGGCGCGGATACTTCGAGACAGTGCCGCCAACCGTCTCGCGCTCCAGGGTGACGGCCTTGAGTCCATGCTCCGAAGCGCGCAGCGAGGCGCTGATTCCGGCCGGCCCTGCGCCGACGATCACTACATCCAGCACATCCTGCTCCGCGGTCTTTGCAGCCCGATCGGCGACGCGCTGTGCGATCGCATCCATGCTATCCCGGCCCTGATTAACCGCGTTCTTGATGAGCGCCAGCCCGCCAAGCTCGCCTGCAATAAAGAGATTCTCAACGCTCGTTTCATATTCCTCGCTGATCACCGGCATGTCCGCGCCGGAACTGGGCTTGGCCATGACCATGGTGATGGCCCCCACCGGGCACGCCTCCGCGCAGAGGCCATGGCCAATGCACTTATGCCCGTTGATGATGGCTGCCTTGCCGCTTACCAAAGCAAGCACGTCGCCCTCAGGGCAAACCGTAACGCACGCTCCGCAACCGATGCAGTTGTCCGCAGAGATCTTCGGGTGCTGCGCCTTCGGCCCATCGGAGAAGAGCGAGCCGCGATCGAGGGTGGCGCGCACCACGGCCTCGCTGCGCTTATGGGCTCTCCAGTAGCGAAGGATGAAGAACCCAAGAACGGCTCCGGCGATCAGCCAGGTCAGAAGTGTATCCATTTGCTATCGCAACCCCACAGTCAAGAACCCGAGGCCCACGACGACAGCGATATGAAAGACGGCCAGCACGGCAAATGCATAGCTGAACGGACGATGGATAACATGCCAAAGATGAAAGACGCGCTGCGATTGATCGAGGAAGACAACCCGCTTGGATAGCGCGGCCTTTTGCCGGACCAGCCGGACGATGCGCTCAACCTCGCGGTTGCCGCTTGAAAGCAGCCCGCCTGCGGTGAAGAGCTTGCCGGCGAATCCGCAAGAGGCGCGGCGCAGCCTGGCGACCTGGAACGGACGTTGCGCGTCGAGCGCGATCATCTCTCCAATGGCGAGCAGAGGGCCGATGCGCCGGATATGCGCGGCGGGAGGCATCTTGAAGACCCGATTCAACTGATCGGCGGAGTAAATCGACTGTTCAAGCAGCGCTTCGGAGAGTTCGCGTTCATTGAGCTGCAGTTCGTTCAGAGAGAGTTCGGCGGCGTTTAACGAACGCGGTATCTGCGCGTAGAGATAGCGCCCGATGAAGCCGCTGATCGCCACGGCCACCATGATCCAAAAAGCAAAACCGGCAATGCCGTGGAATTTGAACGAAGCATGAAACGCAATCAGGATGGGCGCTGTGATGCCGGCAATGACGTGAAAGTCCATCCAGTGCCGGGCTGTCCCGTAGCGGCCCAGCCAGGGAATGACCTTGCGCAAGGCGTAGAGGAAGATGATGAAGAACAGAACCGTGCCGAGGACGCCCAGGTTGATCCCGATGAGGCCGCTCGGTCGCAGCAATTCGTACTTGCCGGAGTACGGTCGCCGATCGAGAGGAAGAACATAGTAGCCGGCCCCATAAATGGCGATTGCGGCCACCAGGAGGGCCGCGGCCGTGGCGGCGAGGGCGACGCGGATGCGATGGCCGATCTCCTTGCTCCTGCGCGCGGCTTCCTTGCTCTTGCGCGCGGTCGCCGCCAAAGGGACAGGGCTTTGAAGCAGGGACATGGTCAGGGCTTCTCCTTGGGTTCCGCGGCAACCACCGCGGCTGTGCTGTCGCTGCCAACATTCGCGGTCCCGGCTAGAATTCTCACGTTGGGGTCCTGCTCGGCCTCGGCCGAGAAACTCTTGTACCCATCGAAGACATGAGTATTGCGCCAGTGCTGGCGGGGAGTTGTCACGTCAACGACTGCCACCGCCGGCAAGGTCATGCTTGACGTGGTCTTTCCCAGATTGGCTGTCTTGTATTCAACGTGAATGCCGAGCGATCGCAGTCCAATGTCGCTCATGTCGTTCATGAGGCCCGCATCCAGCTTCACAACTTCGCCGGATTGCTTGTCGATCCATGCGGTGCCTTGCAACTCGAGCGGATACTCGCGCCCGCGCAGGGCAAGGGCGGCAGGGGTGCGGCGTCCCTTGATATGCGAGAAGTGGATGGGAACAGGCAGCTGCCATCGACCATTTCTTCGGCGCCGGCTTCGAACTGGAAGCCGTCGCGATAGTAGGGATGAAAGACCAGAAGCGCCGTGGAGAAGCCATTGGTGATCAGCATGGGCAGCGGCTTGCGGCGCGAAGCTACGGACTCGATCCGCGACTCATTCAACTGGAAGTCGTCTCCGTTTCCATCCATCATGATGAGATAGTCGTACTTGGCGCGTTCCGACGCCTCCACATGGCCATTCGAGGCGAGCTTCTCCTGAGTTACAGACTCGGTGCAGTGAAGGTCCGCGAGTTTGGCAACGTATGCGGTGACCTGGCGCTGCGCAAGATCGGCTGGGCTGGAGGCGGGCGCGGCCTGGCCGCCGGCAAAGGCTGCCGTCAGCAAGAATGAAAGACCGAGCAGAAACGAGCGCGAGTTATGGTTGATTGGCGGCATGTGCCACTCTCCTGGATGAAGCGCGGTTGTCGAACCGGTAACCGAGGGTGGTGATCCATTGGTTGTACTGCTGGGTGCCTCCGCGCTGCGTCGTGAAACCGCTCTGCATGAAGTACCTGGCGCCCAGGTTGGTATCGAAGAGGAAGTTGACGAAATACGAGTTGTTGTTGGTGGCCAGCGAGGAATTGTACGCATATTCTCCACCTTGCAGATTCAACCGCAAGCGCTCACCGAGGTCTCTCGTAAGAGAGACGGAACGGTAGGTTCCAGCGGCAAAGGCGCTGTCGAACTTGGAGTAGCGCGCATCGGCCTGAAGGCCGGTCTTCCAAATGTGGGAGACTGTGACTCCCGCAAGCGTGTTCAGCGAACTCTTGGTGTCGCTCGATTCGCTGCTTCTTCCCAGGCTGAAGTAGCCGGTGATATGTTCCGGGAATTGGATGCGGGCGCCTGCGTTGAGCCCCTGAAAGAGGTACTTATCCAGAAGCCCGGTTCCAACCAGCGTTGGATCGTAGGTGGGCACATCGCGGAAGTAAGTGTCGGTAAAATCGAGAGTGACGCGCGGATGAACCTGGAAGCGCAGCGTGAGAAGGCTCTGGCCCAGGCCTGCGCCGACTGCGGGAGTGGAGGGATTGGCGGTGGGCCGGTCGACTTGCATCGAATGATACACAGAGAAGTAGCGCTTGAATGAAAGCTCGTTCTGCGTAAAGACAAAGGGCCGGTTGACGCTCCAGCCGATAAGATTCACGCCTGCTCCGGCGGTGGCTGAATAGTGGAAGTTCTCAAAGCTTCCGCCATGCGCGTTGTAGAATACGCCGCCGATCTTTCCCTGGGGATTGTAGCTCCACGAGGTTGGATCGGGAGTGGAGCCGGCAAAGACTCCGGTAACTGTGTTGGAGGCGAACTGCCATCCAAAATAGCCGCCGTCGATGGTCTCCAGACTGCTGGCCCAGGGAAGATAAAGCCGGCCGATGCCGGCGGTCCAATGCGAGCCGGGATTGATATAGGACAGGCTCATCAGATAGGTGCGATTGAGCAGGTCCTGCAAGGTCGGCTGGGACGGGGTCGATGAAGTCTCCCGGCTGCCGCGCCAATAGCCGTTCAGGTTCCAATGCGTGCCCATGATGCGCGAAAAGTCGGCGCGGAAGATCATGCCGTAAGCGGTGGATGTGGAGCCGCCCTGGCCGAGCTCCTGGGTCGAGCTCATGTCGAAGCCGATTCTGCCGCGCATTTGATTTACCTCGGGAAGGGGCGGGCGGGGAATGGCGTCGCGGACTTCCTCGTCGAGCGGGTCGCCCTCGCTGAAGGTGACGACCATGGGATATTTGCGAGTGTTCCCAAGCGTGTTCTTTTCCACCAGCTTCTCGACCTCGGAGTCGGGCAGGGAGAGCACGTCGCCAACCGCGATCTCGCGCGCCGTGGCATCGACTTCGCAAACGGCCGAAGTGGAAGCGACCGAGACAACGGTGAGCTTGGCGATAACTCCAGGCTCGAGGGCGGCTTCGGCGGCGTCACTGGCCGGCCGGTTGGGATTCTGCTTGAGGACCAGCTTTGTTCCTTCGGCGAGACCTGCATTGCGCCCCCCGTCGATATACAAATTCGTTCCGCTGACATAGCGGACATGGAACTCGGTGCGCGTTGGAGCCGCCGCAACTGGCTCGACCGCGGATGGCGCGGCCGAATCGGGCGCAGGCTCGGCCTCCTGCCCCGCGCACGCCATTGATACGAAAAGAAGGAGCGGCAAGAAAGTGTATCGCATGGTTGTCTATCCTCCCTGGCCGTTCTTGTGGCATGCATAGCAGTTCACGCTGTTGTACACATATCCAGTGACGTTCGGGTGCTGGAAAGTGGCGGCGTTGTTATTGCCATGGCAGGTGGTGCATTGGAAGACGGAGTAGTCCGCGGAGTTGGTGTGGCAGGTGGCGCAGACCGAATTCGCGTTGCCGTGATTCATCGGGAAGAACGTGTGGTAACTCGCAGGCAGGGTTGCGGGCAGCCATGCGGTTGTGGTGTGGCAGGTGGCGCAGGTGGTGGGCCATCCGGCGGTAACGTGGTTCGGATTCGTGGTTCCAGTGAAATCGGCCTGGTGGCAGCTGTAGCAGGCAGTCGGCGTCCCGGCAAACACGTTGTTGATGTGGCATAGATTGCAAGCCACGGTGGTGTGCGCGCCGGTGAGCGGGAAGGGCGTGTTGTTGTGATTGAAGGTTGCGCCCGTCCAGTCGGTGGTGGTGTGGCAAGTGTCGCAGGTGGTGGGGAATCCCGCCGCCGCGTGGTTTGGATTGGTGGTTCCATTCCAGTCGGCCTGGTGGCAGCCGTAGCACAGAGTGGGCAGGGAGCCGTTGTAAGTGCCTGCGGTGGTGTGGCACTGCACGCATTGCATGGTCAAGTGGAAGCCGGTCAGCGGGAACGCCGTGGTCGCGTGATTGAAGGTTGACGTGGTCCAGTTAGTGGTCGAGTGGCAAATGGTGCAATCGGTGGGGAAACCGGCGGCAACGTGCGCGGGATTCGTGGTGCCCGTAAAGTCCGCCTGGTGGCAGCTGTAGCAGGCGGTCGGCAGATTCGCGTAGTTGTTGTTCGTGTGGCACTGCGCGCACGTCAAGGTCGCATGGAATCCCGTCAGGGCCCAGTTCGCATACAACGTGTGATTGAACGTGACGGTGGTCCAATTGGTTGTGTTGTGGCAGGTGTCGCAAGTGGTGGGGAAGGCCGCGGCGACGTGGCTGGGATTCGTGGTTCCGGTGAAGTCGGCTTGGTGGCAGCCATAGCAGGTGGTGGGCAGGGTCGTGTAGTTGTTGTTGGTGTGGCACTGGGCGCAGGCAAGCGTGGCGTGCGCGCCGACAAGCGGGAAGACAGTGGCGTGATTGAAAGTAGAGCTAGTCCAGTTTGTGGTCGAGTGGCACAGCGTGCAATCGGTGGGGAAGCCGGCAGCCACGTGAGCGGGATTCGTGGTTCCCGTGAAATCGGCCTGGTGGCAGCCGTAGCAGGCGGTAGGCAGGGTTGTGTAGTTGTTATTCACATGACATTGCGCGCAGGCGACGGTCACGTGCGCGCCGGTGAGCGGGAACGCCGTGGTGTTGTGATTGAAGGTCGCGCCGGTCCAGTCCGTTGTCGAATGGCAGGTAGCGCAAGTGGTGGGGAATCCGGCAGCCACATGATTGGGATTAGTAGTTCCGGTGTAGTCCGCCTTGTGGCAGGAGTAGCAATCGGTGGGTACTGTTGTGTAGTTGTTATTGGTGTGGCACTGGGCGCAGGCCAGCGTGGCATGTGCGCCGGTCAGCGGGAAGACCGAGGCATGATTGAACGTGGATGTCGTCCAGGTCGTGGTCGAGTGGCAAAGTGTGCAATCGGTGGGGAATCCGGCAGCCACGTGAGCGGGATTCGTGGTTCCGGTGAAATCTGCCTGGTGGCAGCCGTAGCAGGCGGTGGGCAGGGTTGTGTAGTTGTTATTCACATGGCATTGCGCGCAGGCGACGGTCACGTGCGCGCCGGTGAGCGGGAACGCGGTGTTGTTGTGATTGAATGTCGCCGCGGTCCAGGCCGTCGTGTTGTGGCAAGTCTCGCATGTGCTGGGAAAACCCACGGAGACGTGGTTAGGGTTGTTCGTCCCTGTGTAATCTGCCTGGTGGCAGCCGTAGCAGGCAGTCGGCAGGGTTGTGTAGTTGTTATTGGTGTGGCACTGCGCGCAAGGCGCGGTAATGTGGGCTCCGGTGAGCGGGAAGGCCGTGTTGTTGTGATTGAAGGTCGATGTGGTCCAAGCCGTGGTGTTGTGGCAGGTTTCGCATGTGGTGGGGAAGCCCGCGGTGACGTGATTGGGGTTGGTCGTCCCCGTGAAATCTGCTTGATGGCATCCGTAGCAAGCGGTGGGCAGGGTCGTGTAGTTGTTATTCACATGGCACTGCGCGCACGGCACGGTGATGTGGGCTCCGGTGAGCGGGAACGAAGTGGTGCTGTGATCGAAAGTCGCTCCGGTCCAGGCCGTGGTGTTGTGGCAGGTGGCGCACGTGGTGGGGAAGCCTACAGTTACGTGATTGGGACTCGTGGTTCCGGTGTAATCCGCCTTGTGGCAACTGTAGCAATCTGTCGGAACCGTCGTGTAGTTGTTATTCACGTGGCACAGCGCGCAGGCGACAGTGGCGTGGGCGCCGGTGAGCGGGAAGACGGACGCGTGGTTAAAGGTGGACGTCGTCCAGGTGGTGGTTGTATGGCATAGGCTGCAATCGGTGGGGAAGCCGGCAGAGACGTGGTTGGGATTCGTGGTTCCGGTGAAATCCGCCTGGTGGCAAGCGTAGCAGGCGGTTGGTGTTGACATGTAGTTATTGTTGGTGTGGCATTGGGCGCAAGCGACGGTCGCGTGTGCGCCCGTAAGCGGGTAGTGCGCGTAGAGGGTGTGATCGAACTTGGCGTTGAGCCAATTGGTCGTCGAGTGGCAGGTGCCGCAGTCCTGGGGCAGGCCGAGCTGGACGTGGGGCGGGTTGTTCGTGCCGATGAAGTCCGCCTGGTGGCAGGCAAAGCAGGTGGCCGGCGTTCCGGCGAAGACGTTGTTGATGTGGCAGGCGGCGCAGGGCAGCGTGGCGTGTGCTCCGGTGAGCGCGTAGCCGGTGTACTTCAGGTGGTCGAAGGCGGCGCCGAACCAGCTGTTCATGCTGTGGCAACTCTCGCAGGCGGTGGGGAAGCCCAGCGCAACGTGATTTAGAACCGGCGTCTGGAAGTCCTTTTGATGGCATGAGTAGCAAGCGGTCGACAGCCCCTGGAACTGCCCGGCCGCGGCATTCTTGTGGCACTCGTCGCATTGCGCCAGGGCATGCGCCCCTACCAGCGGAAAGCGATTCTGGTGATTCCGAATCGCATCCAGCGAGACGTTCCAACCCTGGACCGTGTGGCAGCTCTCGCAGTTGGCGCCGAACTGGCGGCGATGGATGTCCGCGTGGCAATCGGCGCAACTCTTGCTCACGTTCTTGAAGACGAGGCTGGTATGGCACTGGGTGCAGCCCACCTTCTGGTGCATGCCGCGCAACGGATAGCCTGTGCTGTCGTGATTGAACTCCGGAATTGCGCGGATGGGCTTCCAACTGGTGTAGGTATGGCAATTCTGGCAGGGGATGGACAAGGAACCATGCGGGTTGGTCACCTTGGCCTGCGGACCGCCAACACCTGCCCGCGGTTTCTCCTTGGGCTGCTGCGCCGCCAACGTGACGAGCAGCGGGAGTAGCGCAATGCCTATGCCAGGGAGCCAACGTCTCCGGTCCATCTTCTTCTCCACGCGCCGTTTGCCACGCTTCCCGCCGGCTCAATTCTGCCGCCGGGCGCGTGCCGCGTTCCCCCAACCAGCGTCCAGATAAACTGCCGGTTATGAATAACTTAAGCCAACAAAGATGGGGACACCTTGCGCCCGCGCAATCTGTTGGTGCCATTTCACGCTTTCAGAAAGTGCTGCGGAACATTTCCTTCAAGAGCGAGGTTCAACCTGTGGTGGCCGGGGACACCCTGCGCAGCCTCATTTTGCAATCGCCTGGCCAAAAGTTCCTTCAAGCGTTCCTTGGCGTTCGGGCTGCGTTTCCGGAGGTTGTGCTATTCAAAGGCAACAAGATCATAAGGACAATAAATTGCTAGGTTTGACGAAACATGGTCCGTTTTGTGATCCAAATCACAAAACCGAATGTAAACTCAGCTTACAACAGCCCGTTCGGCCGGTCCATCGAAAAAAGTCCCCTGCGTAGAAGACTGCAGTGTAAAAACTACCTGTGGCCCGTGGAATTCTTCCACGCTCCGAGCGACAGTCAGGGTGCGTCGTGCAGACGGAATCCTTCGTTTCCCATGCCTTGTCCGCGCCCGCTGCGTCGTGGCCTGAACGGCCTTCATTCTCTCTCATGAGGACCAGGAAAGCAGTCGCAATCACCCGAAAAACACGAAGCCGCGCGCAGCCCGGACCGGCGAGATGCTCCAAGCCCTCCCGTTGAAGTTTCCTGGGCCTGTGCCGATAAAGGCTTTGTCGGCCCTATACTGCCGGTTTGGACTAAGGAGGCGAGGCAAATTGAGATCCATGCAGAGCGCCGCTCAATTCGCGTCGCAGCCCCCAGTCTCCGGCCTCACGCTCGTGGAGGTGGACTCCGCCTATGCGGCGCAGGTTGTGGGCGTCAGCGCGGTATGGCGCAAGTTGCTCATGCAGGCGGAGATGACCGCGCCCCACCTGCAAGTGGCCGCCATCGAGGGCGAGCACGGCGCCGGCAAGCAGACACTGGCTCGCTATCTCTTCAGCCGCTCGCCGCTGGCCGGCTCCAGCTTTCAGAGGCGCGATGCCCGCGAATGGCTGGTCACAGACGCCGATCCGGCCACGCTTGGCGGCTTTACCTATCTCGATCGAGTCGATCTGCTGGCGCCTCCAGGCCAGGGGCTGCTTCTCGGCGTGCTGAAGGGGCTCCAGGACCGGCCGCCGGGGCGCGCCGTGTTGCTGGCCTCCTCGCAGACCCCGTTGCGGCAGATGGTAGGTCAGGGACTCCTTCTGCCCGATCTGGCCTTCCGCCTCTCCGCCGTCCGCTTTGCCATTCCACCCTTGCGCCAGCGCCGCGAAGATATTGCCCCGCTGGCCCAGTCCCTGCTCGAGCGCATCTGCAACCGCTACCAGCAGCGGCCGGTGATGCTGGGGCCCGGCGCGCTCGCCCGGCTCTTGCAGCACAACTGGCCGGGAAACGTGCGCGAGCTGGCCTCGGTGCTGGAAACGGCGCTGCTCGAAGCCGTCAATGGCGTCATACGGGCCGACGACCTGTCCCTGCCCACCGATCAGGAGATTCAGCCGGACCCGCAACCCGCCAGCCGCCCGGCGACCTCTGCCTCGATGCGGTCATCCGCCATCACGTGCAATTCGTGCTCGACCTGAACCGCGGCAACAAGCTGCGCGCCGCCCGCCAGCTCTGCATCAGCCGCTCCACCCTCTATCGCATCCTGGGCAACGAGACCATCCTCGCCCACTGACCGCTCGCGCTCGCGAATGGCCAGAGAGATCAAGCTCGGCTGCCGCCCACGCATTTCATCCCGCATCTCTTCTTTGAATCGTGATTCTGAATCTTCAGAACTTTACAATTCTGCGCAGGATCGCGATGTTGGCGATTTCGGCAAACTATGGCGAAACCAGAGTGACTGTACCCCGAAACCGCAACCCGAAAATGGTCATCGCTGCGTAAGACCTGCCCGGTGAGTGACTTAGGTTGAAGGCTCCAAATGAGACGGAGCTTCTCGTGCTGAGGAATTGACGGCAAATCCCCTGCGCCAACTGTTCAACTTCGGACGGGGATTCTCAAATGTGGACATCAAGCGCATGACGGATACGGGGCGCGCACGCGCATTTATCAGATAATGAACAACTTAATCGGATGACAGTTTGGCGCGAAGAATGCAGTGCTCAGAGCTATCAGACCATCTGTATGGAGGCCCCTATGAGGATTGTCCAGTCCATCCGGAATCTTGCTCCAGCGGCAATCGTGTTCTCGATTTTGTGCACAGCGCGCTTCACTATTGCGAACCGGCGCATAGCGCGGACTCACCCATCCCGCTCCCCAGACTTTTGCGCTTGCTGACTCCCGGATTTGGTTGAGCAAGGCGTCAAAGCCGAAGCCGTCGAGTATCCAGGCCTGTAAGGCCGTCCGGCTGGCCGCTCAGGGAGAACAGGGATTTGCGT
>CAWCWQ010000271.1:0-21423 GCA_963799145.1 uncultured Acidobacteriaceae bacterium | reverse complement strand
GGCAAGGCACAAGCGGTGTAGGCGGATAGGCGTGGGAGGTGAAGATGCGAGCGCTGATTGTCGACGACTCCCGTTTTGTGAGGGGCTTTTTGCGCGGCCTGCTGGAAGAACAGGGCATCGATTGCGTGGAGGCCGGCGACGGTCAGGCCGGCATCGACCAGCTCCACGCCGGCGTGCCCTTCGACTTTGCGTTGGTGGATTGGAATATGCCGGTGATGAATGGGCTTGAGATGCTGAAGCAGATGCGCGCAGAGGGATTCGCGATTGAAGGTGATGATGGTGACCACCGAGGCGGAGAACGACTTCATTCTGCGCGCCCTGGATGCGGGCGCCGACGAATACCTGATGAAGCCTTTCGACGACGAGGCCTTGACGAAAAACTGGCCATGCTCGGACTGGTGGAGGCCTGAGCGATGGCGCCGGCCGCCGGACCCGGATTTTGATTGTGGACGACTCGGCAGTGATGCGGAGCCTGCTGCGCTCGGTGGTCTGCGCCGATGCGAGCCTGGAGGTGGCCGGGACCGCGGCGGACGGCGCAGTCGGCTTTGAGCGCATCGATATGTTTCGTCCCGACCTGATTCTGCTGGATGTGGAGATGCCGGTGATGGACGGACTGGTGACGCTGAGGCAGTTGCGCGCGCGAGGACACAAGATGCCGGTGATCATGTGCAGTTCGCTTACGCAGCGCGGCGCGCAGGTGACCATCGAGGCCCTGGCCTGCGGCGCTTCGGACTATGTGACCAAGCCGGCCGAACAAGTGAGCCGCGAGAGCGCCACCCGCGCGCTCACCCGCGATCTGGTTCCCAGGATTCATGCCTTGACCAGCTCCTTCGCGAGTCCCAGCCGCAGCTTCCCAGCGTCCCCCGCGTTCCCTTCGGGCTGCCATGCCGCCTGCCAACCGGCCCCAGTCCATCTCATCGGCCCCGGCTGTCCTGGCCATCGGCGTCTCCACCGGCGGACCGGCGGCGCTGGATATTCTGCTGCCCGCGCTTCCGGCCAGCTTTCCGCTGCCGGTGCTCATCGTGCAGCATATGCCGGAGCTGTTTACCGGGCTCTTTGCCGAGCGGCTCGACAGCCGCTGCCGCCTGCGCGTCCGCGAAGCCGCGGAAGGCGACCCGGTGCGCCCCGGCACCATCTATATTGCGCGAGGCAACTGGCACATGGAGGTGCTGGCGCTCGGCCCTGGCCAGCCGCCAACGCTGCACCTGAACCAGGGACCGCTTGAAAATCACTGCCGCCCCGCCGTCGATGTGCTCTTTCGCTCGGCCGCCGCGGTCTATGGCTCGGGCGTGCTGGCTGTGGTGCTTACCGGCATGGGCTCCGACGGTTTGCTCGGCTGCCGCGCCATTCGCGCCCAAGGCGGCAGCGTCCTGGCCCAGGACGAGGCCACCAGCACTGTGTGGGGGATGCCGGGCGCGGTCGCCAATGCCGGCCTGGCCCACAATGTTCTGCCTCTCAAGCCATTGCCCCGGAAATCCTCCGCATTGCCGGACGCAACTGCGCGAATGAAGCCCGCGAGCTTCCCAGATCGGCGGTCTAGGCATGCAAAACTCCCCCAACGTCGATTACGGCTATCTGCGCGAGCTGGTCTTCGGCCTCTCGCAAAACGTCCTCGACCCCTCGCGCGACTATCTCTTTGATACCCGCCTCTCCAAGCTCCTGCGCAATCAGGGCATGACCCACCTGGAAGAACTCGTCGAGCACCTGCAAGCTGCAGCAAGGATCCCGCCCTGGAGCGCTCCATTGCCGAGGCCATGACCATCAACGAGACCAGCTTCTTTCGCGATAGCCGTCCCTTCGAGCTGCTGCGGACCGACCTGCTGCCCAAGCTCATCGAAGCCCGGCGGCACGTCGCGCGGCCTGCGCTTCTGGAGCGCCGCCTGCTCCACCGGCCAGGAGGCCTACAGCCTGGCGATGATGCTGCTGGAGCACTTTCCCATGCTGGCCGGCTGGAACATTCGCATCGAGGGCACCGACATCAGCGGCGAGGTGGTCGAGCGCGCCAGGCCGGCCGCTATCACCGCATCGAGATCAACCGCGGCCTGCCCGCCCGCTTTGTGGTGCGCTACTTCGACCACAGCGGCGAGAACTGGGTGGTGAAGCAGGAGGTGCGCAAGATGTGCAACTTCCGCCAGGCCAACCTCTGCGGCCCGCGGCTGCCATTCAACCGTGCCGGCGACCGCTTCGACGTCATCTTCCTGCGCAATGTGATGCTCTACTTCTCCCAGGAGACGCGCCGCTCGCTGCTCACCGGCATTCACCGCCTGCTGGCCCCGGACGGCTTCCTCTTTCTCGGCTCCACCGAGCAGCCCGCCGATCCCTCCATCTGGACCGCCGTCCTGGCCGGCGGCACCTGCCACTTCAAGCCCCGGCAGCCGAGCTAGAAGCTACCCCCTAGTAGTCTCTCCACTTCTGCGTGCAGCCGCGCGGTGATCTGCGCCTCGCTCTCCACGGGCGAAAAGCGCATGGGCCGCCCCACGCGGACTTCGACCTTGCCGGAGCGGAACCAGCCGCGGTGCCCTGTCTTCAACTCGCCCAGGCCGCGGATGGCCACGGGCAGCACCGGCGCTCCGGACTGCTTGACCAGCAGGCCGATTCCCGCCCGGAAGCGCGCCAGCTCTCCCGCCGCCGAGCGCGTGCCCTCGGGAAAGACCAGCACGTGAAATCCGCGGTCCATCGCCTCGCCGGCGTGGGCAAAGCTGCGCTGGAAGTCCCGCCGCCGGGGCAGCGGAAAGACGTTGAAGAGCGCCGTCAGCAGCAGATAGAACAGCGGCCCCGGCGGATAGAACCGCCCATCCGCCTTGGCCCGCTCTGGATTGCGGAAGTGGCGATAATCCTCCAGCATCTCGCCGGACATGGCCACCGCGATCCTCCGCCGCATGCGGCCCGGCAGCGCGTACTCGACCAGCGGCCCGTCGAAGCTCGTCACGTGATTGGCGACGATCAGCATCGGCTCATCGGCCTTCAGGGCTCCCGGCGCATCCACACGACCGCGGGATTGGCCAGCAGCCACACCAGCGGCCGCATCACCGCCTCGATAAACGCCGCGCGCACCCAACGGAACGGCAGCCACAGGCCAGTGCGGATAGAGGTAGCGCGCCGGAGCAGGCTCCGTTTGCGGCACTGGGTGGACGGGCGCCGGTTGGGTTTCGTGCTTTCCCACCCTTTCCGCAAAAGGCCGCGGAAAGGATGAGGCACCCGGCTGTTGTAGCGCGTCCGCCGCCGCGTTTCCGGCCACCAGCCGCCGCAGTTCCCCTAGCGTCCGCGCTTCTTCCAACAGCCCGCTCTCGGTTGCCATGCCCAGCCGCTCCTCGATGGCCGCGGCCAACTGCACGCGGCCCAGGCTGTCCAGGTGCAGGTCTTCGCTCAGGCGCAGCTCGTCGCCCACGCCCGGCGGCTCTTCGCCGGTGATCTGCGCAATCAGCGCCAGCAGCCAGTCCGCGCTGCCGTTCCTAGCCGCTCCGTTAGCCGCCGCTCCGGCAAGCGTGGCGGCCCTGTGCCTCTCCGCCAGCCACTCCGCCACCGCCTTGCGCCGCACCTTGCCGGTCGAGGTGCGCGGCAGATCCGGCTCCGGCCACAGCACCCAGCGCCACACCCGCTGAAACTCCGCCAGCCGCCGTTGGCGCGCTCGATGGCCGCCGCTGCCTGCGCGCGGCCACCGCGCAAAGCCAGCACGGCGCAGGGTTCCGGCCCGGCGGCCGTCTCCACGCCCACCACCGCGCAGGCCGGCACGCCCGGCTCCTGCTCGATGGCCGCTTCCAGATCCTCGGGGTGCAGATTCACCCCCGCGGCGGTCACGATCACCTCGCTCTTGCGCCCCAGAAAGCGCAACTCGCCGGAGGGCTCTGTCTCGGCCAGGTCGCCGGTGGCCAGCCACTCGCCTGTGCGCGGATGCATCTCGCCGCCCGGACCAAGTGGCGGCGGAGATCGACGCGCCCCGCACCAGCACCTCGCCATCCGGGCCCAGCTTCACCTCGCGCCCCGCCAGCGGCTTGCCGATCGTCCCCTGCGCCACGTGGAAGGGATGGTTGAGGGTGATCAGCGCCGTCGTCTCCGTCATCCCGTAGCCCTGCACCACCACCAAGCCAACCGCATTCCAGAACTTCTCCAGCGGTCCCGGCAGCGCTCCGCCGCCCGAGATGATCGCCCAGAACTTCAGGCCGAACGCGCGAGTGAACGTCGCGGAATCGCCACCAGCGCAGCGGGACGGAGACCCCCGTCGCTGTCCCTTGGGGCCGGCAGCGCGCTCGGCAAGCGACGGCAGCGTCGCTTCAAGATGCGTCTTCAGCAGCGCCAGCACCCGCGGCACCGCCGCCAGAACCGAAATGCGCTCGCGGCGAATCGTCTCAATCAGCCGCGGCGCAACCAGCCGGTCTTCAAAGTGCAGCTCGGCTCCAAAGATGGGCGGAACCCACAGCCCCATCGTCTGCCCGAAGACGTGGCTCAGCGGCAGCGTGTTCAGAATGCGCAGCGGATGGATCAGCCGCTCATAGCGCATGTAGGGCTGCGACGCCCGCTCGATGGGGCCGATGCTGGCCAGCACGTTGCCGTGGGTGAGCACAATCCCCTTGGGGTCGCCGGTCGTTCCGGAGGTAAAGAGAATCTCGAGCGGCGTCTCAGCCGAGAGCCCCGGAACCGGCCCAGCCTCTTCGGCGGGCAGCGCCGCGAGCCACTCCTCAAACCTCAATTGCGGAATCGCTGCCGGCAGTTGGCAGAGCAGCAGCGCATCGCCCACGGCCAGTTTGGGCGTCACGTCGGCGGCCACGCGCGCGGCAAACTCCGCCGCTCCCGTTCGCGTCCAGCGGAACGGCCAGCGCCCCGCGCAGCATGCAGCCATAAAAGGCGGCTATCCACTCCGCGCTGTTCTCGGCCCAGATCAGCACGCGGTCGCCCGGCCCGATGCCCCGCCCAGCCAGCAGCGCCGCAAAACGGCCGGCAAGGCGCGCGATCTCCCCATAGGTCGTGACCCGGCGGCGGTTGCCCTGATAGCGCACTACCGCGATCTCGCCGCCGTAACGGCGAAAGTCGTCGAGGAATGGAGCCAGATGTTCGCGCATCGGCGCTCCGTCAAGATTCGCGGTTGGTTGTCAGGGTGTTAGATGCCGAAACGACGCTTTCGTAGCGGCCGAGCCATAAAAGTCACATATATTTACTGGAACCGGCGCGGTGGTCCATTCCGCCTGCGCCTGCGAAGCAGCCCGCCTATCCCAACTGGCTGACCTTCACCTGCAGCTTCTCGAACTCCACGGTTCCCAGCCCGCGCGCGGCGGCCATCGCCAGGTAGGGCATCTGCTCCGGGTCCAGGTTCCAATACGCCTTGGCCACATAGGCGTCGATGGCTACCGGATCGGTTCCGGCGACCATGGTCTTCTTGAGCGCCACGTCTTCCAGGTTGCCGCCCGTGGGCCCGTTGCGCAGCAGAATGCGGTAGCAGTCCAGCAGCGTGAGCGTGGGCAGCATGAAGTCTGGCCAGGTCGGCCAGGCTCTGGTGAATCTGCTGGTGCAGCCGGTTGCGCTCGCCGCCCAGGATGCCGTACCAGTTCTTCATGCCCAGCGTTGCGCCGGTCAGCACGTGATGCTTGGCGATGGGCAGGTTGATGATCTTGTCGGCCTCAAGAAACGGCGTGAAGACGGGCCAGCTCTTCAGCACCACGCCGCCCATATCCACTTCGCGGAAGAGCTCGGGATCGGGCAGAATCACCTCGGCGCCCTCGGCGCGCGCGGCGGCCTGAATGCCGGAGCGCTGAAAGCAGCGGCGCGGCTCGTTGCAACTGACGTCGGTGACGATGACCCGCTTGGCGCCCGCCTGCCAGCACTGGCGCACCACCTCGGCGACCACTTCGGGATTGGTGTTGGCGGCCTGCTCCGGCGTGCGGTCCCAGGCAATGTTGGGCTTGATGACCACCACATCCTGGCGGCTGACGAAGCGGCCGATGCCGCCCAGATCCTCCAGCGCCCGCTGCACCAGCGCGCGCGGCTCCCCGCCTTGAACCACCGAGCCATCGCGGGGTTCTTGTCCATGGGGTATTGAGCAACGACGAGATGCGGCAACTGGGGATCGGCGCCGCGCGATGGTCGCGCCGCGCCTGCTCGGCCTGTGCCGGAACCGGGCGGAAGCTGTGCTCGCTCAGCCAGACGCCCGCGCCCGCCGCGCCCGCCGCCACGCCGCCCACGCGCAGCAGTTGCAGCATGGCCTCGCGGCGCGTGAGGCCCTGCGCGTCAGCTTGCTTTGCATCCGGCTTTGGATCGGTTTCCCCGGCCATGGTCATCCTCCCGGTCAAATTTCCATCAGATGAATGCGCTGCGGATCGTTGACGCCCAGCCTGTGCTCGGCATCGGCGGCGGTGGCGATGTAGCGCGGCGGACGGCCGGCGGCTTCGAGCGTCGGCATGCCCGCCTCGGCGCGCTTGCGCTCGATCATCTGCCACGCGGTGTGGTCGATGGCCACGCGGTCCTCGCCCACGATCAGCGCGTTGGGCTGCCAGAGCCGCTCGGGGTGGAAGCCTGGGCCGCCGTTGATAAACCGAAGTCATGGCGTCGCCAATGGTGAAGCGCACCTTCTCGCGAACCACGGGAATGCAGTTCAGGTCGGCCACGCCGGGTTGCAGTCCGTTGGCATGAAGTTCATACGGCCGCTGCACGACGCCGTACATATTCTTCATGGAAAAGGTAACGCCCGGCCAGCTCGTGATCCTTGAGAATCGGCAGATCGATGACCATGTCGCACTCGCGGGTGAGAATCTTGGCCAGCTTCACATTGACGCCGAGCCGAATGCCACCGGCTGCTCCTCGTAGCCGGCCACATCGGTGCCGTAGCAGCGGACGCGGCTGGGATCGGTGTTGATGGTCAGGCCGCATGCTTCCAGGTCGCGGGCGTTGCGGTCCCAGATCACGATGTTGCCGGGCTTGACGCCGGCCTGTTGCAGCCGCTCGCAGATGGCCATCACCAGCGCCGCGTGGGTCGAGATCCCCTTGCCGCCCAGGCCGTTCACCTTCAGGCCGATCACCTTGTCGACCGGCACGATGCGCTTCCAGGCCTCGACCGGATTGTCGCGCCCGGTGTAGGCGGCCATGGCGCGGTCCAGCAGAGCCTGCACGCGCTTCTCGTCGAGCTGGCCGTCCGGACCGTGCAGCGCCGCATCGCGCGCCACCACAACCTTGGACTTGCCAGCTTCTGCGTGCTGGGCATTCTGATCGAGCATCGCGGCCAATCCCAGTCTGCTCTGGCGAACCCAGAATCAGGGCTCCCGCGGCTGTGGTCTTCAGAATTCGCCGGCGGCTTTTCATGGCAATCTCCTCCCACTCTCGTCAACGCGGCCGTCGTTCCGGCCAGGGTGTTTACAGTTTTGCTTCCACGCCATGCGCCAGCGCCAGCAGAGCCTGCGGCGCATCGGGTGTGGACTCATAAGCAACGATGCGCACCAGATAAGGGCCCTTGCGGAAGATCACGCTCTGCGCATACGCCACGCCGCATCGCCCAGTTGCAGCGGCCTTGGCGTCCTTGGTTTGTCCGGTCTCCAGAATCTTGCGCGCGCCCGCCGCGTCGCCCATCGTGTGCACATCCACCGTCGCCTCCAACTGGCCCTGGTACTTGTAGTCGGAGGTCGAGGTGGTGACCACGCCGGCAGATATGTACTGCTCGGCGTCGCCGTCGATGTACTGCCACAGATCCTTGGCCGCAAAGATGCGCGTCTCGCTGGTCTTTTCCCAGCCGGCCACCGCGCCCGACGCCGGGAACGGGTCGACGGCCTTCTTCTTGCATCCTGTGGCAGCGGCCGCGGCTAGCGATCGCAATCGCTACAGCGGCGAAAATCCATTCTCTTGAACGAAACATCTATGGCGGTCTCCTTTACTTTCTGTTGAGCAGAATCTGGCTGCTCGGCGAGCGGCTTTCGCCAATGCTGGTGACGTAGACGGCGGGGTGCTCCTGCAGCGGGCAGGCATACTCGCAGGCGCCGCAGCCCACGCAGCGGCTGGGATCGACGCGCGGCTGCTTCAGCGTCTTGGTGTTGCCCGCCGAGTCGATCACCTGGCCTCTTGAACATAAATGGCCTTGGGCGAAACCGGGCACCACTCCTCGCAGACGATGCAATCGGTGGCCATGGCCCAGGGCAGGCAGCGGCCGCGATCGTAAAATGCCGTCCCCAGCCGGATCGGCTGGTCGGTCTCGCTGACGCCCAACGCCCACCACCCAGCCCTTTTCCTTCGGCGTAATCTGCCAGATTGCGCCGGTGGGGCAAACCTCGGAGCAGAGCACGCAACTCGGCTCGCAATAGCCGATGCGCGGCACCAGCGTGGGCGTCCACAGCCCCTCCAGCCCGGCCTGGTCCAGCGTGGGATGCAGCGCGTTGTTCGGGCAAACCTTCATGCACTCGCCGCAGCGGATGCAGCGCGAAAGGAAATCGGACTCATCGAGCGCGCCCGGCGGCCGCAGCAGCCGCTCGTTGCGGCCCTTGCCCATGCCCGTGTTGGCGCGCATCAGCGGAACCACCGCCGCGCCGGCCGCCAAGCCGGTCAGCGTTCTGCGCCGGCCCAGGTCCGGCGAGGCAACCTCCTGCTCCTTGCGGAAGAACCGGAACTGCAGGCTGCCGTGCGGGCAACTGCCCACGCAGTTCATGCACATCAGGCACTCGGCCTTGCGCCAGGGCACGCCGCCGATGGGATCGTCGCCGCCCTGGCAGTGGAGCAGGCAGCGATTGCACTTGTCGCAGGCCGCCGGGTCCTTGTGCAGCCCCAGCACCGACCAGCGCGAGACCGCGCCCAGCAGCGCTCCCAGCGGGCAAATCGCCCGGCACCACAGCCGCGTAACGCGCAAGCTGGCGGCGAGAATCGCAATAAAGAGAATGCCCAGAACGAGCCCCTGATGATAGTGAGGCTGGCGAAGATCGAGCACTGTATAGTGCAGAATCGTGTGCAGCGTCTCGCCGGTGGATTTGATGGCCGCGTTGTGGCTGCCTTCGAGCGGCGTCAGCAAGGCGCGCGCGGCAGCGTTGATGGCCGGAAGAACCGACAGTCCAAAGGAGCGGACCAGCAAGCTGAAGGGATCGAGCCATCCGATCGCCGCCGAACCGAAGCAGGCCGCAACCAGCCCGGCGAGCAGGACGACATACTTTCCCGTCTGCCAGCGCTTGTAGCGGTTCGCCTCGATGCGCTGCTTGCCCCGCTTGGCCTCCGAGGGCATATTGCCGACGAAGTGCTGCAGCGTGCCCATCGGGCAGATCCAGCCGCAGAAAAAGCGCCCCAGAAAGAGCGTGGGAACCAGGATGAGCAGGCTCCACAGCAGGCCGCGATAGAGCGCGTGGCTGGCCAGCGCGTTTACCAGCGCCACCAGCGGATCCCACTCGAAGAAGAGGCGTACCGGCGCGCGCAGTTGAATCTCGGTTCCGCCGCCGATAAAGAGGTTCAGCGAGGTAAAGAGCAGCAGCGCAAGGAACAGCAGCAGAAAGAATACCTGCGAGATCCTGCGACCACATCGGCAACCTGGAACGGGCCACGATCATCTCCCAAACGACGCGCGCGCGTGCAAGCCGTACAGGGGTAATGATTGTCGCTCAGCCAAACGCCCGACAGTGACCTGCATCACCGATTGGCGGTTTGGGGCTGCCGACGACGTCTGGCGGCTGTCCGGCGAATGCCATCCGTTCGGGAGATCGGTGGGTGATCTCGACGGCTTACTCGGATTCTGGATCGAGCTTGACGGCAGCGGAACGACTCTTCCCCTTTGGGCCTCTAGGTTTGAAAGCGAGTACACCTGCCGCATCTCCTCCAGACTCGGGCCTTGGGTCATTGGGTCCAAGAACGGTAACATCTGCTTCATCGTCTCCAGGCTCGCTGCGAGGAAGCGCCTCCGCATACCGGATCAACCGCATGAAATGATCGGCATGTCCTTGTGTGTTGAAGCGCATGACGGAGCTGTAACCGAGCATTTCTGCCATTGGCACGATGGCTCGAAGTAATAAAGAGTTGTCCTCATGCTCAAGACCGATGATGCTCCCGCGCCGGCTTTTTAGGTCCCCAATGATGTCGTTAGTGCTCAGGCGTTCTTCCGGCCCTTTGATTTCAACCGCCATGATTGGTTCCAAGACGACCGGATTCGCTCGGCGGACAGCTTCTTTGAAGGCCATCGAAGCGGCCATTTTGAAAGCCGATTCGGTCGAGCCTTCGCGAGGGTAGCTCACATCGCACAGAACCGCCCGCAGGTCCACTATCTCCTGACCAGCGAGGATGCCAGCTTTCATCGCGTCTCGAATACCTGAATTGACCGATTCTATGAACTCAGGCGGCAATGCTCCGTCTCTAATTTCGTTGATGAACTGGTAGCCACTTCCTTCCTCTAACGGCTCCAGCCTCAGCTTCACATTGACATACATGAACTCGCCGTACGCTTCTGCCTGCTTGCGGATCGTTCCCAGGTAAATTACCTTCGGTCGATCAATGTCGGCCTCGATTCTGTATTCGCGCAAGATCCGCTCGCGGATCGATTGCAATTGTGACTCGCTCGCTCCGCCGATGATGAACTGCCCCTCTGATTCCGTGCCGATTCTGATGTTCGCGTCTTGCTGAGCGAAATCGCTCAGCGCTCGTTGCAAAATCTGGCGATCACCGTCAGTTCTCGGACTGACAGTCAAGGAAACGACAGGGCGGGCTTGAGGGTCTGCTTTGTTCATCATGACAACCGTCGATGATAAGCATAAATCCTAACGCCAATCTCGTGGATTCGCTTTGGTCGAATCACCGGCAAACCGAAAACTGCGCAAGCACCCCGAACTCCGGACAACTGCGAGAGCGGCAAGAGGGCGGTATCATGGCAAGCCGGAATCCAGCTTGCCGGGCTATGCTGTAGGAGCAGCGCTTTCGCAATCGGGAACAGGGACAGATGAAGCAAGCGGAAATGAGAAAAGTCGAGCTGTTTGACACCAGCCTCCGGGACGGGATGCAGCAGCCCAACATCGATATCTCCGTCCCCAATGCCGTCAGCCTCTTGCAGCGCATGGCGGCCTTCGGCGTGCATTATGCCGAGATCGGCTTTGCCGGGGCAAACAAGTTTGTAGCGGATTTGACCGGCGCGCTCGTCCCGGTCGATACGGGCGCGATGAAGCTGGCGCTCTTCGGCCGGACGCGCGGCCGCGGCGCCAAGGTCCAGCAATGGCCCGATGTGCAGTTCATCGCCGCCCACAAGCGGCGCGTGCCGGTTGCGGTCATCGTCGTCAAGTCTCGGCTGCTCGATGTGATGCGGTCGCTCGAAACCACGCCGGAAGAAAATCTGCTGATGGCCTCGGAGACCATCGCCTGCCTTCAGGACCACGGCCTGGAGGTCATCGTGGACTTCGAGCACGCCATGGACGCCATCTGCGGCCGCCGCGAGAACGGCGAAGAGTGCGACGCCGATTTCAGCAAGCGCACGCTCGATTACTTCCACCAGATGACGGAGCAATGCGTCCGCCAGAAGGTGAGCCGGCTGGTGGTTTGCGACACCACCGGCGGCGCTAATCCCGAAGAAGTTGCAGAGGCGATCGGCGGCCTGGTGCGACGCTACCCCGAGGGCAACTTCGGATTTCACGGCCACACGGATCGCGGCCTGGGCGTGGCCAACGCGCGCGCCGCCATTCTGGCCGGCGCAGTGCAGATTCAAGGCACGCTGCTGGGAACCGGCGAGCGCTGCGGCAACGTGAACCTGACCACCGTGATCGGCAGCATGCAGCTCCGCGATGAGGCGGAGTTTGTCACGCCCGAAGCGCTCACGGGGCTGACCAGCCTGGCGCATTCGGCTTACGCGGCCTTCTCGCTTGAGGCGCCGCACGGCGCGCCCATCGTTGGCCCCGGCGCATTCGGCACCTGGGCCGGCATGCACGGCAGCAGCGAACGCAAGAATCCCGGAGCTTATCTCTGGTGCGATCCGGCCAGGGTGGGCGCCAGCCCGGTCATCGGCGTGAACGGCCAATCGGGCAGGGCGAACATCGTTCTGCTCTCCGAGGCGCTGGGCGTTCCACTCAACTCCGCGCAGGCGCAGGCCCTGATGGACGCCAACCAGGCCATGATCGAGGGCGGCGGCTTACGGCCAGCGAGGTCTCCTTCCGGCTGGCCTGCATGAAGGTGCTCGGAACTCTGCGAAGATCGCTTCAGCGTCAAGAGCTGGCGGGTTCTCGACGAATCCGACGAAACCGGGAACCGCTACGTGCAGGCCTCGATGCTGTTGTCGATTGGCGACTCCACCGTGGCGACGACGCGCGCCGAGGGCGCCGGCCCGGTGGATGCGCTGACCAAGGCGATGCGCCACGAACTGGAGAAGTGGTACCCGGCCCTGGCGAAGATGCACCTGGGCACCTTCAGCGTGACGGCCATCGACGTATCGGCGCACGACACAGCGGCCCACGTCCGCGTCACCGTCAGCTTCAACGCCGACGGCCACGAACCGTGGAGACCGCGGGCGTGAGCAGCGATCTGAACCAGGCGGCGCTGATGGCCATCGTCGATGGCTTTCACTATTGGCTGCTGAAGACCGCCGCGTAGCGGCGGCGGCAGGCGTTTACATTCGGTTAATGAGCGAGGCGATGCAGGCCGCGCCGAATCCGTTATCGATATTGACCACCGAGACGTTGGGCGAGCAGGTGTTCAACATGCCCAGCAGCGCCGCCACGCCGCCAAACGACGCGCCATAACCGACGCTGGTGGGCACGGCCAGCACCGGCGCATCCACAAGCCCTCCCACCACCGTCGGCAGCGCGCCCTCCATGCCGGCGCAGACAATGAGCACGCGGGCCGATTGCAGCGAGCTCTTTTGCGCCAGTAAGCGATGAATTCCGGCCACGCCGACGTCGGCGATCAGCTCAACCGTATTGCCCATCAGCCGCGCCGTCACTACGGCTTCTTCGGCTACCGGCAAATCGCTGGTGCCGGCGCAGACCACGGCGATGGTGCCTTTGCCCGGCGCGGCCGGCGCCTGCGTGAGTGTGATGGCGCGGGCAGTCTCGTGAAACTCGGCGCGGGGCTCGACGGCGCTCACCGCTTCGAACATCTCTCGCGAGGCGCGCGTGGCCAGCACATTGCCGCCGTGCTGAGCCATCCGGGCGAAGATCGCAGCCACCTGCGCGACGGTTTTGCCGGCGGAAAAGATCACCTCGGGCATACCGGTGCGCAGTGCGCGATGATGATCGACCTTGGCGAATCCGAGATCCTCGAAGGGCAGGTCGCGCAGGCGGTCCAGCGCCTCGCCCACGCCGGTCCGGCCCTCGCGCACTTCGTTCAGCAGCGCTTCGATGCTTGCCCGATCCATCAGCTCTCGTCCTTTCCCGCAATTTCAGCGTAAGCCCGCATGGCCTCGCTGCATCACCTCTTTCAGGGGAACCGAGTGCAGTGTAGCCAGCAAACGGCAGTCCTCATACTCGGGCGAGGCGTTGGCGACCTTGCCGTCAGGCCAGCGGGCGATCTTGATGCGCACCTCGCCCCATGCTGTCTGCACCTTTACAAACTCACGCTCCAGCGCCAGCTTGTTTTCGAGCCTCCAGCGCAGGCCGATGGTGGTGGTCTCGCGGAAGAGAAGATCGCGCAGGCGCGGGCACGAGATCGGGCCGGCAAAGCACGGTCAACTGCACGCCGGTGCGCCCCTTCTTCATCTGCACCGCGGCGCGATAAACGTCCCACGCGCCGGCGTCCAGCAGCAGTTCGCTCACATAAGCCAGCACCTGCGGACTGGAATCGTCGATCACCGTTTCGATCACCGCAATCGGTTCACCGGCAGCGGGGCCTTCGCGCGGCTGCTTCGGTCGCCTCGCCCACCAGCAGGCGCAGCAGATTGGGCTCTCCCGGCGTCTCGCGCCCGCCCGCTCCGTAGCCCGTGGCCTGAACGCGCATGGGCGGCAGCGGCTCGTAGCTGACTTCGAGCATTCGCAGCACCGCCGCGCCAGTGGGCGTAACCCGCTCCATGGGCTGGCCAGCCGCATAGACGGGCGCGTCGCCGCAGCAAAGCCAGCGTGGCCGGAGCCGGAACCGGCAGCGTTCCGTGCTGGCAGACGACCGTTCCGCTGCCCACGTTCAAGGGCGACGCCAAGCCAGCGCGTCAACACCAAGCGCTTCGCATCCCGCCGCCGCGCAGACGATATCGACGATGGTATCCACCGCGCCCACCTCGTGGAAGTGCACCTTCTCGATGGGAATGGAATGGATGGCCGCCTCGGCCTCGCCCAGCAGTTGAAAGGCGCGCATGGAGCGCTGCTTTCACGGTGGCGGCAAGCGGCGCGGAGCGAATTATTTCGAGAATCGCGGACAAGGGCCGGTGAACGGCATGCGTGTGAGCGTGCGCGCCGTGTTCGTGCGAATGAGCCTCGTGCGAGTGCGGCGAATCTTCCTCGTGCTTGTGCGCGGGCGCGGCGGCCTGCTGCTCGTCTGTGATCACGTCCACTTTGGTTGCGGCCAGCCCGCCGCGGCTCACCTTGCGCATCTCCAGCCGCGCGCCCACGTTCAGCGCGGCTGCCGTCTCCTCAAGGCACGCGAAGGGAACGCCCGCATCCACCAGCGCGCCCAGCAGCATGTCGCCGCTTATGCCGGAAAAACACTCCAGATATCCAATTCGCATCGCTTTGTGATTCTAAACGGTCTGCCACGAATCACGCCTATGCGCCGCGCCGGGCCAGCACTTCGACGGGCAGAATGGCGTTCATCGACCCGGAGCGGAAGCCGGAGCAATCCAGCGTCACGTATTGGAAGCCGGCCTGTTTGAGCGCGGCGGAGATCGCGTCCAGCATCTCCATGGTCAGGGCGCGGGGCAGTTCGGCGCGGGCAATCTCCACGCGGGCCAGCTCGCCGTGATGGCGCACGCGCAGCTCGCGAAAGCCCAACTGCCGCAGGCTCTCCTCGGCCTTCTCCACCTGTTCCAGCACCTCGCGGGTCACGGTGCGGCCGTACTCCACGCGCGAAGACAGGCAAGGCGCTGCGGGCCGATCCCAGAGCGGATAGCCGGCAGCCTTGGCCAGCGCGCGCACTTCCAGCTTCGTCAGTCCCGCCTCAGCCAGCGGCGCCAGCACGGCGTGCTCCTCGGCGGCGCGCTGGCCGGGACGAAAATCCCTGGTGTCGTCGGCGTTCATGCCGTAGGCGATGCGTTCAAATCCGAGCTTGGCGCCCAGCGCTTCCATGGTCGCGAAAAGCTCGTCCTTGCAGTGGAAGCAGCGGTTGGCGTCGTTGCGCGCATACTCGGGCCGGTCCAGCTCTTCGGTGGCCACCACGCGCAGCGGCATCCCGAGCGCACTGGGCAAAGGCGCTGGCCTGCTCCAAGTCGCGCCGGGCCAGGCTGGGCGAGTCGGCCAGCACGGCCAGCATCCGCGCCGCCCAGCACGCGATGCGCCGTGGCCGCCAGAAAGGCCGAATCCACGCCGCCGGAGTAGGCCACCATCAGGCTTCCCAGCTCCCGCAGGCGCGATTCCAGGGCCGCCAGCTTGGATTCCGCGCCGGCCTGCGCTTCGTCCGCTGCATTCCGCGGGCCCTCGGCTTCCGGCAAATCGGTCTGTGTGCTCGCCGCCATAGGCCAGATTATAGCCCGCCTCCGCTCCTGGATGGTGGCAGCATTGTCCCATGCACTCCGCGCATCGCATCCCTTCGTGAGCGCGATGCTCTTCCGCGCTCGAACGCGCCAGAATCTCCTCCCTTGACAGCGGCGTATAGAAGAATAAAAATGGCGGGTCGAGACAAAATGGACCGCTTCTGGCGGCGTACGGAGGGAAAGTGAGAATTGCGGTGAATTTGAAGGTTTTTGGAGGCGTGGCGTTGATGGGCGCGGGAATGCTGTTGGCTGGCTGCAAGTCGGCGCCGGAGTTGACCTCGGCGCAGGCGCAGGCGCTGATTCAGGCAAGATATGACCAGACTCCCGCCGTGGGCGTCAATGTTGTAGTGGACGATCTGGGCATGAGGATGGGCGCGACGGCCAAGTACTGGAACCGGACGACCATCTATCCCAACAAGTTCTGGGCCGACTTCAAGTTGACCCCCGATGGCAAGAAGGCGCTCAAGCTGCAGGACGGAAGCGACGTAATCAAGTGGCGCCCGGATAGCGTTGACGACAAGAATTACTCAATCGTTGTGGTGACAGTGGCGGCCAACCATCTGAAGGCCCGCGACGTGAAGGATCCGCAGGACGATGTGGGGGGCAAGGGCGCTTCGTTTACCGAGGCCGTGAACATGGATGGCGTGCCCGACGCGCTACAGCAGATCGCCCACAACCCCGGTAACAAGCTGAGCAGCAGGCGCCAGGCTGAGTTTGCCCTGGATGGCGGGGCCTGGAAGCTGCTCAACATCCAGTAAACGAATCTCGCCGTGCCGGTGGGAGCCTTTTTGGGGGGGTGGGGCGACAAATCGTTTGACCCCGCCCGCGTTTCTTGATACTGTTAGAAGGTTCGGCAAGAACGCCCCCGTGCGTGTGTCTTAACGCCGAGTGCGTGTGTGCAGCCCGTCAGGCAGCAAGGTACGGGAGCCGATTCTCAAGCCAGTGTGCGCCAAAGTCAGGCGCCATGAGGCCGGAGGCGGCAGGGCCGGGTGCAGTTGACCGGCCAGACAAGTCCCCGAAGCGGCTCTCTTCTTGCCGAGGGCAGGGGCAAATCGCTACGGAGCCCGCGCGTTCTCCACCTTGGAGGGCTATGCGGGCCGGAACCGCGATACGGAGTTGGCCTCGCAGCGGCGAGCGCCCGGCCACCGTCCCGGTTCTCGTCTGAGATGGGAAGAGGGCAGACGCGAAGCAGCAACGAGAGGGCTTCCGTGCGCGTGCGCAATCGAGAGAAATCTTGCGCATTCGCAGTGGGGAGGCTCCGTAAGGCTGCTTGCGGCTGGTGAGTTTGGAAGTCGATGGGTTTTTTGAAGGGGTAAGGAGTTTCAGTTTGCCTACATTCAATCAGTTGGTTCGCAAGGGGCGCACGGCCCCCCGTTACAAAACGGCGTCGCCGGCATTGCAGGCCTCGCCCCAGCGGCGCGGCGTGTGCACGCGCGTGTATACACAGACGCCCAAGAAGCCGAACTCGGCGCTGCGCAAGGTAGCCCGCGTGCGGCTGACAAACGGGATCGAGGTAACCACTTACATTCCCGGTATCGGCCATAACCTGCAGGAGCACTCGATCGTGCTGATCCGCGGCGGCCGCGTGAAGGATCTGCCCGGCGTTCGCTATCACGTGGTCAGGGGCACGCTGGATTCGGTGGGCGTCTCCGCACGCAAGCAGAGCCGGTCGAAGTATGGAGCCAAGCGCGCCAAGGGCGGTCCGGCGCCGGCCAAGGGCAAGAAGTAACGAGAGCTTTGTAGCTATTAGCTCTTAGCTATTAGCTCGTTTTGCTGGGACCGAAGGGCCGGCGGCTTCTACGCAGAGAAGCTAAGGGCTAAAAGCTAACAGCTAATAGCTGTTTTTTGAGGATCTATGCCAAGAAAAGGGCACATAGCGAAGCGGGAAGTGGCGCCTGACCCGGTTTACGGGTCTGACCTGGTCACCAAGTTTGTCAACTCGATGATGTGGGGCGGCAAGAAGTTGACGGCCCAGGCCATCTTCTATCAGTCGATGAAGAACCTCGAAGAGAAGGGCGGCGGCGACGATGCCCTCAAGCTCTTCAAGAAGGCTGTCGAGAACTGCAAGCCGCTGCTCGAAGTCAAGACCCGCCGCGTGGGCGGCGCCAACTACCAGGTGCCGATCGAAGTGAATCCGGACCGGCGCACGTCGCTGGCCATTCGCTGGCTGATCACCTACGGCCGCAACCGCGGCGAGAAGGGCATGATCGACAAGCTGTCGAACGAGCTGCTTGACGCGGCCAACGGGCGCGGCGCGGCGATGAAGAAGAAGGAAGACGTTCACCGCATGGCCGAGGCCAACAAAGCCTTTGCCCACTACCGCTGGTAAAGCTAGGGACTAAGGGACTAGGGACCTAGGGACGTAGCTGGACAGAAAGATCTAACCGCGGGCAGTAAGCTCCGCAAGGAAGAATGCCGTGCCTCGCACTACACCGCTGAACCGCTGCCGGAATATCGGAATCATGGCGCACATCGACGCCGGAAAGACGACAGCGACAGAACGGATCCTCTTCTACACGGGCATCACGCACCGTATAGGAGAGGTGCATGAGGGCACGGCGACCATGGATTACATGGAGCAGGAACAGGAGCGCGGCATTACCATCACCTCGGCTGCCACCACCTGCACCTGGAAAGACTACCGCATCAATATCATTGACACGCCCGGCCACGTGGACTTTACCGCGGAAGTGGAGCGCAGCCTGCGCGTGCTGGATGGCGCCGTGGCGCTCTTCGACTCCGTCAGCGGCGTGCAGCCGCAGACGGAGACGGTGTGGCGGCAGGGCGACAAGTACAAGGTTCCGCGCATCTGCTTCGTCAACAAGATGGACAAGAACGGCGCGGACTTCGAGCACGTTCTCGAGACGATTCGCAAGCGGCTGGGCGCTCGCCCGGTGGCCTTGCAGATTCCCATCGGCGCCGAGGCCGGCTTCAAAGGCGTCGTCGACCTGATCGAGATGAACGCCGTCGTATGGCAAGACGAGGCCATGGGCTCGCAGTTCGACATCGAGCCGATCCCCGCCGGATTGCAGAAGAAGGCCGAAGCCTTCCGCCTGCAGTTGATTGAGATCATCGCCGAGACCGACGACGTACTGCTGGAGAAGTTTCTCGAAGGCGAAACGCCCACCATTGCCGAGCTGAAGGCCGGCATTCGCCAGGCCGCCATCGACCTGAAGGTCTTTCCGGTGCTCTGCGGAAGCGCCTTCAAGAACAAGGGTGTCCAGACGCTGCTCGATGCGGTCGTCGACTACCTGCCTAGCCCGCTGGACAAGCCTCCGGTGGAGGGCATCAATCCTCACCGTCCCTCCCAGATCGAGGTCCGCAAGCCCGACGACAGCGAGCCCCTCGCGGCCCTGGCCTTCAAGATCATCAACGATCCCTTCGGCAAGCTCTGCTTCATCCGCGTTTACTCGGGATCGCTGAAGACCGGCGACACAATCCTCAATCCGCGCACCGGCAAGACCGACCGCATCGGCCGGCTGGTGAAGATGCACGCCAACAAGCGCGAGGATGTGACCGAGATTTACGCCGGCGACATCTGCGCCTGCGTGGGATTGAAGGAACTGAAGACCGGCGACACGCTCTGTGCTCCGCACCATCCCATCGCGCTCGGCGCCATCACCTTCCCGGAGACGGTGATCTCGGTGGCCATCGAACCCAAGACCAAGGCCGACCAGGAGAAGATGGGCGTGGCCCTGGCGCGGCTGGCCGACGAAGACCCCACCTTCAAGGTGCGTACCGACGAGGAATCCGGCCAGACCATCATCAGCGGCATGGGCGAGTTGCATCTGGAGATTCTGGTTGACCGCATGAGGCGCGAGCACAAGGTCGAAGCCAATGTGGGCGAGCCCAAGGTGGCCTTCCGCGAGACCATCCGCAAGAAGGCCGAGGCCGAGGGCAAGTACATTCGCCAGACCGGCGGCTCGGGCAACTACGGCCATTGCAAGCTGCGCGTCGAGCCGAATACGCCGGGCGCGGGCTACGAGTTCATCAATGAGATCAAGAGCGGCTCTATCCCCAAGGAGTACATCAAGCCCATCGACCAGGGCGTGCAGGGGGCAATCGAGCTGGGCATCCTGGCCGGCTATCCGCTGGTTGACGTCAAGGTGACGCTCTACGACGGCAGCTATCACGAAGTGGATTCCAATGAAATGGCCTTCAAGTTTGCCGGATCGATCGCCTTCAAGGAAGCGGCGCGCAAAGCCAGTCCGGTGCTGCTGGAGCCGGTGATGGCCGTCGAGGTCACCGTTCCCGAGGAGTCCATGGGCGTCATCATTGGGGATATCAATTCGCGGCGCGGCCGCATAGAGCACTTGGATCGCATCGGCGGCTCGCAGGTCATCAAGGCCATCGTTCCTCTGAAAGAGATGTTCGGCTATGTGAACGACATTCGGTCGTCCACCCAGGGCCGGGCCTCGTATTCAATGCAGTTCGCGCGCTATGAAGAGGCTCCGCGCATGATTGCCGACGAAATCATCGGCCGTTCGCAGGGCAGGTAGTGAAAGCAAGTTGTCGGTTTTCAGTGGTCAGTTTGGACGGGTTGAGCTGTTGCAGTGAGCTTGAGCAGGATGAAACTGACAACTGACGACTGATAACTGACCACTGGTTTTGGGGCTGGAGCCGGATCGCCGGCGCCCCAGGTTGAAACAGGCAGTACCAGCTACGAAAGGGACTTGGGAGTTCTATGGCGAAGGAAAAGTTTGATCGTTCGAAGCCTCACGTGAACGTGGGGACGATCGGGCACATCGATCACGGCAAGACGACGCTGACGGCGGCGATCACCAAGGTATTGCAGAAGCACAACCCGAAGATTGTTTTCCGGTCCTTCGACTCGATCGACAACGCGCCGGAAGAGCGGGAGCGGGGCATCACCATCGCCACGGCGCACGTGGAGTACGAGACCAAGAACCGGCATTACGCGCACGTGGACTGCCCCGGTCACGCCGACTACATCAAGAACATGATCACCGGCGCGGCGCAGATGGACGGCGCGATTCTGGTGGTTGCGGCCACCGACGGGCCCATGCCGCAGACCAAGGAGCACGTGCTTCTGGCTCGCCAGGTGGGTGTTCCCTGCATGGTGGTGTTCCTGAACAAGTGCGACGCGGTGGAGGACGAGGAGCTGATCGAGCTGGTGGAGATGGAAGTGCGCGAGCTTCTGTCTAAGTACCAGTTCCCGGGCGACGACGTGCCGGTGATCCGCGGCTCGGCCCTGGGCGCCTTGAACGGCGAGCCGCAGTGGGAGGCCAAGGTCGAGGAGCTGATGGAGGCGGTGGACAAGTACGTTCCGCGGCCCGACCGGGCCATCGACAAGCCCTTCCTGATGCCCATCGAGGATATCTTCTCGATCTCGGGGCGCGGCACGGTGGTCACCGGGCGCATCGAGCGCGGCAAGGTGCGGGTAGGCGAAGACGTTGAGATCGTGGGCTTCCGCGAGACGCGCAAGACGGTTTGCACGGGCGTGGAGATGTTCAAGAAGCAGTTGGACGAAGGCCTCGCCGGCGACAATGCCGGCCTGCTCTTGCGCGGCATTCCCAAGGAGGACGTGGAGCGCGGGATGGTGATGGCCAAGCCGGGCTCGATCACGCCGCACACGGTCTTCAAGGGCGAGGTGTACGTGCTGAGCAAGGAAGAGGGCGGGCGTCACACGCCGTTCTTCAAGGGCTACCGGCCGCAGTTCTACTTCCGCACGACGGACGTGACGGGAGTGGCGGAGCTGCCCGAAGGCGTGGAGATGGTGATGCCGGGCGACAACGTTCAGTTGCAGGTGGAGCTGATTACGCCGGTGGCGCTGGAAAAGGGCCTCAGGTTTGCGATCCGCGAGGGCGGCCGCACGGTGGGCGCCGGCACGGTGAGCGAGATTATCAAGTAACAGGGACTAGGGACTAAGG
>CAWCWQ010000270.1:0-4026 GCA_963799145.1 uncultured Acidobacteriaceae bacterium | reverse complement strand
CATTCTGGCGGTGGGGCTACTTGCTGCTCTTGCTGCCGGCATCGCCGCGCAGGCGCGGGCAGCAGCGCCGGCGGCGGCTCCCGTTCAGCCGACGGAGCTTGCCGGCCTGGCCCATGCGGCCATTCGCGTAGCCGATCTGGACAAGTCTCGCGACTTCTATGCGAAGCTGGGCTTCGAAGAGGCCTTCGCAATGAGCCGGGATGGAATGACGACCCAGTCCTTCGTCAAGGTGAACGACCTCCAGTTCATTGAACTGTACCCGCAGGGCCGGCCCACCGACACCGTCGGCTTCATGCACGTCTGCTTCGAGTCACCGGCGATCGACGCGCTGAATTCGGCCTATGCCGCGCTCGGTCTCGCGCCCATTCCGGTGCGCAAGGCCGCCGCCGGCAATCTGCTCTTCACCATGTCTGGGCCGGAGAAGCAGAACATCGAATACACGCAGTACATGCCCGGCTCCAGGCACAGCAACGACAAGGGATTGCACCTGGGAGCGAAGCGCATCTCAGAGCAGATCGTCGCCATGGGGATCGAGATGCAAGACCCCGCGGCGGCGCGCGCCTACTACATCGACAAGCTGGGCTTCAAGCCGGCCGCAGCGCTAGATTCCGGTGGAATCTGGCTCGCGCTTCCCGGCTCATCCGGCCAGCGAGTACAGCTCATCCAGCACGGCCCCGGCTCGGCCTTTGTCTTCTACTTCGGCGTCGCCGATCTTCAAAACGCCGCGACACAGCTCAAGGCGCTGAACATCCCAGCGGAAAAGCAGAAGTTGACGCTTTCGATTCACGATCCGGACGGCAATCGAATCGTTTTTGTGAAGGTGAAGGCGGGGTGAACTGACCTTCGGGCCGACGCGCATTGGGTGCGTGGCGCAACCTAAGCTCTTGGGATTGTTAACCTTCCTTCGAATCAGGGCACCCCATCCTTCGCTTCTTTCTGGCGAAGGGCGGGAGACGGCAAAGCTGACCGGGCTATTATCCGCCCACCCTTCACAAAATCGCAAAGAATGGGGCGCCCACAATGTTTTCCGACCGAAAATGAAAGGGGCGCCAGGCTACTGCACTTCTTTTAGCCGTTTGCAGCCATATTGGTCGCCCATCTTGCAGCCTATTGAAAACATCATCCGGGCCTCTGCCGGGTCCTTGGCGACTCCCTCGCCTTTCCAATAATCGTCTCCGAGCACGCTGCACGCTTGCGCCAAGCCGTGATTGCATGAATCCGAGCTGAGCTTCGCGGAGCTGGCCTGCCTCTCCGCAACAACCTGCCGGGCCAATTCATCATTATCCTCGATAATCTTATTTAATTGATCGTCTGCCTGTTTGGAATTCGCCGCAGCCGTGTCGCTCTTCACTGTTTTCTTCAAAGCGGTTTGTTTCTCGCACCCGTCATTGTCGCCGCCTTTGCAGCCCTTCGAATAGAGAGCCGCCGCCCGCGAATCATCCTTCGCGACCCCCTCCCCGTTTTGGTAATTGACGCCCAGATTGGTGCAGCCCTGAGGGGCACCGGCATCGCATGCCTTGGAATAGAGCGCCACCGCCTTGGAGAAGTCCCGCGCCACGCCCGTGCCATTGTAGTATTCGAGGCCGAGATTGCTGCAAGCCAAGGCAAAGCCTCCATCGCAGGCCTCGGTGTAAAGTACCACTGCCCGGGAAGCATCCTTTGCGACCCCCTTGCCGGTATCGTACATAAAGCCAAGCTCACCGCAGCTCCGGGCACGGCCGCCGGCGCAAAGCTGTTCGTAAATCGCGGCGGCTTCCGCATAACGCTTCTGACCCTCGAACGCATCGGCTTGCTGCTCAGTCGCCGCGGAATCAGTCTTCGGCGACGGCTGCGGCGAAGGCTTGGCGAAGAGCTGATCCGTGACGGACTGCCTCACGAACCGCCCAAAGCGCCAAGCACGTTGGGGAAGAAACACCGCAGGCAGCGCCAGAACTGCCAACGCTCCCCAAACCCACACGGGGAGTCGTTTCGGGCTCCGCTGCTGCTTTCCATCACCCGGCTCGGGCCGCGGCTTGGTCTCTTCCCCGGTCGGCTTGGGCTCGGCCGGATATGCTTCGGCGCCCGGTCCTGCCACCAACTCCTCTTGTTCCGGCTTCTGCGGCGCCGGCACGTCCGGTCCTTTGCGCTCATCGGCTTCCCGATGAGCCTTTTCAGAAGCGGGAGCGACTTGCTCGTGCTGCGATCGGGCGAGTGCTTGCGCCGCGCGAATTCGCTTCACCTGGGTCTTGAACCCATCCAGTATTTCGGCCTTGACCCTGGCCCATTTGGCATCGCTCTCCGTGTAGTCGATCAACGGCGTCGAACCGGGAACCATCTGGCGATCCGCAAGAACCGGGTACTCGCTCCAATCGCAGGGCTCCACGAGCAATGGCACGATGATCGTCTGCCCCAGCTTGGCGCGTTCCGCGATCCGCGACATTTCGTGTTGCTCAATGAAATCCGAGTTCAGAAACGATTGGCTGACGATAAGCAGGGCGATCTGCGACTGATCGATCTCCGCCTCGATGTGCCTTCTGAATTCGTCGCCGGGTTTCAGGTCCTTGTCGAACCAGAAGACGACATTTTGCCTCTTCAGGGACTCCATGAGGAAGGGAACCAGGTTGAACCTGTAGTCCCGGTCCAGCCACTTCGCGTCCTCGCGCGCGTAACTGACAAAGACGCGCGTCAGCTCATCGGTGGTGCCTGTATTGATGCCTGTGTCCATCGTGCATAGGCTCCTGACTATTTGAATTCTATGTCGCCGCGGGCAATCTCTGTGTCAGTCTCCATGCCGGCAAGCTTCGGAGACAATTGCCCTGCGCGCGATTGAGCGGAACCGGAGAAGAGCTTCTAAGGGGCGCTTCAGGCGGATTGCGCACACGGTTTCGCCACAGTGGCAGCCATCGAATCGCAAACAGGACAAACGATCGTAGTACGCATCCCGCCTGTGAAGAAAGGACTATTGGCGACAGCATACCACGCTCAAAGCCGGAATGCCGCTTGCCGAGGACCGCATCGCCCAAGCGCACAGTAAAGATCCTCCGGCAAAGCCGGAGGCTCTATGGTTTGTGGCCCCTAAAAGGGGCCTGGATGGAATCGCTCCACGCCGGCAGAAACTCGCATCCCGCGCTGGAAGCACAACGTTTGTTAGTCCCGCGCTTCGGCGCTTTCAATTAACCACAACCTATTTCGTCTTCAGCCAGTGTTGTCGAGGCAGGTACGGTCTCAAGGCGGGTGCTTTGCAGCGTCGGGAGTGAGGCTGTGAACTGCTTTCATGCACAAGGCAGGGAAGTTAGCGGCGGAGTCGTCGGTTGGTCGGGACTGGATTGAGCAGGAATTGGCAGCCTCGAGGTGCCCGATGCGCGTCTGGGAAAGCGGTTGCCGCATCTGGTGGAACAGATGGCCGCGGGTTTGGGCGCAGCATTCCCCTGGCCTGTCGGGATTGGGCTGCCGCCAAGGCCGCCTACCGGTTTTTCTCCAGCGAGCGGATCTGTGAAGAGCAGATTCTGGCAGGGCATTTTGAAGCAACACGAGAACGGCTGCCCCAGGGCGAAGCGCCTCTTCTTTCACTGCACGATACCACCGAGTTCAGTTGCAAGCGCGAGGAAATGGCGGCGGTGGGACTGGTCAGCAAGGGCTCCGTGCGCAAGGACACACAAGGCCGGCCGCTGTACTTCACTACCTGCGGGATTAGCCCGCACTCCAGTTTGGCCCTGACTCTGGAAGGGCTGCCGCTGGGCTTGACCGCCGTCAAGTTCTGGAGCCGCAAGACATTCAAAGGCCAGAAGGCGAAAAGAAAGGCGCGTCACGCTCCCATCGAGGAGATGGAGAGCGTGCGCTGGCTGGAGAACCTGCGCTGTTCGACCGAGTTGCTCGGGCAGCCACAACGTTCGGTACACGCGGGCGACCAGGACAGCGATATCTTCGATCTGTTCGGCGCGGCAGATCGGTTGGGGACGCACTTTCTGGTGCGCACGCGCGCCGGCCGGTTGGCCGATGGTGGACCCGAGACCGTTGCCGAAACCATCGGGCGGAGTCCACGCCGGG
>CAWCWQ010000269.1:0-10034 GCA_963799145.1 uncultured Acidobacteriaceae bacterium | reverse complement strand
CTCCTCCTCCGACCAGCTCACCTGCAAGCCTTCCACGTAGCCCATGGCGCTGCCCGCCGCCGCAACAACTTGAATCGGCTTGCCTGGATCATCTTCCGCAAAGCCGGCCCACGCCAGCAGGTAGACGGATTCGCGTGTAATCGCCTCGCAAATACCCGTCAGCAGGCTCTCGTAGGAATCGGCCTGCCCCAGCGCCAGGGCCGCGCCGGCATAGGCATATAGCGCCCAGTTCTGAGTGGCAAGCCGATGCTCGCTCTGTTGCGTTTCAGAGATGTCGATGTACACGCAAATGGCCGTCTGCTGACCATCCAGCACCACCGACTTCGAGGACGAAACCGCCACTGGAATGCAACGGCCGTCCTTGCGCCGAAGGTGGCAGCCAGAGTGACGCGATGGCTGCTGCATCGCCTCCATATCCAGGAATTCGGCCCTGACCCGCTCTCGCTCCGCCTCCGGGTGGATTTGGATGATCTTCAAGCCCAGAAGTTCCTGGCGAGAATACCCCGAGAGCGCCTCTGCCGCCGGATTGACGTCGATAAGGCTCCCCGTGATGGCGTTAAACGCAAACATGGCGCCGGGCGCATAGGTCCAGGCCAATGCGTAGAGGCTCCGCGGCTCAATCGAGTGGGGAACTCGGTCCAAGGCTTTCCGCCTTCCTACCCCAGCTGTCATTTTTTCGGCCCCTCGGCAGACGTAGCCCAGAGACACTTGGACGCCATTTGATATTCCCCAATGGTTCCAGTCAATACAACCTAGATGTTAGGCTCCGATATGCGAAGGCTGGGCAGCGGCTTGAGCATGCATTTCCACAGAAACCGCCACCTCGATCAGGACGCCCAATCCATCAGCCATACGCTTTGGGGCTGTAACAGCGACTTCAGGAAGGTCATGTTACGCGGCTCCATTCTCCCACCGGAATCGCCACCTGCTCCACGATCTCCAGCCCGAAGCCTTCGAGCGCGGGGATGTGCATGGGGGTGTTCGAGAGAAGCCGGATGCGCTGGATACCCAGGTCAGACAGTATCTGGCCGCCCAGTCCTATGGCGCGCAGAATCCGCCCGGAGCGCGCCTGGGAGCCTTCGCGGGCACGCAACTCCCGATGGAGAATCAGTCGCGCAACGCTGGGTTCTGGCGCAAGCGACGAAGCAGCCGCCCCGCCCGGCTCGAAGGCCTCTGGCGAATCCAGAGCGCGATCCACCTCGAAGCCGCGCGAGGTATTGTGCAGATAAAGCAAGACCCCGCAACCCTCTTCGGCGATCATGAGCATGGATTGATCGAGGGTCTCGCGGCAGCGGCAGTCGGCCGCAAATACATCGCCCGCCGTGCAACGTGTGTGCACCCGCACCAGAACGGCGCGCGCGCATGGAGGCCGCAACTCTTGCTCGCCGGCCGGCGGCAGGCCCAGCCCCCCGGCAATGGCGCAACTGCCGGTCCGCTGTTGAACGCCGGGCAATCGGGGCAAAGCTCGCCGCGCACCAGCGCGATGTGACTTTCGCCGCCATTCACCTGGCTCTCGTAGGCGATCATGCGGAACTCGCCGTAGCGGGTCTGGATGCGGCTCTCGCCGCCGCGCACAATGTACCGCTCATGGCGCAGCCGGTAGCGGATCAGCTCGGCCACTGTCAGAATCCGCAGCCCATGCTCGCGGCAGAACGGGATAAGGTCCGGGATGCGCGCCATCTCGCCGTCGTCGCGCATTACCTCGCAGATCACGCCCGAGGGATTGAGCCCGGCCAGCCGCGCCAAGTCCACCGAGGCCTCGGTTTGCCCCGCACGCACCAGCACGCCGCCCCGGCGCGCCCGCAGCGGAAAAACGTGGCCCGGCCGGGCGAGATCGGAATAGGTCGCGCTGGCATCGATCGCGGTGCGGATGGTGTGTGCCCGGTCGGGGGCAGAAATGCCGGTTGTGACCCCCTCCCGCGCCTCGATGGTCTCGGTGAACGCGGTGCCAAACCGCGACGAATTGTGCTGCGTCATGGGGAAGAGGCGCAGATGATCGGCGCGCTCCTCGGTCAGCGTCAGGCAGATAAGCCCCCGGCCAAAGCGGGCCATGAAGTTGATGGCCTCCGGGGTGACAAACTCGGCGGCCAGAGTGAGGTCGCCCTCGTTCTCCCGGTCCTCGTCGTCTACCACGACCACCATGCGGCCGGAACGAATTTCGTCCACGGCGCCGGGAACGTCGGTGAAAGGAGGCTCGATGGCGCGGAGAGTGTTGGGCATGGCCACCCTCCCATTCTCGCCCATGGCAGAGGCAAACGGCAAAGGCCCCGCGCGCGCCGAACGGGAGTGGCTCAGCGCCCGGCTTGCCGGTGGGCTGTCAATCGCGGGCGGCCGCCGCGGTGGAAACACGGCGCGCCTTGATGTCCCGCATCGGCGGCTGGCCAAAGAGCCTGCTGTACTCGCGGTTGAACTGGCTTGCGCTCTCGTAGCCGACATCGAAGGCCGCGCTGGCGGCGTCGATGCCCTCCGTCATCATCCGCACGCGCGCGGCATGAAGGCGCAGCCGCTTCTGATATTGCAGCGGGCTCATCGCGGTCAGCGAGCGAAAACGATGATGCAGCGTGGAGACGCCCATCTGCGCAACCGACGCGAGTTCCTCCACGCGCAGCGGCTTGTCGTAATTTGTCCTGAGCCACCCAACGGCCTTCGCTGTTCGGTTGCTCTGCTCTCCCAGCGTGGCGATGGCGCGCAGGTTCCTGCCCAGCGGCGTGCGCAGCACGCGATAGACGATCTCCCGCTGCATCAGGCCGCCGAGGAAGGGGATGTCCCTGGGTGTGTCCAGTAGGCCGAGCAGCCGGCAGCAAGCGCTGAGCATCTCGGCTGGAGTCCTGCCTACCGCCATGCCGCGGACTCCGAATGAGAGTTCGGGCGCGTGGAACTCCTCCTGGCTGAGGATCTCCCGAACGACCGGCATTTCGAGTTTGAGAACCATAGCAAGGAACGGCTCGTCCTTCGATGCTTTGGTTATCTGGCTCACGACCGGCAAATCGACCGAGGTCAGCAGGAAGGTGGAACCATCGCAAACGTGCGTCGCGCCGCCGACGTTGATCTGCTTCTCTCCCTGTACGCAAACCACAAGCTCGGGCTCGTAGGCGGCAGAATAGCATTCCGAAGGCGCACTCCTGCGGGAGAGGCGCAGGCCCGGCACATCGGTAGCGGCCGGACCCTCCACGCCGATATGGGCAGCGATTCCGCGCGTCAGATCTGCCCGCACCGCATCCACTTCGGCCAGCGTCTCCGCACCCGGAGTTTCTTGTTCCGCCATTGGCATTTCGCATTGCTCCATCGTTATCAGCCTAATCCCGATCGGGTTATCGATGCACAAAAATGTCATTGCGCGACAGAAATAGGCAATCAATAGGAAGGATCGGGATACCGCTCCAACAACACCACAGCCTATTCTTTGGACTGAGAAGAAGCGCGGGTAAGGATCGCGCCGCGCCAGAACAGTGCTTGATCGAGTAGGACGCATCCGCTAACAGCAGTATGGTGGTCTTCCGGCCTTCAACTTGTGCGTATCGGCGCCAAGGCGCCAAAGGAGAAAAAATGCAAAAGCGCAAACTTGGAAACAGCAACCTGGAAGTATCGGCTCTCGGGCTGGGATGCATGGGGATGACCTTTTCCTATGCTCCTTTTCCGGAAAAAAAGGATTCGATCGCACTGCTTCGCGCGGCCGTCGAGCTCGGGGTCACCTTTTTTGACACAGCCGAGGTTTACGGTCCGTTCAACAACGAGGAACTCATAGGCGAGGCCCTCGCGCCCTTCCGCGGGCAGGTCGCCATCGCCACCAAGTTCGGATTCGATATCAATCCCGACGGAAGCCGCGGCCCGAAGCCGGTGAACAGCCAGCCCGAGCACATCAAGCAGGCCGTGGAAGGTTCGCTCAAACGTCTGAAGACCGACGTCATCGATCTTTACTACCAGCACCGCGTCGACCCCGAAGTGCCCATTGAAGATGTCGCCGGCGCCGTCAAGGATCTGATTGCAGAGGGCAAGGTCAAGCATTTCGGCCTCTCGGAGGCCGGCGCGAAGACCATCCGCCGCGCCCACGCTATTCAACCCGTCACAGCCCTCCAGAGCGAGTACTCGCTCTGGTACCGGACGCCCGAGGAGGAGATCGTTCCGACGCTCGAGGAACTCGGCATCGGCTTCGTCGCCTTCAGCCCGCTGGGCAAGGGCTTCCTGACCGGCAAGATGGACGAGAGCAAAACCTTCGAGAAGACCGACATCCGCAGCTCGATCCCACGCTTTGCGCCGGAAGCCATGAAAGTGAATCAGGCTCTCGTCGGCCTGCTGGGCAGCATCGCGGCGCAAAAGAAGGCAACCCCCGCCCAGATCGCTCTTGCCTGGCTGCTTGCGCAGAAGCCGTGGATCGTACCCATCCCCGGCACGACCAAGCTGCATCGCCTGGAAGAGAACATCGGCGCCGCCAAGATCGAACTTTCTGCCGAAGACCTCGCCGGGATCGAAAGCGCCGCATCGAAGATCAAGGTGGAAGGCGCTCGGTACCCGGAACACATCGAGAAGATGACCGGGCTCTGACCGATTCAACCGGCCGCCCTGAGGATCCGGGGATGGAACCTCCTCGGATCCTGCTTTAGACCCACCGGAGTTCACGTGGTCAATTGAGGAGAAACAAGCGATGGAGATCAAACGAATCGGTTCACAGCCTTCAGGCAAAGGGCCGGCGGAGTATTTCACCGGCACGGTCCGCGTTGACATGCTGTTTGACGCGCCCGATCCGGCGCGCGTCGTCGGCGCAAGCGTCACATTCGAGCCCGGCGCGCGCACCGCCTGGCACACGCATCCGCTCGGCCAGACGCTGATCGTCACCTCCGGCTGCGGGCGCGCGCAACGCTGGGGCGGCCCGATCGAGGAGATCCGGCCGGGTGACGTAATCTGGTTTTCGCCCGGCGAGAGACATTGGCACGGTGCGGCGCCCACGACCGCAATGACCCACCTTGCCATACAGGAGAAGCTCAACGGCAAGACTGTCGATTGGATGGAGCAGGTCAGCGACGAGCAATACGGAGCATAGCCCCGATTTTGGTGACGGCGCTGCCATCACCGTCCAAACAGCAAGAGCGCCGCCCAGGGGCGGCGCTCTTGAAAAAGTGCAGAAAACGGCCTACAACGTCGATTCGATCTCGAATCCCCAGGCCTCTAGCAGTGCCTCGGGGATATACTTGGAATTCTTGTTGCGCCGAGCCCACTCCCGCAGGCGGGTAGACCGGATGTACTGGTCCGGGTTGAGCTTGAACTCCCTCACGATCTGCTCGAAGGAGGTCACTGTGGGCACAACCGGGCCTATGGGCTCCGGCTTGCCCCAATTCGGATTTCCACGACGCTTCGCCATTGATTGGTTTCCTTAAGAAGAGTTGATTTGCCCGTACTTCCTCCGCAACAAGTTGGGGGCCTGTCTGTCCAGAGGAAACTCTAGATCATTATTTTACATATATTTTGTTCAAAAATCAATAGTTAAATTGCTTCTTAACCACACAAAAAGCGCGCCGCGAGGTCGCGATGCAAAGCGGGCGCATCTCGTTGCGTCCTAGAGGATTAGCGGCTTCAATCCCGGTCCGGGCCGGGGCCGGCTCGCGCTTTCGGTGTGCAAAACTGGCCATATCACAACCGCCATGGCACGATACTCGTATGACAATACCCCGGCGAATACTGGCCGCCGCCCTACTCTTTCTGGCCGCTGCCGCGTCGCGGTGCGGCGCCGTTGAACTCAAGGTGAGCCGAGACGCTCTCGAACGCACCCTCAAGCAGCAGCTCTTCAATTCGCCCGACGGCCGGTATTACCTCAAAGGCAACGCCAAGAGCGCCTGCCCCATCTATGCCGAGAGTCCGCAACTCCGTTTTGCCGGCGACCGCCTTATTGTGCGGGTGAAGACCCACGCTCGGCTAGGCAAGCCGGTGGGCGGCGCGTGCCTGGGCCTGGCGCTCTCGCTTCCGGCCGAGGTCTCGCTGGCCCCCGACGGGGAGGGCGAGACCATCGGCTTCCGCGACGCCCGCGTTGACCGGGTCAGCGATCAGCCGGAGCTCAACTTTGTCCTCACTCCCTTCCTCAGCCGCCAGATTCCTTCGGCGATGAAGGTCAATGCCGCCGATCTGCTGCGCAAGGCCCTCGATGGTTCAACCGCCTCCTCCGGGTACAAGGTCACCCTGGAACGCCTCAAGATCCACTCCATCCAGATTCAGGGCGACGCGCTGGTGGTTGACGCGGATGGAGACTTGAGCGTGAAATGAAGTTGCGGTAACCGGATCGAGATTCCTGGGTCCAACCTGTGAATCCTGCTCGAGCACCTTGGTCCCCACACACCGTTTCTTCACGGTTCGTAGCCTTGGCCAGATTGGCTGCGGCCGGGCAAGGAATTCGCATGATACGCAGAATTGCATTTCTCCTCATCCTCGCAGGCATCGCGCAGCAAGCCTTCGCTGCCAAGCGCGTCACAGTTGAGCAGTTGAAGCAGGCGCTGACTGCCGTCCAAGGCAAGCCGGATGCGGATGTCGCCCGCCAACTCTCCGATCTCGAACTGACCGAGCGGCTAAGCCCCGCCAAGCTCTCGAATTGGAAGGCCACATTGCCCGGCGAACAAGCCCGGCTGGCACTGGTCGGGCTGGCAGATGCCTCGGAGTTTCACGACCCCCCGGCAGTGGAGATTCCCTCGGCGCCTGCCCCGGACCTTGCCGCGCAACGAAATATCCTGGCGCTGACTGTGAACTATGTGATCAGGACCATCCCGGAGTTGCCGAATTTCTTGGCCACCAGGGTTACCACAAGCTTTGAAGATACCCCGCTCTTGCAAAGAGCGGGCCAGTCCTTCATCCCTTATCGGCCGTTGCACCCGGTCGGAGGCTCCACCGCCACGGTGCTTTATCGCGATGGCCGCGAGGTCGTCGACACCGGCGCAGTCAGGGATCGGAAGCCGAAGGGGTTGACCACAAGGGGAGTCTTTGGGCCCATTCTAGGTATCGTGCTGCTAGATGCCGCCGAGAACAAGCTGGCTTGGAGCCATTGGGAACAAGGAGAATCCGGTCTCCAGGCCGTCTTCAGCTACTCCGTGCCCAAAGAAAAGTCCCACTGGCCGGTGGAATACTGCTGCGTCGCTGAAGAGGCGCCAGCCACCACCGGCGCCTCGAGCCTGCGCCGGTTAAACCAAGTCGAAAACGAGGCGCCGACCAGCCCCGCGAACCTGCATCGCTTTAGTCAGGTTGCTGCCTACCACGGGGAGCTGACCGTCGATCCCGCCACCGGGACCATCCTTCGCCTCCTGTTGCTGGCAGAGATGAAGCCGGACGATCCCGTCACCAAGGCCGGCATCGTGGTGGAATACGGATCGGTGGAAATCGCCGGAAAGACCTATGTCTGCCCCCTTAGAAGCATTTCCAGCACGGAGGCGCAAATCCTACAGTTCGATCCGCGTTTCTTGGGCCCCTTGGCGAACCAGATGCAGCCCCTTAAGACATCGCTGGACGATGTCACATTTGAGCAGTATCACGTCTTCCGGGCGGAAGCGGCCATTGTCGCCGATAGCGATGCCGAATCCGCTGGCAATTCCCTCGCCCCAGGCCAGGCTGGGCCAGCGAACGCGGGCGCTGTCCCCGAAAATGGGAACAACTCCGGTTCCCCTGTTTCAACCGAAGCCCCGGTCACATCTGTAGCCAGCCAAGCCGCGCTTTCGCCCGCGCCCGCTTCGAGCGGCGCCCAGGACTCTGCGGCCGGAACCGCTCCGGCGCCAGCGCCCGAGCCGGCCGCTGCCGAAGTCAGCGTCGCTAAGGCGACCGGAGTGCCCGATGCTCCCGCCCACCTTCCTCCTGCCCTTCCCGCGACGGGTTTTACACTTCGCGCCACAACTCGCCTGGTGGACGTCGGCGTGGTGGCCTTCGACAAGAAGGGTCATCCGGTCACCGATCTCAAGGCCTCGGACTTCGAAGTCTACGACAACGGCCGCAGGCAGCAACTCAAATACTTCTCCCAGGCAGCCGGCGCGGCTTCGGAGCCGGCTACGCCATTATCCCCTTCACCCCCTGCCGGACAAGACCAGACAGCCGGCGCCGAGAGCCAGTCCGCCTTCTCCAATCGCCGCTCCGCCGCGGACGCAAAGACGGCCGAGACAAACTCCGTCGGTAACGGCGCCATCCTCATGATCGACGGAAGCAACCTGGCTTTTAGCGACCTGACCCACGCTCGCGCGGAGTTGATGCAATTCCTCCAGGGTCTTCCGGCCGGCGAGCGCGCGGGCCTCTATGCCATGGACTCAACGGGTTTCAGGATTCTGGCCGAAGAGACCACCGATCACGCGCTGCTCCAGGCCAAGCTGGGCCGGTGGATGCCCAGCGCTCAGGATCTGGCCAGGGCTCAGGACGAAGAGCGGCGCAACCGGCAACAGATCGAGGAGGTCCATCGCGTAGAAGATCTGTCCAAGGTCAACGGCAACGAAACCAACGATCCGGAACTCAACCAACAGCTACTCGATCCGCAGTTGCGCGACTTCGGCAGCAACCCGGGCCGCGATACCCTGACGATTCTTGTCGGCGTGGCCCGCCATCTTGCCTCCCTGCCCGGCCACAAGAGCCTGGTCTGGGTTACCAGCGATAACGTACTCGCCGATTGGAACAAAGATTCGGTCACCATCGAAAAAGGCAGCAAGGCTATTGAACCCTTCGCCCTGCGCGCCCAGGAGGCCATGAACGACGCCCATGTCAGCGTCTACCCGCTCGATGCCTCGCAACTGGAGGGCGGAGCGATCGAAGCCAGCACGCAGCACCGGAATGTCGAATTGACCCAGGCAGAGCAAGAAAAAGCCAATTTGCTGCACACCGCGGGCTCGGCGACTGGCTCCGAGGGTCAGGACGTTGCCATCGGCCGCGATATGCGTCCCGGCCGCGTGACGGCCCAGATGCAGCAAGATATCCATCCCATCCAGGGCGCCTTCCGCGAGGTCGCGGAGGCCACCGGCGGCCGCGTCTTTCGGCGTTCCGGCAGCATAGCCGTCGAGCTCGACGGCGTGATCAACGACGGTCATGCCGCATATCTGCTCAGCTTCACCCCCGACAAGCCCGCCGACGACAAGTACCACTTGCTGACAATCAAGCTCGCGGGCCGCCGCGGTATTTCCCTCCGCTACCGCACCGGCTACCTGTACTACAAGGAGCCCGCGACCATCAGGGACCGTTTCCGCCAAGCCGTCTGGCAGCCCACCGATGTAGGCGAAGTTGCCTTGACTGCCAAACCAATGGCCGCGTCCAAGGGAGGCATGCTCAAGCTGAACGTTGCCGCTACCGACCTCGATCTGGCGCAGCAGGACGGTTTCTGGGCCGGCAAGCTGGATATTTTTCTCGTTCAGCGCGACGACGCCGGCCTCCGCGCACAGGTGTCTGGCCAGACCGTGGGCCTGCGATTGAAGCCCGACACATACCAGGAGTTCATGCGCGACGGAATTCCCCTCGTGCAGTCATTCGAGATCAAGCCCAATACGGCGTCGGTGCGCGCCATTGTGGTGGATGAAAACTCGGGCCGGATGGGCTCGGTCACCGTGCCCGTCGCCGCGCTTGCTTTAGCGCCCTGATGCGGCGGCCGAAACCGGACCGGGAGCGCGCTTGAGAAACGCGGGCTCTCGGTCAGACAAGGCTGGCGCGGGGCAGCTGGAAGACAATTCGGGCGCAGACTCGTCTCTTCCAGCGAGCGGGAGCACCCGTCTATAGTAGAAGCTCCAAACCTCGAATCTCGGCTTTCCGTTTCGGCGGAACGGCCGCGCGGTTGGGAAATCGCTGTTCATTGAGAGAGGGGATTCAAAGGCATGCACTTTACTCGCCGAGACTTCGCCAAGCTAGGCGCGCTGGGCCTGGCCGCCCACTTCGTTCCGGCTCTCAGCGCACAGAACTCCGCAACCGGCGTCATGAACCCCTCGCCCTCCGCGCCGGATTCCCCCGCGGGGCGCAAGATCGGCTATGCCGTTATCGGGCTGGGCCGAATCGCCAGCCACTTTATGCCCGGCGCGCTGGGTACCACCAACTCGGCCGATGCC
>CAWCWQ010000268.1:0-63633 GCA_963799145.1 uncultured Acidobacteriaceae bacterium | reverse complement strand
TGGCGCAGTCTCCGGCACTGGCCTCACCATGACCTGGGCCGCGGCGACATCCTGGGCCTCCGCAATCGCGGAGAGCGAAGCGATCAACAGTACGGCCAGGAACACGGGCAGGATTCTCAGTTGCGCCATCGTGCCCCTAGAGTACCACCACTCCGCGTGGGATGATTCCGGGGCTTTTGACGTGAACGATTGGCAAGAAGCTCGCATCGAAAACATCGCGGTGTCTTCAAGAACATGCCAGCGCGGACAGCTCCAGCCGCATCAATTGGCAGCACCCATTTGGGATTCGCCGATGCCCAACTTGCTCGCCATGCGCTCGGAGATGCGCATGGGGATGCGCTCTTCACCGCCAAGGGTGAGGACCACGAATCGCATCCAGAGGAACTTCGTTCCGCCGATCTGGATCTCCTTCCATGGAATACATAGCGGAGGGTGGCCGATGCGGAATGGAAAGAAGCACAGATAGATAGAGGGCGTCGCGCGGCAGCGGTCATGCGGATGACGCTGCTGTAGTGTAGCCAGAACCGCATATACACCGTGTAGAAAAACGGCCCCGCGCTCCTGGTTTCTCCGCACGGTTCAGCCTGTGCGCGGAAGCGCCTGGACAGCGAGAACCAGCCGCTCTGAATCCCGATAACAAAGCTGATGAAGCACCAGAATGTAACGGCTAGGGCCAGGATGAAGACCCAATCGTAAGGCGGAAGATCGTTCGGTCCGGCTTGCATAATGCACCTTCAGTAAAAGGTCGTTGCTAAACCCCCACCGGGAACGGCTTGGGGCTGGATTCGTCGGTGTTGGCGCCGCGCCCGTGCGCCAGCGCTCGAAGCGCCCTTGCAGCAGGCTCATCAGGCCGGTGTACCAGTAGCCGATGACAAACAGGATCAGGAACGGCGCGGTGAAGTAGTTGTGGTTCGAGAAGGTGTAGAAGAATCGCGGCCAGGAAATAGCAGCCGAAGAACAGCTCGATCCACGGCGCCAGCACCAGGCGCTTGCGGTACTTGGCGGCCTGGGACTTTTCGCCCTTCTTGGCCACGCGGTACTTGGGCGTGCGCACAAAGGCGCTCTTGATGCCGAACAGCGCCTCCATCACCGCCTTGGTGTTGGTCACCGTCAGGCCGATGCCCAGCGCCATCAGGAACGGCAGATAGAGGAAGGTCTTCATCCAGGTCTTGGGGAAGAGCTCGCGCTCGGCTCATCAGGTAAAAGACGGCGATCGAGAAGCGTGGAGGCGGTGAACAGCGGCACGTCGATGAGCAGCATCTGGAACCAGCCCTGGTAGAAGCGGCAGATCATGGCCGGCATCAGCAGCGCCGACATGACGACCATCAGCGGATAGCTCAGGTTGGCCGTGAGGTGGTAGACGGCCTCGACCTTGATGCGCCGCGGCACGTCGGAGCGGAAGATCATCGGCAGCACCTTGATGCTGGTCTGGATGAGCCCCTTGGCCCAGCGCGCCTGCTGGGTCTTGAAGGCGGTCATCTCGATGGGCAGCTCGGAGGGGCACTCGACCTCGGGCAGGTACTTGAACTTCCAGCCGGCCATCTGCGAGCGGTAGCTGAGGTCGGTGTCTTCGGTGAGCGTGTCGTGCTGCCAGCCGCCGCCGTCGGCGATGGCCTTGATGCGCCACATGCCGGCGGTGCCGTTGAAGTTGAAGTAGTCGCCGGAGCGGACGCGGGCGCCGTGCTCCAGCACAAAGTGGCCGTCGAGCAGGATGGCCTCGATCTGGGTCAACATGCTGTAGTCGCGGTTCATGTGCGTCCAGCGCGTCTGCACCATGCCGATCTCCGGCTCGGCAAAGTGGTGGATCACCTTCATCAGCCAGTCGGGCGGGGGCACAAAGTCGGCGTCGAAGATGGCCACGAACTCGCCCTTGGCCACCTTCAGGCCGGCGTCCAGCGCTCCGGCCTTGTAGCCGTGGCGGTTGGTGCGGTGAATGTAGACGATGGGATGGCCCAGCGCCGCGTAGCGCTCCACAATGCCCGCGGCCACCTGCTGAGTCTCGTCGGTCGAGTCGTCCAGCACCTGGATCTCCAGCTTCTCGCGCGGATACTCCATGGCGCAGACCGCCTCGATCAGCCGGTCGATGACGAACTGCTCGTTGAAGATGGGCAGTTGCACGGTCACCCGCGGCAGCTCGTCGAAGTGCCGGGGCGGATTGGGATTGTAGTTCTTGCGGTACTTGAAGTAGAGGTAGCACATCGTGTAGCGGTGGACGCCGTAGATCGCCAGCACGATCATCACCGCGAAGTAGGGCAGCAGCACCGCGGCGTCAAAGAGGTTCCAGTGGTAGAGCCCCTTGAAGGTCTGGTCGGTCGTCTGCATCGCCTTCAGGTAGTGGCGCAGGCCGTTCTGGGGCGCAAACGCCAGGTGTGCCGCCGCCCGCGACGCCACTCCCCCAAGCCGCAATTGGAGCAGGCTCGTGTTGAGCAGACTCGATGCGGGATTCAGACGGGCTAAGAGCGCCGCAAACAGGGTGAGCCTCCACGATCCGGATACCGGCAATTGTAGTCGATGAAGGGTGCGGCAGGAGGATCCTGGACCGGCTCAACCAGGCAAGCGGATGGGGTCGTGCGATCCGGCAAGACCCGATCTGCAGGACGCCACCTTGGTATCCAATCCATGGAGGATGCACATCGTTCGTTGCAGCCAAATTTCCACCTAAAGGCTGAGGACAACAGCCGCCTCCTCGCGTAGCGTTGGGATACTTGCGAAACGATGTGATCCATATCACATCCGCTTGGGAGGCCAACACTCGGAGGTCTAGTATGAAAAACGCAAAGAAACTGCTGGCGCTGCTGGCACTTGCCGCAATCCCACTTGCCTGCGTTAGAGCGTCCGCGCAGGGCTGCGTTGCTGCCCACAGCAACCAGAGAGTCTTGGATGAATTTGTCTCCACCGATACCGGCGGGACGGTGTCGCCCGCGTGGCGTCATAACCTTACGGTTGACATCGGCTACCGGGTCTTCAATTCCAACAAGTATTTTCAAGGCTCGACGGAGATTCCCCGGCCGTCTGCGATAGAAAACCACCAGAACATCTTCGATGTCGGCATCGAATATCGCTTGAACCCTCGCTGGAGCCTGATCGCCGACATTCCGGTCTTCAACGGCACTCGCGACCAGAAATATCCTCCTGCGGGGATCTTCCAGGTCAGCGGCCTCGGCGATATCACCATCGGCGCGCAGCGGTGGGTCTTCCGGCCACCAACGGAAAACGGCGGTAACGTGGCCTTCAGCGCATCTCTGAAGATTCCCACGGGGATCGACTATGCCACGGGCTCTGCGCTGTACAAGGGGCAGATCGTCAAGGCCACGGCCGACCAGTCGATGCAGCCCGGCGATGGGGCGTGGGGATTCAATGTGGGCACGCAGGCGTACAAGGCGCTCTGGCGGCGCGCGGCGGTCTACGGCCAGGCTACCTACCTCTTCAACCCGGAAGACACCAACGGCGTGCCGACCTTTCGCAGCCAGCCCGGGCAGGGTGTAATGTCGGTGACCGACCAGTACCTCTACCGCGCCGGCGTCTCCCAAAGCATCCCAAAGGTGCGAGGGCTGGCTCTGAGTTTGGGTGTCCGCGGTGAAGGCGTGCCGGTTCGCGACCTCCTGGGATCGAGCAATGGATTCCGCCGCCCCGGCTTCATATTCTCCCTGGACCCCGGCCTGATGCTCAACTACAAGCGAGACACCTTCTCAGTCAACGGACCATGGGCGCTCTATCGCGATCGTCCGCCCAGCGTGCCCGAAATCCAAAACAATACAACCAACGGCGATGCCTTCTTCGCCGACTACACCGTCATCGCGAGCATCTCGCATCACTTCTAGAATCATCGGCTTCGGAGCCCGGCGCAACCCGGCGTTGCGAGGGTTGCGCGCGACTCGATTTGCGATCCGGAGGGCGATCCCAGGTCTCGGAAGCGAGACCTGGGATACCCGGCGAAGGTGCTTTCGTTCTTGGTTCAAAGCGGCTGATTCTTGGCTGAAAACGGGCTCATTTTGAGCTGAAAAGGCGGCAAAACCAGGGGTCTCTGGTTACTGTTTGGTTAACTGGTCTAGAATGCAGGCCATTGAAATCATTTATGTTATGAGGCGAGCGGGGCCGAAAAGCGGCCTCCGCAGGGGTAGGGGGGGTAGGGGGTGCGAAAATCGGGGCCGGCAAGCTTGCCGCGCCTCGCCTTTGCCCGCTGCGGTTCCGTCCCATCGCCGATCCTCTCTGATGAATAGTATGCACAAATGAATCCTCATTCTCTGCAAGGTTATTGAAGTGGTCAGTGGACAGTTGTCAGTGGTAAGTGGCCAGTGGTCAGTGGTAAGTGGCCAGTGGTCAGTGATCGGAGGAATACCGCATCGCCGGCTGCTTCCGGGGCGTGGATTCGCACATCTTGGGACAAGGGAGACGGACGGCTGAGGTTCGAGACAGCGGCACGCGGAGTGCGGCGGTTGGGCCGTGGTTTCCCGGTCTCTAAAGAAACTTCCTGTAAGTTATTGGGGAGCATCCACCGGCTAAAGCCGGTGGATGCTCAAATGCGAGAGTTGGGGCTACGCCATTTGCGGTGGTTTGGGAGATGGGCGTCGAGGTTCGCGGTATCCCACTCGGCCTCATCGGTGGCACACCCGCAACTCCAGGTTGACAGGTGTTAAGTGACAGGCTGCATTGTTGAAGACATGAAGAATCCTCCCCATCCGGGGGACGTTATCCGGACCGAAATCGTCGCGCCAGCAGGTTTGTCCGTGACAGCGGCGGCGGCGGCGCTCGGCGTTTCCCGGCCCGCGCTTTCCAGCCTGCTGAACGGCAAGGCCGGCCTCTCCGGAGAGATGGCGCTGCGCATCGAGAAGGCCTTCGGAGTGAAGATGGACACGCTGATGCGGATGCAGTCCGCCTACGAGATTGCCCGGACGCGCAAGCGCGAGAAGCAGATTCGGGTGCAGCGGGTTCAGTGCGCGGCTTGAGGAGGAGCAAGTCTTCCCGAACTACCTGGGTTGAGTAAGCGAGATCATGTAGAGAATCTCCTGGTGGAAGGTTACGCCGAACGGAATAAGACAAAGCGCAGTTAAAATCGCAAGGGTCCACGATTGCGCGCGAACCCATTCAGGGGCTTCGCCCGCCAGGAGCGAAAACGGCGCGGCCAGGAACAAACCGACAAGTGCGAATGAGAAAACCTCGCACAAAATGAGCCTGTGCGAGATCACCGCCGCCAACTCTGCCATGCCCAGATGGCCGATTCTTTGTTGCGCCTCGGCCATCCGCGTCCGGTCGACTATGACCAGGACAAGGTCAACGGTTCGCTCGAAGAACCACAATAGGGCCATGGTAGCAAGAGCGGACATCGCCGTCAGAAAGAACACGATGCGGGGCGCCAGATTATCCTCCGGTTCGCTCCATTCAGTTTGCTCATCGCGCCTATCGCAAATCACCTGGAAGACAACCAGCGCCGCAACGCAGCCAATACTGAGAGTGATTGCGATGGCAAAAGACCCTGTTACAGCAGCGATCGATCCCGCTACGTTCCTCACGCCAGCCAGCCTTTGCGTCGCAATCTCCTGAAATGCCCTCAGTATTCCAAAGGTGCCAACGAGCACCTGAAGTCCGATCGACGTGAGAGCCAGCGGGATACCCGGCAAGACTGCAGGCATACGGAATCGGCGCGGGCAAAACCACAAGACGCCAATGAGAATCAGGATGAGTACGGGTCCAACAAACGCCATCACGAAAGTGATGGGGCCGAATGCTGAGACCGATTCCATCGCGCCGTTCATATTCGGGGCCTCGGGCAATTGCGATTCAATTATCGCCGGCGAGATTGTCCCATAGTACGGGCCTGTGGGCATCGGCGACTGCATCCCGGTCTTCGTTTCCGTCCTGCGCCATCCATCCGCCACGGGGCAAAGACCGGCACCTCGAAATAAGACACCTCGCGCACCGCACTGGCGGTGATGTATGGCACCCGGCTCTGTGACAATTCGCTGCTCGGATTCAAAATCTTGGATGGACAAATGGGGCAACGCGACCGGGAGCAAGGGGCTGATTGACACCTACCTCAGCCTTCGTCGCACCAGGTCCAGTGCCAGCTGAGTGGTCCATTCGCGGATGCGGGCGCGGTCGCCGCGGAAGGTGCGCTCAACCGACTCGGTCTTCTCGGCGTCGGAGACGGCAATGTGGACCAGGCCGATGGGCTTCGACTCCGTTCCACCGCTGGGGCCGGCGATGCCCGTCACGCCCAGTCCCAGCGTGGCCCCGGTGCGCAGGCGGATGCCGGTGGCGAGGGCCTGGGCGACCTCGGCGGAGACGGCGCCGTGCTGGGCGATGAGCTCCGGCGGCACGTCGGCAAAGGCGGTCTTCAGTTCGTTGGAGTAAACGATTGCGGCGCCGAGGAACGACCGCGAGCTGCCGGGGACGCTGGTGATGCGCTCGGCGATCATGCCGCCGGTGCAGCTTTCGGCCACGGCGAGCGTAGCCTGGCGAAGTCCTAGATAATACAGCACGATCTGCTCCAGCGACTCGCCTTCGGAGGAGTAGAGCCAATCCTCCAGCGCCTCTTCCATGCGACCGGCCAGCTCGTCAACGCGATTCCGGGCGGCGGCGGCGTTCGCCTTCGTGCAGAGCAGCGTGAGCTGAATATCGCCGGTGTGGGCCATGATGGTGGTTTCCACGTCGGCGTAGGTGGTATAGATGGGCGCCAGCAGCTTGTCCGCCTGGGACTCGGGAATCATGGCGGCGCGCAGGGTGCGCTTGGCGATGTGCCGCGCGGGCAAGGCGGCGCGCAGGCGGGGAAGGCATTCCGCATCGAAAAGCGCGCGGCACTCGTTGGGAGGGCCGGGGACGAGCAGGATGAGCTTGCGATAGCCGGCGTAGACGGTGTCGAGCCACTGGCCGGGAGCGCTGCCGTTGGGATTGGGCAGCACTGTAGCGCCCTCAAGCACGTCGGCCTGCTTCAGATTGTTCGTGGGCATGGGGATGCGCCAGGTTGCGGCGCGTGCCTGCAAGGCGGCCAGCTGGGCATCGTCGCGGCGCAGCGTGAGCGAGAGCGCCTCGGCGACGGCCTCGCGCGTAAGGTCGTCCTCGGTGGGGCCCAGGCCGCCCATGAGTACAACAACGTCTGTGCGGCCCAAGGCGCTGCGGATGGCGCCAACCAGATCCTTGCGGCGGTCGCCCACAATGGTCTTGAAGGCGACACTGACGCCGATCTCGTTGAGCTTCTCAGTGAGATAGAGCGAGTTGGTGTCTTGACGCCAGGGGGTCAACATCTCGGAGCCGACGGCGATGATTTCGGATTTCATAAAAGCAGCCTCTAGCTTTTAGCTCTTAGCCATTAGCTCCGGTGGTGCTGGGACAAACGGCTTCGACCTTTCAACCACGAATGCTGGAACGCCCGCCGCACCAGCTAAGAGCTAAAAGCTAACAGCCAAAAGCTCAAAAGAGATTCAGTCCTTCGACGCCCAGGTCCACATCGTAGACAGCTTCGTTGGTGGCGAGGACGGTGGTCCCGAGGGGAGAAAAGGCGACGCCGACCAGGTTGGCTCCGGCGACGGCCAGGGTTGCTTTGCCCTGTGCTGTGACGCGCACCAGGCCGCGGCGGCCGTGCAGGCAGGCGGCAAGGTAGACGTCACCCTCTTTGGAGAGCGCCAAGCCTTGGGGGCGGCCCAGTCCGCGATACCAGGCGCGCGTGTCGCCGTTGGGCTCGATGGCCCAAATGGCGTCGTTCGAGGAGAGCGACGGCGCGGTGACAAAGAGCGTGCCGGCGGCGTTGACCGCCATGTGGTAAGCCGCCACGCTGGGTTCGAGTGTGGCGTGGACGAAGATCTGCCGCTGCGCATTGATCTTGAAGATGGTGCCGCTGCGGTCGCCGACAAAAAGGTTGCCATCGGCGTCGAAGGCCAGGCCGGTGGCCACGCCCATGCCCTCGGTGTATATGGTGGACTCGCCCGCGGCGTCGATGCGGTAGACGTTGCCCTCGGCGCGCGAAGTAACAAAGAGGTCGCCATCGGGGTTGAAGGCCAGGCCGGTGGCGTTCAGAATTCCGGTGACAAAGGGCGTGCCGCGGCCGTCGGGGCTGATGCGAACCACCGAGACCGGAGTCATCTTGCCCCTCTGCCCTGAGATGGTGGCGTAGATCATGCCGGAGCGGCTGACGGCGGGGCTGGTGACCGGGTGCAGCCCGTCGGAGAGCTGGCGGGCCACGCGGAGAGACGCGGCGTTGCTGGCCCCAAAGGGATTGCTGACCTCAACGAGGCCGGTGGATGCCTGCTCGGGAACGCGAAAGGCCAGCCGCGTTGGCCGGCTCATCAGCAGGTGCGCGGGCTGGCCGTCGACCAGCACGGCGGGCAGAATAGCAGGCTCCCCGTTGCTGATCACTCCAAGGTGGACGCCGATCGCTTCCACTTCGCCCAGCGGCAGAGCGGCAGCAGGCACAATCTCGTCAATGCGCGGCTCGGGGAGAATTGCCGGGACGGATTGGGCGCGGCTGTGGGGCATGTCAGATCCAGATACGCAACAAGGATGCTACACCCAAAGCATACAGCCCGGCGGCCACATCGTCGAAGACGATGCCCCAGCCCTCGGGAAGGCTCTCAAGCTGGCGCGCGGGAAAGGGCTTGGTGATATCGAAGAGCCGGAAGAGGACCAGCGCGATCAGGGCGTGACGCCAGTCCGCGGGACTGAAGAGCAGCGCGATCCACTGCCCGGCAACTTCGTCGATGACGACGAATTGCGGGTCGTGCCGGCCCGATTCGCGCGCGGCAATGGTGGCGGCCTGGCACGCCGAGGATGAGCGTGAGTGCGATGCCGATGATGAGAGCGGCGAGCAACGCGCGCGGCGCAGGATGGAAGGCCCAGGCATAGCCGGCCCAGAGCAAAACCGCGGCAACCGAGCCCCAGGTGCCGGGGCCAGGCTTGCCGAAGCCCGCGCCGAAGAACGTCGCCACCGTCCATGCCCAGAGGGTTCTGCGGGCGGGCGGAGGCTGGCAGATATAGGCCTGATTGTCAGGCTGTTGGATCATGTTTGACCTCTTGGCTGTCTGTCTCGATGGGAATCGAATCGAAACGTGCGCTGAACTGTAAGAGCGCCGCAAGAAGCGCCAAGGAGATCGTTCCGGCTCCCACCACGAACATCAGGGAAGATTTCGTGTCGAAGGAATCACCCGCAAGCAGAAGCTCTGCAAAAGGGTAGATGAACGCCATCGTCCAAAGGAGAGGGATGAATCGCCTCGAAACTCCCACTGCAAGCGCAAAGAGCGGGACTCCAAGCACGAGAAGCAAGCAAGGAACGAACTCTTTAGCGGGGCGCTGCATCCACAGAAGACCTAAAATGAAAACGCATCCGAGCAAAGAAGAAACAAGGCTCACTAGACCCGCGAGTACAAGCGAACCCCAGTAGCACCACTTTTCTTTAGTCGTCATCGGAGTCGCCGTTCTTGGAGTGACCGCCGCCCAGGTCTTCCAGGACTTCGGGGTCGAGGACGGGCGAGCTGATCTTGTAAAGGCCCATAGCCCATTTGCCGAGGTCGATCTTGCGGCAGCGGTCGCTGCAGAATGGGAAATCCTCGTCGTTGAAGCGGACCAACATGCCGCAGGTGGGGCAACGGAGAACCTTGGCGGATTTCTTCTTGGCGGGCATAACTTAATTCCACTTTACAGCGGTCCAACCAGGACGCGTGCCACTACGTCGTACTCGTGCGCCTCGGTGATCTGAGCCTTGTAGAAGCGGCCGAGTTCAAGAGCGGGTAAGTCGCCGAAGTCATTGATGTAAACCTTGCCGTCGATCTCGGGAGCATGGAACTGGGTTCGGCCCTCCCAAAGCAGCGACGTTTCTTCGCTTTCGCCTTCGGCCAGCAGCACCAGTTCGCGGCCCACCCATTGCTGCTTGGCTCGCTTGCTGATTCCCTGCTGAACTTTCATCAGCCGCCGCTTGCGGGCTTCGATGGTGCGCCGGGGGACCTTGGCGTCGAGCGAGAATGCGCCGGAGCCTTCCTCGTCGGAGTAGCCGAAGACGCCCAGCCAGTCGAACTTTGCTTCTTTGACAAACTCTTCGAGGATAAGAGCGTCCTCGACGCACTCGCCGGGGAAGCCGACGATAAAAGTCGTGCGCAGGGCGATGCCGGGAACAGCGGCGCGGACTTTCTCAAGAGTCTTGAGGAAGATATCGGCCCCGGCGCCGCGCTTCATGCGCTTGAGCACGGCGGACGAGGCGTGCTGGAGAGGCACGTCGAGGTACTTGCAGATGTTATCGTGGCGGGCGATGGTTTCGAGCAGCCGTCCGGTGATGCGGTTGGGATAGGCGTAGAGGAAGCGCAGCCAGCGCAGGCCGTCGATGCCGGCAATCGAGTCGAGCAGCGTGGCGAGGCCGTCCTTGAGGCCCAGGTCTTCGCCGTAGCAGGTGGTGTCCTGGCCGATGAGCGTGATCTCCTGAACGCCGCGAGCAACCAACTGCCGCGCCTCGGCGACCACCGATTCAAAGCGCCGCGAGCGGAACTTGCCGCGCAGGTTGGGGATGACGCAGAAGCTGCACGGGTGGTCGCAGCCCTCGGCAATCTTGATGTAGGCCGAAGACTTGGGGGTAGTAAAAAAGCGGGGAGTGGATTCGTCGTAGAGATATGTGGGCAGCAGATGCGTCGCGCCCTGCCAGTCGTCGCGGCTGAAGCGTCCCTGCTGCTCGCGGAGGTTGCCTTCCGGCCTGAAGGCTTGCTCTTCCGGCTTGTGCGTTCCGGCGCGCGATTCCCGGCCGGGCCGGCTCTCGGCGGCCGGGCCGCTGCCGAGAATGTTGAACAGAGACGGAGCGGCGGCCTGCGGCAGGGCCAGACCCGCCGCATCGAGGATCGACTCCAGCTCGCCGGTGCCGACCACGGCGTCAACCTCGGGGATGCTCTTCCGGATTTCGTCGCGATAGCGCTCCACCAGGCAGCCGGCAACGATCAGCCGCTTGGCCGAGCCGGTGGCCTTGTAGCGCGCCATTTCCAGGATCGTATCGACGGACTCCTGCTTGGCGGTATCGATGAAGCTGCACGTGTTGACGATGAGGATCTCGGCTTCTTCGGGATGCGCGGTCAGGCGCGCGCCGGCACGGTCCAGCAGCCCCATCATCACCTCGGAGTCGACGAGGTTCTTGGGGCAGCCGAGGGAGATGAAGCCCACGGAAGGGGCCGTGGGCGCGGATGATCTGGTCACATTTCTATTGTATCGGGGCCATGGCTTCAGGCGACGGCGTACTCTCCCTTGCCACCGGTGTATATTCGGCTTGAAGGAACAGATAGCGTTAACTGGGAGACGATCAAGATGGCAGTTCACGCGAGTGAAGCGGCGAAGCCGGCGGCAAATGAAGTATTGCTTGTAACCAGCGGCGATCTGCGCCTTGCGGCCAACCGGGAGTGCTGGCCCGCGCAGCGAGAGATGGAGGAGAAGCTGACGGCGGCCTTCGCCGCTCAGGGCTTCAGGCTGGTTCGCGCCCATGCTTACGACGAGGCGGCGAAGCACGGCTTCATCTCGTCGCAGCGCATGGGCATGGATGTCTTCATGACGATCCATCCCGAGGCCAAGTTGGTCTTCGCCACCGCCGCGTGGCAGTACAGCCATCATGTACTGCCGGGCCTGCGCAGCCATCGCGGGCCGATTCTGACGGTCGCCAACTGGTCCGGCCAGTGGCCCGGATTGGTTGGCCTGCTCAATCTGAATGGGTCGCTCGTCAAGGCCGGGAGAGAGTTTTCGTCGCTGTGGAGCAGGGAGTTCACGGACGATTACTTTCTCGCCGGGCTTCGGCAATGGCTCAGCGAGGGCAGAGTCAGCCATGATAACTCGCATGTGCATGAGCTCGATTTTGCCAAGCTCCCCGCCGAGAGCGCTCGGTTGGGCGCGGGGCTTGCCTATGACCTGAAGCATCGCAAGGCAATCATGGGTATCTTCGACGAAGGCTGCATGGGCATGTACAACGCCATCGTCGACGACGAGCTGCTGAACCCGGCGGGCATCTACAAGGAGCGCCTGAGCCAGTCCGCGCTCTTTGCCAAGATGCGCACGGTGAGCCAACCGGAGGCGCAGGCTGTCTATCAATGGCTCGTTGCCAGGGGCGTCAACTTCGACTTCGGCAAAGACCCCGCCACCGAGCTGACTATCGAGCAGGTCATCGAGCAGTGCAAGATGTATATCGCGGCGGTCCGCATCGCGAAGGAGTTCGGCTGCGACGCCATCGGCATCCAGTATCAGCAGGGATTGAAGGACCTCACCGCAGCATCCGACCTGGCCGAGGGAATGCTGAACAATGCGGATCGGCCTCCGGTCTTTGCCGAGGGCACGAACGAAGAGCTTTACCCCGGCGCTCCGCTGGTGCATTTCAACGAAGTAGACGAGTGCGCAGGCGTGGATGCGATGATTACGAATCGCTGCTGGCGAGCGCTGGGCCTCGATCCATCGACCACGCTGCACGACGTTCGCTGGGGCGAGCACTATCAGGGCCAGGATCTCGATGCCTTTGTCTGGCTGCTGCAGATCTCCGGCGCCGCGCCCGCAAGTCATTTCGTGGGCGGCTATGCCGGGGCTACCAGCGAGCGCCAGCCGGCCATGTACTTCCCGCTCGGCGGCGGATCGCTGAAGGGCATCGGCAAGCCGGGCGAGATCGTCTGGAGCCGAGTCTTTGTCGAGGGTGGCGCGCTCCATGCCGACTTGGGCCGGGGCACGGTGGTCAGCCTGCCCGCGGCCGAGACCGAGCGCCGCTGGCGCGAGACTACCCCCCAGTGGCCCATCGTCCACGCCGTCTTCCATGGCGTCAGCCAGAATCAATTCATGGCTCGCCACCGCGCCAACCACGTCAACGTCGCCTATGCTCCATCGGCGGAGAAGGCGGATGAAGCCCTCGCAACCAAGGCCGCCATGCTCGCCGAGTTGGGCATCAAGGTCCATCTGTGCGGCGTCGCGCAGGCATAGACCGTACCCATTCTTCCGGCAACGCGCGTGCCCCACCTTTGTTGGGTGCCCCACCCTCGCCGCGCCGCGTCCTTGTTCATGCGGCTAGGGTGGGATAGCGCGCCTCAAGCCTCGAGCGCTGCCACAATCTCCTCCGTCGCCCGCACCCGCCCCATGCGCGGAAAGATGCGCTCGATCGCATCTGCATGGCTCTCGGCGCTCATGCCGGTCATGGCGTCGGAGGCGAAGATCAGCTCGTAGCCATGCTCATAGGCGTCGCGCGCCGTGCTCTCCACGCCGAACTCGGTGGCGATGCCGCAAAGCACGATGGCGGTCAGGCCGCGGCGGCGTAGTTGCAGGTCGAGATCGGTGCCGTAAAAAGCGCCCCACTGGCGCTTGAGAATCACAATATCGTCCGGCTGGCGGTCGAGCTCGGGAATCAACTCGCTCCAGTCCGGCGGCAGCGCTCCCGTGAACCGCATCTGCTGGTCGGCTGTCGGATGCAGCCGGTCCGCTCCATCCGCCGAGCCGCCCACATGCACCAGCACGGGCTTTGCCCCAGCCCGCCGCGCCGCCGCCAGCAGGCGCACGGCGTTGGCAATCACGGCGGGCTTGGGATGAGGCGCGCCACCCGGCATCCCTGCGATGCCCTTTTGCAGGTCGATAACCACGACGGCTGTGTGTTGCGCATCCAGCTTGAAATCGCTCATTGCTGTATTCCCTCCTCGGCAGGCAGAATTCCCATCTCCCTGTAGATGGGCCTTATCTCGCGCCGCACCGCCGGCAATCGCGTCGCGAACCACGCCGCGCCCAGCAGGACGACGGAGCCGTTCAGGATCACCGACCACGGGGCGCCGATTTTGTGCGCCATGCTCCCGGCCAGCAGGCTGCCGAAGGGCGCCATGCCCATAAAGGCCATCGTATAGTAGCTCATCACCCGCCCGCGCATGTCCTCGCTCACAATGGTCTGAATGACGGTGTTGCTGCCCGCCATGCCCTGCATCATGCCCGCGCCCGCCACAAAGACCATGGCCATCGAGAGCCAGAACCAGCGCGACAATCCGAAGCCGATCAACCCCAGCCCAAAGACGCAGGCGGCGATGGGAATCATTCGCACCAATCCCCGCACGCTCTTGCGCGCGGCCAGCGCCAGCGCCGACACCAGCGCGCCTACACCCATCGATCCCATCAGGAAGCCCAGCGTATGCGGTCCGCCATGCAGCACTTGGGCCGCGAAGATGGGCATCAGCACCACGAATGGCATCCCCATCAGGCTGACAACGGCGAACAGCATCAGGATGGTGCGGATGGGCAAGGACCCCGAAACGTAAGTCCAGCCGGCCTTCAACTCCGTCAGCGCCGACGTGGCCTTGCGCTTCACCTCGGGCCCGTGAAGCCGCATCATCAGCAGCGAGGCGATGACGGCCAGGTAGCTGACGCCGTCGATCAGGAAGCACCATCCCTCGCTGGTCGCCGCAATTAGCATTCCGGCCAGCGAGGGGCCCACGAGGCGCGCCATGTTCACCATCGACGAGTTGATGGCGATGGCGTTCGACAAGTCGTTGCGGTCCTCGACCATCTTCACCATGAAGGCCTGCCGGCCCGGCATATCGAAGGCGTTGATAATGCCCTGCATCACGCTGAGCGCAAGTATCCAGTGAATCGTGATGTGGTGCGAGAAGGTCAGGGCAGCCAGCGTCAGCGACTGCACCATGGAGAGCGTCTGCGTCCACACCAGCACCTGCCGGCGGTCGAGCCGGTCAACCCAGAACCCCGGCGAAGGGCGCGAAGAGAAAGGTGGGAATCTGCCCCGCAAAGCTGACCGTGCCCAGCAGCAGCGCCGACCCGGTGAGCCGGTAGACCAGCCAGCTGGTGGCGATGCGCGTCATCCAGGTGCCGATCAGCGAGATGCTCTGCCCGCCGAAGAAGAGCCTGAAGTTGCGATGCCGGAGCGCCCGCCAGGCATGAGACGAGCCGCTGTAGACACGCGGTTCCGCGGCGCCGGTGAGTTCGGCCGCCTCCGCGCGAATTGTTTCCTCCTCGCTGCTCAATCGTGCTTCCTCATCATCAGTCTTCAACCGCCGTCGCGCTTCCGGCCTTGCCCTATCAAACCAGCCCCAGCTCCCGCAGCAGGAAGGCGTAGTCGAAGGCGATCTCCTTCAGGTAGTCGTAGCGGCCGCTTGCGCCGCCGTGGCCGGCCTGCATGTTCGTCACCAGCAGCAGCGGATTGTTATCCGTCTTGAGGGTGCGCAGCTTGGCCACGTACTTGGCCGGCTCCCAGTACATGACCTGGCTGTCGTGCAGCGAGGTCTTGACCAGCATCGCCGGATAACTCGCCGCCTTCAAGTTGTCGTAGGGCGAGTAACTCAGCATATAGCGGAAGTAAGTCTGCTTCGTTGGGGTTGCCCCACTCCTCGTACTCGGGAACGGTGAGCGGCAGCGTGGCGTCGAGCATGGTGTTCATCACGTCCACAAACGGCACGTGCGAGAGGACGGCGCGGAAGAGATCGGGGCGCATGTTGGCGACCGCGCCCATCAGCAGGCCGCCGGCCGACCCGCCCTCGATGGCCACGCGCGCCGGGTCGCCGTAGCCCGCGGCGGTCAGGTGCTCGACGGCGGCGATGAAGTCGGTGAAGGTGTTGCGCTTGACGAGCATCTTGCCGGCGTCGTGCCAGGGCTTGCCCAGGTCGCCGCCGCCGCGGATGTGCGCATAGGCCATCACCACGCCGCGATCGAGCAGGCTGAGCCGGTTGGAGCTGAAGCCGAGGGGCAGCGAGTAGCCATAGGAGCCGTAGCCGTAGACGTACAGCGGATTCTTGCCCGCGCTCGCGCTTGTCTTTGCGATAGACCAGCGACACCGGAACCTGCACGCCGTCCGTGCGCCGTGGCGTGGACGCGCTCGCTGGCATAGAGCGTGCGGTCGAAGCCGCCGGGAATCTCAAGCTGCTTGAGCAGCGTGGATGCGCCGGTGGCCACGTCGTACTCGTAGACCGAAGCTGGGCGTGACCAGCGACTGGTAGGCGTAGCGGAAGGCCGTCGTCTCAAAGATGCGGTTGATGTGCGGATGGGCGCTGTAGGCCGGCTCGGGGAAGGCGATCTCGCCGGCCGGGCGCGGCCTCCGGGCCATCGCCCGCGAAGCGCCAGATGCGCAGCCGCGGCAGGCCGTCTTCGCGCTCGCAGGCGACAAAGAAGCCGGCAAAGAGATCGACCTCCTCGAGCATCACGTCGTCGCGGTGCGGGATGACGCTCGGTCCAGTGCTCGCGGCCCGGCGTGGCCACCGGGCGCGGTCACCAGGCGGAAGTTGCGTCCGCGATCGTTGGTGCGGATGAACCACAGCCCGTTGCGGTGGTCGATGGAGTACTCGTGCTCGTCCTGGCGCGGGCTGATGAGGGTGAAAGCGCCCAGCGGGTTCGTCGGCCGGCAGCACCCAGGATTCGGTGGTGGTGTGGCTGGCCGACTCCATCACCAGGAACTTGCCGTCGCGCGTGCGGCCCGCGCCCAGGTTGAAGCGCTCGTCGTCCTCCTGATAGACCAGTACAGCTTTGGATACCGCCCAGCGTCCCTCTCATCCTGCTGAAGGCGGGTCCGCCAGAGCTGGAACTGGCGCTTCTGCTCCTCGTCCTCGACGGTGTAAAAGAGCGTCCCGTTGTCCGCGGCCCACACCACCGAGCCGACGCGCTCGACCAGGCCGGCAAGCGTCTCGCCGGTCAGCAGATCCTTGATGTGCAGCGTGTACTGGCGGAAGCCGGTGGTGTCCGTGGTGTAGGCCAGCCAGCGGCCGTCGTCGGTGATGTCGGTGGCGCCGATGGAGAAGAAGGCGTGGCCCTCGGCAAGCTGGTTGCCGTCGAGAATGACCTGTTCGTCTGAACGTCGTCCGTTTTGAGATTCGAGGTCTCCCAGGTCTCAGAATCGAGACCTGGGGCACCCAGTATTTGTGGGGCGTCTGGCGCGCCGGGATCGTCCCGCTTGCGGCAGTGGATGGCGTACTGGCGGCCCTCTTCGGTGCGCGTGTAGTACCACCAGCCGCCGTCGAGGAAAGGGACCGAAACGTCGGTCTGCTTTATGTGCGAGAGCATCTCCTGGTAAAGCTCTTCGCGCAGGCCGGCGAGCGGAGCCATCTCGGCCTCGGCGTAGGCGTTTTCGGCTTCGAGGTACGCGGTCACCTCGGGATTTTCCTTGTCGCGCAGCCAGGCGTAGTCGTCGCTGAGGACAACGCCGTGCAGCCGGGTCTCAGTGTGCCGCTTGCGGGCGATGGGTGGGGGCGGAAGCTCGTTCTGGGTCATTTCCTTCAAGTGTAGTGCAAAGGCAGCCAACAGCTAGAGGCTCGGAACCTTCCTGCTGCCATCCGCGTACAATAGAGAGCGATGAAGGGTTTTCGCCGCGCATATTTGGACGCTTTCCGGCTGCTGCTGGCCGCGGTCCTGGGCCTTTCAGCCACCGCCGCCCGTGCCGAGCGGGTCGAGGATCTCCCCCAGCCCACCGATTACGTGAGCGACTACGCCCACGTGCTGTCGCCGGAGGCCATTGCGCGGCTCGATAGCATCTGCGCGCAACTGGACCACTCCCAGGCCAACGCGCAGATCGCCGTGGTGACCATACACACCCTGGATGGGGCCGACGCGGCAGAGTACGCCAATCAGCTTGAAGACAAGTGGAAGATGGGCCGCAAGGGCTCGGATCGCGGTTTGCTGGTTTTTTTGGCCGTGGACGACCACAAGTACAGAATCGAGCCGGGCTATGGACTGGAAGGGATTCTGCCCGACGGCAAGGTCGGCGATATTGGCCGCGGGATGGTTCCGTATCTGCGGGCCGGCGACTATGACAGCGCCATGACGGGCGCCGTGGGCGAGGTGGCGCAAGTAATTGCCGCCGATGCCAAGGTGACGCTGAACGACCAGCCGGGGGCGCAACCGGCAGGGCACGGTTCAACGGTGGGCAATATAATCCTGTTGTTTGTGCTGCTGATCTTCTTTGGCGGATTCTTCGTTCTGCGGCTCCTGCTGAGTTTTGGCCTTTTTGGCGGGTGGCGAAGCGGCCCCTGGATCGGCGGCGGGTGGGGTGGCGGAGGTGGATTCGGCGGCGGCGGCGGGGATTCCGGCGGCGGAGGTTTTGGCGGATTTGGTGGCGGCAGCTTTGGCGGCGGCGGCGCCGGCGGAAGCTGGTAGTTCTTCAAGTTACAAACGATGGGGCGTCCTTGAGTGGATGCCGGAGGAGAACAGGACTGTATGAGCAAGGGATTCTGGATTGGTTTGGGCGTCGTTGGCGTTCTGGTCCTGGTTTTGCTGGTGGGCTTTGGCAGCTATATAAGCGCCAGGAACCAGATGGTGGCATTGGATCAAACCGTGAAGAGCAAGTGGTCTGAGGTGGACGTGCAGCTTGAGCGGCGCGCCGACCTGATTCCCAACCTGGTGGAGACCGTCAAGGGCTTTACCAAAGAGGAGAGCACGGTCTTTGGCGACATTGCCAATGCCCGGGCCGGCATGTTGAATGCGCAGGGGCCCCAGGCGAAGATCGCAGCCAACGGGCAGCTCGATTCGGCGTTGGGCCGTCTGCTGCTGCTCACTGAGAACTATCCGCAACTGCGCTCCAGCGATCAGTTCATGCGCTTGCAGGATGAGCTTGCGGGGACCGAGAACCGCATCAGCGTGGCCCGCAAGCGCTACAACGACGCCATCCAGGAGTACAACACCTTCATCCTTCAGTTTCCCAACAATATCTGGGCCGGGATGGCCGGCTTCAAGGAGAACACCGCCTACTTTGCAGCCAGCCCAAGCGCGCGGTCGGTGCCTGCGGTCAAGTTCTGAAGTTCGGTTCGGAAGTTGTCTCCCGCACAAGCGGAGCAGAAACGTACGGAACCCGCGCACTGCCATGCGTCATGAAACTCAGGAGGCCCGGCTTGCGCCGGGCCTCTTGAGTTGTATTCATACCCAGAGATTTGGGTGCCCCAGGTCCCGATTTTGGGACCTGGGAAAGCACGAATCCAAATGGTCTGGGCAGCTACTCGGCCGCCATCTCCTCGGCCTCGCCCTCCTGGCGCATCAGCTCCAGTTCGCGCTCGGCCGCCTCGATCTCCGCCGTAACCTCCTGCTGCACGCGGGCCGCCGCTTCCTCCAGCTCCGGAGAGAGCTGGACGTTGCGGTAGTACTCCAGGCCCGTGCCGGCGGGAATCAGCCGTCCCACGATCACGTTCTCCTTCAACCCGCGCAGGTTGTCGATCGCGCCGTTGATGCTGGCTTCGGTAAGCACCCTGCGTCGTCTCCTGGAAGCTGGCCGCGGAGATGAAGCTATCGGTGGAGAGCGACGCCTTGGTGATGCCCAGCAAAAGCGGACGCCCGATCGCCGGACGGCCTCCATTGGTGAGCACCCGCTCGTTCTCCTCGCGGAAGCGGAACCGGTCCACCTGCTGCTCGAGCAGGAAGTTGGTATCGCCCACTTCGTCGATCCGCACCCAGCGCAGCATCTGCCGCACGATCACCTCGATGTGCTTGTCGCTGATGGCCACGCCCTGCAGGCGGTAGACCTCCTGAATCTCGCTCACCAGGTAGCCTTGCAGCTCCTTTTCACCCAGCACGGCAAGAATGTCGTGCGGGTTCAAGGGGCCGTCCATCAGCGGATCGCCCGCGCCGCAGACGCTCGCCCTCCTGCACGTTCACGTGGATGCCGCGCGGCACCGAGTACTCCTTCTCGTCGCCGTTGTCCGCCGTCACATAGATCTTGCGCTGGCCCTTGGCGACTTCGCCGAAGCGAACCACGCCGTCGATCTCGCTGATGATGGCCGTCTCACGCGGCTTGCGCGCTTCGAATAGCTCAACAACGCGCGGCAGACCGCCGGTGATGTCCTTGGTGCGCGTGCTCTCCTTGGGAATCTTGGCCAGCACGTCGCCCGGACCCACCTCTTCGCCGTCCTGAATCATCAGGTGAGCGCCGCGGGGCAGCAGATAGCGCTTGTGGGCCTTGGCGTTCTTGACCACGAATGCCGGCTGCCGCTTCTCGTCCGGCGCATCGGCCACCACCCAGCGCGAGAGGCCGGTCACTTCGTCCACCTCTTCGTTCAGCGTGATGCCTTCCTGCAGATCCTTGAACTGCACCGCGCCGCCGATTTCGGTCAGGATCGAGTAGGTGTACGGATCCCACTCGGCCAGCAGCCTGGCCCAGCTTCACGTGCTCGCCGTCTCTTCACCTTGAGGCGCGCGCCGTAAACCACCTGGTAGCGCTCCTTCTCTCGGCCCCGCTCGTCCTGAATGGCGATCGAACCGGAGCGATTCATCGCCACCAGCTCCTTCTCCCGGCTCTCCACAGTGTTGAGGTTGATAAAGCGCACGAAGCCATTGTTCTTGGCGTCGAGGCGCGACTTGTCAGAGACGCGGCTGGCCGTGCCTCCCACGTGGAAGGTACGCATGGTCAACTGCGTTCCAGGCTCGCCGATCGACTGCGCCGCAATCACGCCGCAGGTCTCGCCCAGCTCCACCATGCGGCCCGAACCCAGGTTGCGCCCGTAGCACAGCGCGCATACGCCGCGCCGCGACTCGCAGGTAAGCACCGAGCGAATCTTCACCTTCTCAACGCCCGCGCCCTGAATGGCCGAGGCAATGTCTTCATCGATGCCCTGGTTCACATCGACCACGACGTTACCGTCGTAGTCCTTGATACGCTCCAGTGAAACACGCCCGATGATGCGGTCGCGCAGCGGCTCGATGATCTCGCCCGACTCGACGATCGAACCCACATAGATGCCTTCCACCGTGCCGCAGTCGTACTCGGTCACGATCACATCCTGGGCCACGTCCACGAGGCGGCGGGTCAGGTAGCCGGAGTCGGCCGTCTTCAGCGCCGTGTCGGCCAATCCCTTGCGCGCGCCGTGCGTCGAGATGAAGTATTCGAGCACGGTCAGCCCCTCGCGGAAGTTGGCCGTGATGGGCGTCTCAATGACTTCGCCCGAGGGCTTGGCCATCAGTCCGCGCATGCCGGAGAGCTGGCGAATCTGCTGCTTCGATCCGCGGGCGCCGGAGTCGGCCATGATGTAGATCGGATTCATGGCTCCTTCCTCGTCCGCGCGCTTCATGTTGCCGAACATCTCGTCGGCCACCTTGTCGGTCACCGCCGACCACATCTGGATCACCTTGTTCGAGCGCTCGCCGTTGGTAATGGCGCCGTCCATGTACTGCTTCTGGACCTCGATGACCTTCTTGTCGGCCTCTTCCACAACGGTGTACTTGCTGGCCGGAATCACCATGTCGTCCAGGCCCACGGAGAGCCCGGATTTAGTCGCGTAATTGAAGCCCAGCGACTTGATCCGGTCCAGCATTCCTACCGTCACCTCCAGGCCCAGGTTCTGGTTGCAATAGTTCACCAGTTGCCCGATGCCCTTCTTCTTCAACAGCCCGTTGACGAACGGCATTCCGGGAGGCAGAGAGTCGTTGAAGATGACGCGGCCCACCGTCGTCGAGATGTACTCCCGGTTGAAGTCCACAGCCTCGGTGTGGGTCAGGTCCTGGTCGTCGTAGGCCGTGGTCATGTCAAGCACCTTGCCCGTAAAGCGCAGCCGGATGGGCGAAAGCGTCTCCACTTCCTTGGCTTCCAGAGCCATCAGAATCTCTTCCGTGTTGGCAAAGACGCGCCCCTCGCCCTTGGCGCCCTTCTTGGCCTTGGTCAGGTAATAAAGCCCCAGCACCATGTCCTGCGTGGGCACGGTGATGGGCTGTCCGGAGGCCGGCGACAGGATATTGTGCGAGGCCAGCATCAGCACGCTGGCTTCAATCTGCGCCTCGGGCGAGAGCGGAATGTGCACCGCCATCTGGTCGCCGTCGAAGTCGGCGTTGAAGGCCGTACAAACCAGCGGGTGAATCTTGATCGCCTTGCCTTCCACCAGCACCGGCTCAAAGGCTTGAATGCCCAGCCTGTGCAGCGTAGGCGCGCGGTTCAGCAGCACCGGGTGGTCTTTGATCACCTCTTCAAGGATGTCCCAAACCACCGGCTCCTGCATCTCCACCATCTCCTTGGCCTGCTTGATGGTGGTGCAGTGGCCGGTCTGCTCCAGGCGGTGATAGATGAAGGGCTTGAAGAGCTCCAGCGCCATCTTCTTGGGCAATCCGCACTGGTGCAGCTTCAGCTCCGGACCGACCACGATCACCGAGCGGCCCGAGTAATCCACGCGCTTGCCGAGGAGGTTCTGGCGGAAGCGGCCCTGCTTGCCCTTGAGCGTATCGCTCAAAGACTTCAGCGGCCGGTTGTTCGCGCCGCGCAGCACGCGTCCGCGGCGGCCGTTGTCGAACAGCGCGTCAACCGCTTCCTGCAACATGCGCTTCTCGTTGCGCACAATCACTTCCGGCGCGTGCAGGTCCATCAGCTTCTTCAACCGGTTGTTGCGGTTGATCACGCGGCGGTAAAGATCGTTCAAATCCGAGGTCGCAAAACGCCCACCATCCAGCGGCACCAGCGGGCGCAGCTCGGGAGGAATTACGGGCAGCACATCCAGAATCATCCACTGCGGCTTGTTCGAGCTCTTGCGGAAGGCCTCGACGACCTTCAGACGCTTCGAGTACTTGATCTTCTTCTGCACCGAGGTCTCGGTCTTCATCCGCTCGCGCAGTTCGATGCCCAGTTCGTCGATCTGCACCCGCTTGAGCAGCTCCTTGATGGCCTCTGCGCCCATCATGGCCTTGAAGCCGGAGGGCCGGAACTGCGCATCCAGCTCGCGGAACTTGGCCTCGTCCTTGATGATCTCGCGCTCCTTCACCGGGGCGTCGCCCGCATCCACCACCACATAGGACTCGAAGTAGAGAATGCTCTCCAGATCGCGAAGCGAAATGTCCAGCAGGTGCCCGATCCTGGACGGCAGTCCCTTGAAGAACCACACGTGCGAACAGGGAGACGCCAGCTCGATGTGCCCCATGCGCTCGCGGCGCACTTTGCTCACCGTCACTTCAACGCCGCACTTGTCGCAGATCACGCCGCGGTGCTTCATGCGCTTGTACTTGCCGCACAGGCACTCCCAGTCGGTCACCGGTCCAAAGATGCGGGCGCAGAACAGGCCGTCGCGCTCCGGCTTGAAGGTGCGATAGTTGATGGTCTCAGGCTTGGTGACCTCACCATGCGACCAGCTCCGGATCTTCTCCGGCGAGGCCAGCATGATGCGAATGGCGTCAAAGTCGGTAATGGGGCTGGAAAGCTCAAACGGGTTTGAACGGAACAAGGCGACCCTCCTTGGCGGGCCTTTCGGCCGCTGCCGCGGTGTCCCCGGGATTCTCACGATGGGCTCTTCCTTCCCGGGAAGCGGTGGTTGCCGCTTTCAAGAAGAACCCTGAAACGTCAGCTTCTAGCTGTTAGCTACTAGCCCTTAGCTTTCCTCGTGCCCTCTAGCCATTGCCGCGGAACCAACAGGCGGCAAGATCGAGCTAGAAGCTAAGAGCTAAAGGATAATAGCTGCATTTAGTCCGCCACCATGGCCGCTTCCGGCGCAGGCAGCTTCTTTATCAGGTCCGCGCGCTTGATCAACTCCACGTCCAGGCACAGCGACTGCAACTCGCGGATCAGCACATTGAACGACTCCGGAACGCCCGGCTCGATCGCCGCCTCGCCCTTCACGATGGCCTCGTAGATCTTCGTGCGGCCATACACATCGTCGGACTTCGCCGTCAGCAGCTCCTGCAAGATGTAAGCCGCGCCATAGGCTTCTAGCGCCCACACCTCCATCTCGCCAAATCGCTGCCCGCCGAACTGCGCCTTGCCGCCCAGCGGCTGTTGCGTAATCAGCGAGTACGGCCCGATCGACCGGGCGTGAATCTTGTCGTCTACCAGGTGCGAGAGCTTGAGCATGTAGATGTAGCCCACCGTTACCGGCTGCTCGAACTGTTCGCCCGTCATGCCGTCGTAAAGAGCCGTCTTGCCCGATGAAGGCAAGCCGGCCGAGGCCAGCAGCGCCTTGATCTCCTCCTCCCGCGCGCCGTCGAAGACCGCGGTCCCGAACCAGATGCCGCGCTCCATGCCTGCCGTGACGCGCAACAGCATCGCGTCGTCCAGTTCGAGCAACTGCCGCAAAGTTGCCGTTCCGGCGAACTCCTTCTTCACCAGTTCGCGGACGGCGTTAGCCTGGCTGCCATGCTCTTGAATGCGCAAAGCCATCTGTTCTTCCGACTTGAGCACCCCGGCAATCTTCAAGCCCAGCGCATGAGCGGCCCAGCCCAGGTGGGTCTCAAGAATCTGGCCCACATTCATGCGCGAAGGCACGCCCAGCGGATTCAGCACAATCTCTACCGGCGTTCCATCGGGCAAATACGGCATGTCTTCCTCGGGAAGAATGCGCGCGATCACGCCCTTGTTGCCGTGCCGGCCGGCCATCTTGTCGCCAACCGAGAGCTTGCGCTTCATGGCCACGTAGGTCTTCACCAGCTTGATCACGCCCGGAGGCAGTTCGTCGCCCTTCTGAAGCTTCAGAATCTTCTCGTTGGTGATCTTGCGCAGCACTTCGATCTGCCGCGAGGTCATCTCCTCGATTTCGTCGATCTGCTCGTTGACGCGGGGATCCTTGTCGGCGTAGCGGATACGCTTCAGATTCTTGGTGGAAATCCGCTCGATCGTCTCCCGGTCCAGAATCGCGCCCTTGGTCAACAAGCGCTTGTTGGTGCGCTCGTCGTGCAGGTCGGCCAGCACTTCTTTCTGTCCCAGGATGCCGTCCAGCCGCTTCAAGCGCTCATCGGTCAGAATACGAATCTCGTCGCCCAGGTTCTTCTCCAGCTTGGCTACGTATTCCGCCTCGATCTGCTTGGCGCGCTCATCCTTCTCCTGGCCCTTGCGGCTGAAGATGCGCACGTCCACCACCGTGCCCTCGATGCCCGGAGGGCAGGTGAGCGAAGCGTCGCGCACATCGCCCGCCTTTTCACCGAAGATGGCCCGCAGCAGCTTCTCTTCCGGCGTAAGCTGCGTCTCCCCCTTGGGAGTTACCTTGCCCACCAGAATGTCGCCGTGCTTGATCTGGGCGCCGATGCGGATCACGCCGCTCTCGTCCAGATCGCGCAGCGCATGTTCGCTCACGTTGGGAATGTCGCGCGTGATCTCCTCGGGACCCAGCTTCGTATCGCGGGCCTCGATCTCGAACTCCTCGATGTGGACAGACGTGTAATAGTCCTCGCGCACCAGCCGCTCGCTGATCAGAATCGCATCCTCGAAGTTGTACCCGCGCCAGGGCATGAAGGCCACCAGCACGTTGCGTCCCAGCGCCAGTTCGCCCTGTTCGGTGCAAGGTCCATCGGCGATCACCTGGCCCTTCACCACCCGCTCGCCCTCGCGGACCACGGGCTTCTGATTGATGCAGGTGTTCTGGTTCGACCGCTTGAACTTGATGAGCGTATAGATGTCGGAGCCCACCTCGCGCGAGAGCTGCGTGGGATGATGCTCGCCCTCGACGCGCACGATGATGCGCTGCGAGTTGACCGAATCCACAATACCGTTGCGCTTGGCCAGAATCACGGCGCCGGAGTCGCGCGCCGTCACGCCCTCCATGCCCGTGCCCACCAGCGGAGCCTCGGCCACCAGCAGAGGAACAGACTGCCGTTGCATGTTGGCGCCCATCAGCGCGCGATTCGCATCGTCGTGCTCCAGGAACGGAACCAGCGACGCGGCCACCGAGACCAGCTGCTTGGGGCTCACGTCGATGTAATCCACATCGGCCCGGTTTACCAGCACGAAGTTCCCCTGCCGGCGCGCGTTCACCAGGTCCTCGGTGATCTCGCCCCGATCGTTGAACTCGATGTTTGCTTGGGCGATGGTGTGCTTGTCCTCTTCCCATGCCGACAGATAGAAGCTGAACGGAATCTTGTCGATCTGCCGCTTGCCGGCCTTCTTCAGTCCCGCGTTCAGGCGCGCCGCCTCGTCCTTTTCAATGTGATCGCCCACGCGCAGCCCGCTCTCGCCGGCGTTCACAATCTCCACAAAGTCCAGAATCCGCGAGTCCTTCACCTTGCGATAGGGCGACTCGATGAATCCATACTCATTGATGCGCGCAAAGCAGCTCAACGAGCTGATCAGGCCGATGTTCGGGCCTTCCGGCGTCTCGATGGGGCAAATGCGCCCATAGTGCGTGGGGTGAACGTCGCGTACTTCAAAGCCCGCGCGCTCTCTCGACAAGCCGCCCGGCCCCAGCGCCGACAGGCGCCTCTTGTGCGTAATCTCCGACAGCGGATTGGTCTGGTCCATGAACTGCGAAAGTTGCGACGAACCGAAGAATTCGCGGATGGCGGCCATGACCGGCTTGGCGTTGATCAGGTCGTGCGGCATCGCCGTCGAAAGCTCCTGATAGACGCTCATCTTTTCCTTGATCGCCCGCTCCATGCGCACCAGCCCGATGCGGAACTGATTCTCCATCAGCTCTCCCACCGCGCGCACGCGCCGGTTGCCCAGGTGATCGATGTCGTCTACCATGCCGATGTTCTTGCGCAGCTTAAGCAGGTAGCGGATAGTTGCGTAGAAATCCTCCGGCGTCAGGGTGCGGCGGTCAAGCACCGTGGCGTCCTGGCTCTCATAAAGCTTGATGTTGAACTTCAGCCGGCCCACACGCGAAAAATCGTACTTGCGCGGATCGAAGAACATGCCTTCGAACAACGCCGTCGCCGTATCCAGCGTCGGAGGATCGCCGGGACGCAGCTTGCGGTATATCTCGATCAGGGCTTCCTCCGGCTTCCTGATCGAATCCCGCTTGAGCGTGTTGGAGACGATGTTGCCCACGTCGTCGCGCTCCGGGAAGAAGACATCGAAGCATGCCGCGCCGCTCGACAGCACCTTATGCAGCCGGTCGGCCGTCAACTCGACGTTGGCCTCCACCACCACCTCGCCGGTATTCAAATCCACCACGTCCGCCGCGGTCAGCGCGCCGTCCAGCTCTGCCGCCTCTACCTCGATCCTGTCGATCGCAGCGGCGCGCAGAGCCTTCAGCGTGTGCGGCGTGATCTTCCGGCCGGCGAATGCGATCTCCGCGCCGCCGTGCATCGCTCCGTGCGCCGGCTTCACGCCCACCAGATGCGTGCCCGCCTTCACGTCCGGCGGAACCGCCCACTGTAGCTTGCCGTCGGCAACGTACAGCCTGTCAACCGTATAGAAAGTCCGCAGAATCTCTTCGTCAGACCGCAAGCCCAGCGCCCGCAGGAAGATCGTGCCCAGAAACTTCCGCTTGCGGTCTATGCGCACGTAAAGCGTGTTCTTCTGGTCGTACTCGAACTCCACCCACGAGCCGCGGTAGGGAATGATCTTGCCCAGAAAGTAAGTGCGATTGTTGGCCGTCTCAAAGAACACGCCGGGCGAGCGGTGCAACTGCGAGACAATCACTCGCTCGGTTCCGTTCACAATGAAGGTTCCATTCGGCGTCATCAACGGAATGTCGCCGAAGAACACCTCCTGTTCCTTGATGTCCTTGATGGACTTGTTGCCGGTCTCCGGGTCCTTCTCGTAGATGGTCAGCCGCACCGTCACCTTCAACGGCGCGGAAAAGGTCATGCCCCGCTCCTCGCATTCCTGCTGGTCGTACTTCAACTGCAGGCTTACCGGGTCGCCGCACTTGTTGCAGAAGTCGGGCGTGTTCTTGTTGTATGTTCCGCACTTCTGGCAGAGCACATCGCCGGGCAGGAAGGGATCGGTGATGACCATCGCTCCGCAATGCACGCAGGCCGTGCGCAGGTGGTGCAGCCCCTTCAGGTGCCCGCACTTGCACTCCCAGTTGCCGATCGCGAAGTCCACAAAGTCGAGCTGCGAGATGCCCCGGAAATCGGTTATCGGGAAAACCGACACAAACACCGACTGCAACCCCAGGTCGTCCCGCTCGTTGGGCAGCTTGTCCATCTGCAGAAAACGCTCATAGGAACGCCGCTGCACCTCAATCAGATTTGGAATTTGGGTTGCGGTGGGAATTTTTGAAAAATCGAGCCGGCTGCGAATCGCGCGCTTCTCGTTGGGCATGTTCACTCCTGAGGCTCGTCAATCCGGCTCCGTATGGCTCCGGGCCAGCGCTCGAGTCTCTTGGGCGCCAGCGGAATACAGTAAGAAAACCGAAGATCCAGAGTGGAGAATCCGTCAAATCCCAGTCCCCACCCACGCGCCCCGGCCAGCCCCGGCAAATTCTGAAACACGCCGAGATAGCTCCGGTGCGTCACCCATGCCAAGCGTGTTTCGTGACAGTCGCGTCAAAATCGCGTTGTGGGCATTGCCGCGCATCCGGCCAGTGCGCTAGACTGCGCACATATTGAGAGAAGCAAGCGCAACGGCGGAAAAACCCGTCAAGGAAGCTTGTGCGCAGCGGGTGGAGAATGCTCAAAAATCCCACCTGATGAGACGGGAACACACAAATAGCTCGTAAGGACACAATGCCTCACGAGCGCGGCCCATCGCCTGTGCACCCATCCGAATTCTCTTGCAATGCTCTCGCCGATCCCAAAGCTCGCTTCTGCCGCGATTCGCCAACCACCCGCCACTCGTCAACGGATTGCCTGCCTGACCCAAGGTAAACCGTTGACCCTAAGGCACTTCAATACCGCGCCGTGCCCGCCGCCAGAGTGCTTGGCTCTGCTCCGGCAACGGACCCCTGCGTGCCACTCCTCGATTCCCGACTCGCGCCGCCAGCCCCGCTCCTGTCCCTGGGAAAAAAGGGATGGGCCGAAAAGACGCGCAACGAATATCGTAGCGCGTCCCGGCTGCGCTTGCAAGTTCTGGATTACTTGATCTCGATGGTCGCGATGCCTTCGAACTTCTTCCGAATGGCCTCGGCCTCGTCCTTGGTCGCGTTCTCCTTGATCGCCTTCGGAGCCCCGTCCACCAGATCCTTGGCTTCCTTCAGGCCGAGCGAAGTTACCTCGCGCACTGCCTTGATGGTGCTGATCTTGTTCGCCCCAAAGTCCTTCAGGATGACCTGAAACTCGGTCTTCTCCTCAACCACCGGAGCTGCCGCGCCCGCCGCCGCGACCGCAACCGGAGCCGCCGCTGCCGCCGACACGCCAAGCCGTCCTTCAAGCTCTTTCACCAGAGCCGCTGCGTCCAGAAGGCTCAGGCCTACGATTTCTTCCACCAGTTCCGCACGATACGCCATCTTCTTCTCCATTCAGAATCGTTCGATCGAAGTCGTTTGAATTGCCCTTACCGGCCGCCAACCCAAGCTGGAAGTTTCCGATGCGCCAGACCCGCGCACTCCCGCCTGTTCCGCGGCCAAATCCCTCAAAAGCAAGCTTTTAGCCTTTAGCTGTTAGCTCTTAACCTATTCGTGGTTAGACCGACGATCCCGGTTTCCCATAGAAAAAGCTAAAGCTAACAACTTCTTATGCCGCGCCGGCAAACTTCTCTTTCTCCACGCCCTGCCCCAGCACCACCGCCAAGTCGCGTCCAGCGGCGTTCAGCACGGTCACCAGCCGCTGCGCCGGCGCATTGATAAGGAACAGCAGTTTCGCATACAGCTCTTCCTTGCCCGGCATCGTCGCCAGCGACTTCACCTCGTCCACGTTCAGCAGCTTGCCGTCCACAATCCCCAGCTTGAACTGGAACTCCGCGTTCTCGCCCGCCCACTTGGCAAAGACCTTGGCCAGCGCCACCGGATCGCCCGAGGTGAACGCCACCGAGTTCACGCCCTTCAGCCCTTGCAGCGCGGCCTCAACTCGCGTGCCGTTGCCAGAGACCGCCGCCAGCTTGTTCTTCACTACCCGGTACTTGCCGCCCGCCTCGCGGATCACTTTGCGCAGCGCAAAGTCCTTGGCCACGGTCAGCTTCGAGAATGTGCCGACGATTGCCGTTGTCGAGCCTTCCAGCTCGCGCGCCAGCAACTGCACCTTCTCCGTCTTTTTCGCTCTTGAAATTGCCATCGTTCCGCTCCATACAGAGATCAGGGGTCAGAGATCAGAGATCAGAGATCAGCAAAAACCTGCCTCCTATCTGCCGTTTTCCGATCCCTTCCCGCGCCTCATTAGGCGCTGTGTCGCAAATCCTGCTGCCAATGTCTTCAGAAATCCGGCACAACCGCCGATCAGAGCACCGAGCCACCTGATCTCTGACCCCTGATCCCTAACCCCTGCTTTTACCGCTTGCCGGCCGCGTCGGCAACCGCCGAATCCAGCGGCACTCCGGGCCCCATCGTCGAGCTCAGCGTCACGCTCTTGATGTATTTGCCCTTGGCCGCCGAAGGCTTGGCGCGCACGATCGACCCAATCACGGTAGTCGCGTTTTCGATCAGCTTCTGAGGCTCAAAGCTCAGCTTGCCCACCGGCACATGCACCAAGCTGGTCTTGTCGGCCCTGAACTCCACCTTGCCGGCCTTGATCTCTCTCACCGCCGCGGCCACATCCATGGTCACCGTTCCGGTCTTGGGATTCGGCATAAGGCCCTTCGGTCCAAGAATCTTTCCCAGACGGCCCACCACCTTCATCATGTCCGGCGTGGCGATCAGCGCATCGAAGGCAGTCCAGCTTTCCTTCTGAATCTTCTCCACCATCTCTTCGCCGCCCACAAAGTCGGCGCCGGCCGCGGTGGCTTCCTTCTGGCGGTCGCCGGTGGCAATCACGGCCACCGTCTTCGACTTGCCCAGCCCGTGCGGCAGAACCACCGTCCCGCGCACCATCTGATCGGCATGGCGCGTGTCAACGCCGAGGCGCAGCGTCAGGTCCACCGTCTCGTCGAACTTGGCGAACTTCACCTGCTTGAGCAGCCCAACGGCCTCCGGCAGAGCATACGACGGCTTGGTCACAGCCGCGCGCGCCTTCACAATGTTCTTGCTGTCTTTTCTGGCCATTCCATCCTCGTCTCCCACCGCTCTTGCCAGCCCCGCTTTGCAGGGAGCCCGGGCGCCTGCGCACGGCCAACGCGTTTCGCGTTCCGCTGCCGGCATACTCGAACGGGCCCAAGAACCGTGGTGCCAATGACTGCCCGGGGATTTCCCCAGGCGCATCCTTGAATCATATCCAAGTGGCCGCGGAATTGCAAGCGCCGTCCAGTGTCCAGCGCCAACCCGCCCCGGTTCTCGATGCACTTGGGCCTGCTGCGGCCGTGGCAGCCGGAACAAAAACCTTTGGCGCCCTCGACTTATCCCCTACCCTGCCCTGAACCTGCGATGATGGGAGTCAACGCCCGGAAGGCATCCTTGGCCTTGGGCAGCGTGGCCCAGGTGAAGCTCGCTATGCAGCGTGTTGCGCTGATCTATAACCCGGTTTCAGGACAGTACTCGGCGCGGCGGGCGGCAGCCGTTCAGGGTGCGCTGGCTGTGCTGCGCGCCGCCGGAGTCTCGGCAGAGATCTTCGAGAGCTCCACTTCGGGAGACGCAACAGCCCATGCCAAAGAGGCTATCCGCCAGGGCTGCGATACGGTTCTTGCCTGTGGCGGCGATGGCACCGTCCATGCGATCCTGCAAACTCTGGTGGGGACGCCGGTGGCTCTGGGCGTGATTCCCCTGGGCACCGCCAATGCTCTGGCGGCAGATCTCGGCCTGATTGGATCTCCGGAGAGGGTTTCGGAATTGCTGCTGCGCGCGGTCCCGGTGAGGGTTCCCGTGGGCCGCATCCACTTCCAAAGCAGCGCCGGAGACCCCGTCTCGTGCTACTTCCTCGTCGCCGCCGGCATCGGCGCCGATGCCCAGCTCATGTACCGGCTTGACGCGCGCCTCAAGCGCCGCTTTGGCTACGCCCTCTATCTGGTCGAGGCCTTCCGCGTCTGGGCAACCAGCCCCTTTCCGCTCTTCGAGGCCACCTTCACCACCAACGGAAGCGATTCCGCGCGCGTGGTGCAGGCCTCGCAATTGCTGGCCGTGCGGATACGCTCGTTTGGAGGCGTACTGCGCGAACTGGCCCCCGGCGCAACCCTGCGCAACGGCAGCCTTCAGCTATTGGCCTTCAAGACGCGAAGCCGCTTCCGCTTCATGCGCTTTCTTCTCGCGGTCCTCTTCAGGCGTCACACCTTCTCCGGCGAGATTGAACTGCTGGAGGTCTCCAGCGTCGAGTGCCGCGCCGGCAAGGGGTCCACTGCCCGCCTCTTCGTTGAGGCGGACGGAGAAGTCCTGGGTTCTCTGCCCGTCCGCATCGAAGTCGTACCCGAGGCCCTGACCCTGCTGATTCCCCCCAACGCTCAGCCGTGACGCGTGGCCGGATGCGGTTGGAGCAAGGCTGCTTCCATGGCACAAAGCGCGAACCCGTTGTAACCGCCCGCGGATATGAGAAGCTGTGACCGGGGGGTTCGCCCGCCGCCTATCTACGCGCATTCTCGAATGGAGAATTGAATCATGTTAACGACGTTGAGAGTTCGATCGAACTTGCTTCCGGCGGTTGCCGGCATCTGCATTCTGGTTTCATCCCTTGCGGCGTTCGGCCAGACCGTGACGATCGACCAGGCCGGGAAAGGCCGGGTCTTCGACGGCGTGGGCGCTATCAGCGGCGGAGGGGGCAACTCCCGGCTGCTGATCGACTACCCCGAGCCTTACCGCAGCCAGATACTCGACTATCTCTTCAAGCCGAACTATGGCGCCAGCATGCAGATACTCAAAGTGGAGATTGGAGCCGACATGGACTCGACAGACGGCGCCGAGTCCAGTCACATGCATACGCGCACGGACGAGAACTACCAGCGCGGCTACGAGTGGTGGCTGATGGAGCAAGCCAAGGCGCGCAATCCGCGCATCAAGCTGGCAGCGCTGGCCTGGGGCGCGCCGCACTGGGTGGGCAACGGCAACTACTGGTCGCGCGACATGATCGATTACACGATCAAATGGATCGAACACGCGAAGTCGGACCATCGTTTGACGATCGATTATGTGGGTGGGCGCAACGAACACGGCTACGATATTCAGTTTTACAAGGATCTGAAGGCAGCTCTGCGCGCTCATGGGCTGTCTTCCGTCCAAGTGATCGCCTCCGACGACTGGGAGAAGCAAAAGCTCTGGAACGTGGCCTCGGACATGAAGAAGGATCCGGCGCTGAACGATGCAATCGACGTGGTCGGCGTCCACGGACCGGGCTGGGGCGGCTATCCCACGCCCGAGGCCGCTTCGCTGGGGAAGCCCTTATGGGATAGCGAAGCCCACTTCGATGAGAAGCCTCCTTACAACGAAATCGCGCGCAATATCAACCGCAACTATGTTGCCGGCCGCGTAACCGCCAGCGTCTATTGGCCCATCGTCAGCGCCATGTACGACAACCTGCCCTATGACGATATCGGCTTTATCAAGAGCAATCAGCCCTGGTCGGGACATTACAGCGTGACGCCTTCGCTATGGGTAATGGCCCATACCTCGCAGTTCACGCAGCCGGGCTGGCGCTATATCGACGGAGCGTGCGGGTTTTTCCACGGCGACGCAACCGGCGCTTACGGCAGTTATGTTTCTCTCAAGTCTCCGGATAACACCGACTTCAGCGTGGCGATTGAAACCGTCGAGGCAAAGAGTGCCCAAACGGCGAGCTTCAAGCTCGCTGGATTTGCGCATGAGACTCTTCGTCTTTGGACGACCAATCCCAGCTCGACCGATTCTGCGGACTGGTTCGTAAAGCTGGCCGACGTTCACCCGGCCGGGGGCGAGTTCTCGCTGAACCTGGAACCGGGCCGCATCTACACCGTGACAACCACCACCGGGCAAGCCAAAGGCGACGCCTCGTCGCCTCCTTCCGCGCCCTTCCCTCTTCCTTTCTCGGATAACTTCAAGAGCTATCCCGAGGGAAAATTGCCCAGATACTTCTCCGACATGTACGGAGGATTTGAGACTGCCAAATGCGGAGGCGGCCGTTCAGGCATCTGCTTGCGCCAAGTGGTTCCCGAGGAGCCTACCTCGTGGAAGAAGACCTCGAACCGCCCATTTACCATCGTCGGCAGCCTCGATTGGCGGGACTACCGCGTTTCGACCGACGTGATGCTGGAGCAGGCCGGCTCCGCCGATCTCATCGGGCGGATCACCGGCATGAGCGACCCCGATGTGCCCAACTCATACGTGCTGCGCGTCGCCGACAACGGGGACTGGTCGATGCGCAAGACAGCGGACCAGCGCGACAGCAAGGAGAAAGAAACTGAGGTTGAAGCGGTGCTGGCGCAGGGCAAGGCCGGCGCGCTGGGCGTGAATCGTTGGCGCCACCTTGCGCTGACCTTTGCGGGAGAGACCATCGCCGCCGAGATCGATGGTGTCGTGGTCAAGACTCTGGTTGACCCAACCCTCAAGACGGGCATGGCCGGCCTCGGAACGGTTGGGTACACACGAGCCGAGTTCGACAACTTCAAGGTTGAGCCGGTCGAGCCGAAACCGAGCGGCGATGGCAAGTGATCTGTGCATTGCATGGAGATGCGCGCCTGTCGCCGCTCTCAAACCTCTTCAATATCGTCGCCTGCTTGCAGGGGCACGAAGGGGTGCGGCTGGAGGGGGTGGCGTAGGCTTGGCTCACTCCCACCCATCGCGAAGAGCGCGATACATGGGGCACCCGGCGTTCAACGGCGCGCCTTGCGGCGGCCGGCACACGAAAATGGTTATCCAAAGATGTTTGCTGTACGCTGTGGGCAGGAGCCGTGGCGATGGAAGTGCAGCTTACATCCGATCAGAGAGCATTCGCCCTCCACGCGATCGCGACAGGCCGGCTGCATAGCGAGGAAGACGCAGTCGAGGAAGCCCTTGCTCTGTGAGAAGAACGCGAGCGCCGGCGTGTCGAGTTTCGCGCCACCATCGATGGAGCCCGCGCTGCCATGGCGCGCGGCGAAGGCCGCCCGATGACGCAGGAATCCATGCGCGAGCTTTCCGCCGAAGCGAGGGAGCGCGGACGGGCGCGGCTGATCGCGGAGCTGGCGCAGGCCCAGCGATGGCCCACCGTGTAGCGCCACTGGCAGAAGCCGACCTGGACGACATCTGGCCCGGCTGTTATCGAATTAATTATCTGCAAGGTTTCGAAAATAAATAAGGGGGGGGTGGGGTATTAATTTTGTAGTTAACAGGTCTTCTGCGATGTTTTTCGTGGTTCGCAATCCGGCCAACCCAGCGACGCGGGTTCATCTTTCATCCTCTATCGACCATTGTGCGCCAGGAGAAGGATATTTTCCGCAAACCCCTGCGGAGGTTTTCACCCGGTGATCGTTACCGGAGGGAGCAGGGGCATGAATGCCCCGGACGTGAACGGCTGATGGATCGGCCACCAGGCCCGGAATCCTCTGGCCGGAGATGAAAGGCCCCGGGCTGAAGCCTGATTGCTTCGTGCATGGTTTCAGGGGCATGAATGCCCCTGCTCCCTCCGAAAGAACAAACAACGGCAAGGGTGGTTGCCTTGGCTGGCGGAGATTGTTGAAGAACGAAGACGCGCCGGCCTGGAAGATGCTTTGGCCGAAGGGGAATCCGGCGGCGGAGAATCTGTTCAACATCGTCGCTTGCTTGCAGGAGCATGAAAGTGTGCGGTTGCAGGTGGTGGGGTAGGCTGTTGTGCTATCCCAGGTTCCAAAAGCGGAGCCTGAGGACCCGGCAGTACGACTCACCAGAACCGGCATCCCTGGACGAGCTTTGTCTGGAAGCATTCTTCTGCTTTCTCGACCAATGGTGGACTGAGGACCTCCAAGCTCTTGTCGATTTTGGGATAGATAAACTTACCAAACTCGAATTCAAGCCAAAATCGCGCGGAGCCTGCGTTTGGAACTTCGATCACCTCGCCTGTCCAAGGGTTCGAAAAGATTCCAATCGTGCTCTCCCCGTTCCAGGGCTCTCCAAACCGAGGCACGTTCCGAACATTCGGTCCCGCTTCAATGTCCCAAGCAGAGGTAGATACTCGAGCCGGACGAATGTTACAGCTCACATCGCATATGGGATTCTCTTTGAAGGGGGTCGTGTCCGTATTAAGAAGAACTAGTGGAGCAGTGCCTGGAGACCATTCACCTGATGCGCCGACTCGGTATTTTTCCAGGCTCTCGATGAGCGGCGGAATCTCACTGGTTTCATCGATCACGATTTGATCGTCCATGCGGATCGTAATTGTTTCTCCCGTAAACGCATTTGTTCCCGCCCGGGTTCGACCACCCGGCTTCATTACCCGAAGTCCCGGCTGCCAGCGCCCGTTACGAACTATTCCAAAGCGGAAGGTTCCAACAAGCGCATCAAAGAACTCTGCGACTTGGGGCGGGCTGGGAACATACTCGGAATCGGCGGCAATGAGTGTGTGAATGTATTGCTCCATGACGTACACCTCCCAGTGATCTCGGAACCCAACATTTGACCTCGCGCCCAAATCCAATCCCGAAGGCGGCTTTGTTTACTTCCTCAGCGGCTTGCGCCCGAAGTAATACGGCGAAAACGCCAGCTTCGCAATGCCACGCCACTCCGGGGTCGTGGCGGCGCCGGGTTGCCCTGGATGTAGGCCCGCGCCTTAGTGCAAGTCCGCCAGTTCGTCGACAGTCATCTCAACATCGCGCAGGATCGCACGCAACAGACCCGGACCGATCGTCTCGCCGGAATGCATGGGAACTGTGGTGGTCCTGCCGTCGGGGTGTCTGAGAAAGACGTGACTCCCGCGGCTCCGGTCCACAGTGAAGCCTGCTCTTTCGAGGGCGCGGACGAGTTCTTTTCCCTTGAGGCGTGGAAGGCGCGTCATACAGAGATTTGCTGAATGCCTACCAGCTCAAGTGCGCCGGGAGGGTTCTTCTCCTCTTCGAGGCACAAGGAGATGACCCGGCGTATGCGCTTCATCAGGGTGTCGAGGTTTTTGGCTTGCGTATGGCATCCGCGAAGGGCGGGGACGGTGGCAACGAGATAGCCCTCCTCGTCTTGTTCGATCACGACAGTGAATTTTCTACTGGGCTTCATGCGCAACCTCGCGAACTTACTTTATCACAACACGCTTTCGCGAATACCCCATTGGCAGCGGCCAACTTCGCCGCCGAGCCGTTTATCGAGGCGATGAATCCGGCCTACTTCTTCAGCGGCTTGCGGGCAAAGTAATACAGCGAAAAAGCCAGCGCGGCGAAGGCTGCCACCGAAACATAGTTGTTATCGAGGAAGCTGTGCGGGAAGTTGAGCAGGTCGCGGTTGTCGAAGTAGGTGGCTTCGAAGGCCTTGAGGGCTACGCCCAGCAGGCCGACGATGCCGCCGGCGGCGATCAGCCCGGAGGCGAAGAGGGAGCCGGGTGAGATGTCGCCCTCCGGCTCTGCCGCGCCGGCCTTCCTGACGGCCTGGTCGACCAACCAGCGGATGACCCCGCCGCAAAAGATGGGCAGGGTGGTGCCGATGGGCAGATAAGCTCCGACGGCGAAGGTCAGGGAGCGGATGCCAAGTAGCTCGACGGCGATGACCAGAGAGACGCCGAGCAGCACAAGTCCCCAGGGGAGCTTGCGGCTCAGGATTCCGTTGATGACCGTAGCCATGAGCTTGGCCTGCGGCGCGGGGGCGTTGGCGCTGCCGATTCCCTGAATCCAATGCACCTCGATGCGGCCGGTCGCCGGCGAGTAGAGGTACTTGCCGTCCTGCAACTCGGAGGAGCCGATGGCGTTGAGGACGGTGTACTCGGAGCTCTTGTGAAGGGTTGTCGTATTGTCGGCGGCTACAACGCGAATCTGCCCAGGAAGGTGCTGATTGTCAGACTGGACGGAGACGCCGGGATGAGTCCCATTGATCTCCCACGGCTGCGCGGCCGCGTGGAACTCCTGCAAGCCGGTATTCATCAGGTTGAGCGTTAAACCGATGACGATGGTGGAGACGACGACGCCGATGATGAGGGCGATCTGCTGCAGGCGCGGCGTTGCGCCGATGATGTAGCCGGTCTTGAGGTCCTGCGAGGTATCGCCGGAGTTGGACGCGGCGATGCAGACGACTCCGCCGATGGTGATGGCGAGAGCGCCGTAGGCAGGGAGGGTCCAACCCATGACCAGGAAGACGGCGCAGGTGGCCATGAGCGTGGCGATGGTCATGCCGGAGACCGGGCTGGCCGAGGAACCGACCAGTCCCACGATGCGCGAGCTGACGGTAACAAAGAGAAATCCAAAGACGACCACCAGCAGCGATGCGGCCAGGTTGGCGGCCCAGCCCACGAATGCGCCTGGTACCGGCTTGAACTCAAGAAAGAGGAACATGAGGGCAACTATGAGCAGCGAGCCGATGAGCACGACCCGCATGGACAGATCGTCTTCCGTGCGGATGGGTTTGGCTTGTGCGGCCGCTGCGCCGGGGCGCATGGTCTTGAAACCGGCGGTGAGGGCTCCGACGATGGTGGGCAGCGTCTTGAGCAAGGTGATCAATCCGGCGGCAGCCACCGCGCCCGCGCCCATGGGCTTGATGTAGGTGGCCCAAAGGTCGCTGGGAGTCATCTGTGCGATAGGAATCTGACCGGGGTAGACGGAATGGCCGAGATCCTTGCCGAAGAAGTAAATCAGCGGCATGACCACAAGCCACGAAAACACGCCTCCGGCAAAGATGACGCCGGCCACCTTGGGGCCGATGATGTAACCCACGCCCAGGTACTCCGAGGTGGCATCCGCATACACGGATGCTCCCTTGAGCACGTGCTGGGGGCCGAAGTCGGGCCGGTACTCCGGAGCATGTGGCCAGGCTTTGAAGAGGTTGCTGTTCTGGAAGAGGGTGTAAAGGCTGCCCAGGCCGAGGCCGAGAAAGACGCGGCTGGCAAAGGAGCCGCCGCGCTCGCCCGCAATGAGCACGTCGGCGCAGGCGGTGCCCTCCGGGTAAGGCAGGGCGTGGTGCTCCTGAACGATGAGCTGGCGGCGCAGGGGAATCATGAAGAGCACGCCCAGCCAGCCGCCGATCAGGGCCAGCATGAAGATGCGGGAGTATTCGAGGTCGAAGCCCAGAAAGACCAGCGCGGGCAGGGTGAAGATGACGCCCGAGGCGATGGATTGGCCGGCGTTGCCGGTGGTCTGGACGATGTTGTTCTCGAGGATGGAGGCGCGGCCGAAGGCGCGCAGGATGCTTATGGAGAGCACCGCGATGGGGATGGAGGCGGCTACAGTGAGGCCGGCGCGCAGTCCCACGTAAACCGTGACGGCGCCAAAGATTATGCCGAAGAACGAGCCGAGCAGAAGGGCGCGGAGGGTGAACTCCGGGCGGTTTTCGCCGGGCGCAACAAAAGGCTTGAAGACGGGGGGCTGAAAGACGGGGGGCTGAGAGTCGGGCAAGAATAGCCTCCGGGTGAGCGCAACCGATCCTGCGCAAGTTTCCCTGAAGGGGGAGTGTAGCAGCGAAGGCGGGGCTGAGGACAGCCTGAGTCAAATCTCAGGCTGTCTTCACCCAAATCTGCCCGTAGTTCGAGGGCGCCAGCAAGGCGATCTCCTCGCCATCCGCGGCGGGTCGGACTTCGAGCGGGGCCGGGCGCAGAGTATCGTCGAGCATCTCGCGCCATGTGCCCGCGACCGGGAATGGGACGTTGACCTCGGCGGCCCCATCGGAGAAGTTCAGCAGCACAAGCGCCCACGACTCGGGGTTGGCCCCGGCAGCCACGGCGTGGCGCGAATAGATAAGCACCTGCGTGCCTTGCAGCGACTGCTCGTAGTAGTAGTACGATGCCCGGCTGCGCAGGGCGCTAACACTGCGCCGCAGGTTGCCTAGCCTACGGTAGAGACTTATCAGCTCCTTGCCGTATTGATCGTAGAAGTACTCCCAGTGAGTTACTCGCTCCAGGTGAACCCGGTCGAGGCCGTTATCCGGCAGGGCATAGTTATCGGCAAACTCCTGGCCCTGCCATAACATCGGGATGCCTTGCAAGGTGTAGAGGGCGATGGCGTGGGGCTGCAGCTTGTAGAAGCGGCTGCGGTCTCCCTCGGGGATGGGATCGCCGGTGTCGCTGCCGGGACTGGCATAGACGATCAACTGGCTGTGATCGTGCGACTCGATGTACTGGAACGGCGCAACCGGCATTTGTAGGGCGTTGCCGGCGGCATCGACGGCGGTCGTGGTTGAGGGGAATCCCATGAAGCTGGGGTCCAGCTGGTGGGCATAACTGTCCTGCGGAGCGGCGCCGCCGGCTACGGATTCGGCAAGATAGAGCAGGCCGTTCTGCCATGCGCTGTTGGTATAACTCTGGGCGAGCACGCCCTGCGCCTTGTCCAGGGCCTCGGCGCATTGAACGATGCGGCTGTAGCCGCCAACGCCCTGGAAGCGCGGCAGCAAGAGAGAGTGCAGATAAGTATTCTGGACAAGAGTCCGGTAACCGGCATCCATGGGAGGAACGTAAAGGTCGGTAACTTCGTCGTAGCGGAAGCCGTCGACATGATACTCGTCGAGCCATTGCTTGTTGGCAGTGAGGAAGTAATCCAGCGTAAATGGAACGGTGAAGTCCGGCTTGGGACCGAAGCCATAGATATTCCATCCGTCTATCATGGGACTGGGCGGGTTCGGCGAACCCGCCGCGGCGGCCAGGCTGTTATAGACCGAGTAATAAGCAAACATGGTATCGACGTGTTCGTAGACCACGTCGAGAATGACGGCAATCCCGCGCGCGTGGGCCGCGTCGACCAGGCGTTTGAGTCCTGCCGACCCGCCGAAGCGCGCGCCGGGCGCAAAGTAATGCAGCGGCCCATAGCCCCAGTCGAAGTCCAGGTGCGAGCTTGTCACTGGCATCAACTCGATGCAGTTGGCGCCGAGGCTGGCCAAGTAAGTCAGCCGGTCCACCACGCCGTCGAAGGTATCGTTGAACTCCTTGACCTGCAACTCGTAGACCACCAGATCGTCCAGCTCCGGCGTCTTGTAGGCATCGTCCGTCCAGGCGAATGGAAGCGGCGCGGGATCGAGCGCGAAGGCCGGCATCCGCCCCATCTCGGCAGCGCGCGCAAATGGATCGACGATCCATGGCGAGATGCATTGCCGCGCGCCGCCGGGCGGCGTCCACCAGAGTTCATAGCGGTAGAGATGCTCTCCGATTTGTCCCAGGCGCGACCCAGGGGCGGGCTTGAGCACGACGGTGGCTGTCCACAGGTCAAGAGCGCTGCCCTGCTGCCACACAAGCGGAAAGCTGGCGGCCGAAACGCCGGGGTCGAACTGGTCGAGGCTGTGAATGACGCGCGCCACCACCTCGAAGTTGTCGCTTGAGTGAATACCGGGAAGATAAATCCCGAATCGGACGCTGAAAAGCCCGCGCGGGGCGAGTTCAGGAAACGCTCCAACTTCATTCAGATCGATCATGGGCCGCTCCTCGAAGGTTGTGGATGGGGGATGAACTGGGGGCACAACCTGCGTTGCCTGAGATTATGCACCGAAAGCAGCCCGATTGACGAGAGATTCTCGAAGAATCGTTCGGGCGGCCGGCGGAACTGGCGGGGATCGGGGACAACCAGCCGCTTCGTGAAAGTGTAAGGCGCTTTACTGGGCAGGGCCGGTTCACTGTTAACACGCACTCTGTGGTAATCTCTAGCCAATCTCGTGGCCACTGGCAAGAACACGCTCTATTACGGCGACAACCTGGATGTCCTCAAGCGGTACGTGAAGGACGAGTCGGTGGATCTCGTCTACCTGGACCCGCCCTTCAACTCCCGGCAGGATTACAACGTGCTCTTCGCCGAGAAGGACGGCTCGCAGTCCAGCTCCCAGATTCACGCCTTCGAGGACACATGGGAGTGGAACATCGAGGCCCAGCGCTCCTATGAGCAGATCGTCGAGCAGGGCGGCCGGGTGGGCGATGCGCTGCGCGCCTTCAAGACATTCCTCTTCAACTCCGACATGATGGCCTATCTGGCGATGATGGCCCCAAGGCTCATCGAACTGCGCCGCGTCCTCAAGGAGACCGGCTCCATCTATCTGCATTGCGACCCCACCGCCAGCCACTACCTGAAGATTCTGATGGACGCGGTGTTTGGGCCGCAGTTCTTTCGGAATGAGATGATCTGGAAGCGCACAACGGCTCACAGTGACGGCAAGAGGGCTGGGCGCATTCATGACGTCATACTGTTCTACGCAGCCTCGGAAGACTTCACTTGGAACAAGGTTTATCAGCCTTATGAGACGGATTATGTGGAAAAGTATTATCGTTACAGAGACGCTGACGGCAGCAGATGGGCATCGGGTGACGTCGCCGCAGCCGGTCCGGGACCAGCCCGGCTTTTTAAGGGGATCCTCAGAAACCCGCCCCCGGGATCGCATTGGCGATTCTCCCAGGGAAAAATCGACCAATATGTGAAGTCTGGACGAATCTACTTCACCGAAAATGGATTTCCGAGATTCAAGCGCTACCTCAAAGACATGAAGGGCGCAGTGCTTCAAGACATTTGGGCGGATAAGGATGTTCAACCTGTTGTTTCATGGTCGGATGAAGGGCTTGGCTACCAGACCCAAAAGCCCGAAGCGCTGCTTGAGCGCATTCTCAAGTCCAGCTCCAACGAAGGCGACCTTGTCCTTGATCCATTCTGCGGTTGCGGCACAACCGTCCAGGTAGCCCAGCGGCTCAACCGCCGCTGGATTGGAATCGACATTACCCACCTGGCCATCGGTCTCATCAAGAAGCGGCTCTCCGATGGCTTCGGGCCGGAGATCAAGTCCACCTACGACGTGACTGGCGAGCCGACGGACTACGCCGGAGCCGCTGCCCTTGCCGCCGAAGACAAATACCAGTTCCAGTGGTGGGCGCTGGGGCAGGTGGGCGCGCGTCCTGCCGACCAGAAAAAGGGCGCCGACCGCGGCATCGATGGGCGGCTCTACTTTCACGACGACGACTCCGGCCAGTCGAAGCAGATCGTGTTTTCGGTCAAGGCGGGCGGCGTGACGGTCTCGCAGATTCGCGACCTTTTGGGCGTGCTCGACCGAGAAAAGGCGCAGATCGGCGTCTTCCTTTGCTTTGAGGAGCCGACCAGACCCATGCTCCGCGAGGCGGCCGAAACCGGATTCTACAAATCCACTGACGGCACTACCTACCCCAAGCTGCAAATCCTCACCATCCAGCAGATTCTGGAGGGCAAGCAGCCGGAGTACCCACTACACCGCCGGGATGCGACCTTCAAGAAGGCCCCGCGCAGCCGTCCCGATGCAGCCAAAAATCTGACCCTGCCTCTGTTGCCGCCGGAGTAGCGAGCTGGTGTGGTTCCGTGCTGTTTCCGCCTTTGCGAGTGTACAAGTCGCTGTTCCGCAATCATGCCCCTTGCGCAGCGGCCTTCACCGGCCGAAATAGCCACATGAGCAGCAGAGAAAAGAGCAGGCCGCTGACCGTGAACTTGAGCCAGATGGGGGCTTGCGAGGGCGAGAAGAAGCCCTCAAGCGTGCCGGCAATGACCAGCAGGGGAATGACGCCGGAGACCAGGCGGGTGGCCTCGATGCCGCCGCGGGCCACCGAATCGCGCCAGCGCAGGGCGCCGGGGAAGAGCATGGCGTAGCCCAGGCGGAAGCCGGCCGCTCCGGCGATGACGATCGAAGGCAGCTCCAGCGCGCCGTGAGCCGCCACAAAGCTCCATAGGGCCAGCGACATGCCGTACTGATGGCAGGCCACGCCGACCACGCCCAGCATCAAGCCGTTGGTGACCAGAGAATAGAAGCTGCCCAGCCCGAAGAGGATGCCCCCGGCAAAGCTCACAAAGCAGACCGAGAGGTTGTTGGTCATGATGGCGCTGCTGGCCAGGGGAGCGACGGTCACGACGGATTCGGTCCACAAATGGCGCCGCTCCATGGTTTCGATCATCTTTGGGCTCACGAACATGCGCATGAACTCTGGATGCACGCTGGTGATGACCGCGCCCAGCACTCCCCAGGCCACTGAAACCGCGAGAGCAGCCAGTACGAAGCCGATCTGCCGCTGAAAGATGGCGGGATATTCGTCCCTCAGGAAGCGAAGTAGCGTAAGAAGATTCGTCTTCCGGCCGGAATAGATGATATGGTGAGCGCGAGCCAGCAATTGATTCACATGCAGCGCATAGCTGCGGGCGGTCGAGTCTTGCCGCAGCACCGAGAGGTCCGCGGCCACCTGGCGGTAAAGCAGGGCCATCTCCTGCAACTCGGCGCGGCTGAGCTGACCCAGTCCGCGCGCGTCCGACTGGGTGAGCAGGGCCGACATGCGGTCCCAGTGCGGCCGCCGCTTGAGAATCCACTGGTTTGAGAGGATTTGCGCCATGGACTTGAGTTCTGACCAGCTTAACATCGACACCCCGGAACTGGTGGAGATCGAGATGCCGCTGGCTGGCATCGGCAGCCGCTTCATCGCGATTCTCGTGGACTACCTGATCTGGGGCGCGGGGCTGCTGGTCCTTGTCGTGGCGTTTTCGCTCTTTATGCCAGGCCTCAAGGCATTCTCCAAGGCCTCGGCGCAGTGGGCCACGGCGATCGGCATCTTTCTCCTGTTTCTGCTTCAGTGGGGCTATTTCACGCTCTTTGAGGCCTTCTGGAACGGCCGCACTCCCGGCAAGCGGGTAGCCCGGATTCGCGTTATCCAGCGATCCGGCCGGGCCATCGGTCTCTTCGAGTCCATGGCTCGCAATCTGGTTCGATATGCCGACCAGATTCCGTTCTTCTATGCGGTGGGCGTCATCGTCATGTTCTCTACCCGCCAGCATCAGCGGCTGGGCGACCTGGCCGCCGGCACACTGGTGGTCAGGGATCGCGAGCAGGAGAATCCTCTGTGGAACGATTCAGGCTCCCGCACCTTCACCGCGCAGGTATTTGCACCGCGCGCCCCGATCCCGGAGCCGCACACCGCCGTCACGCTGCCAGCTACCGGCATAGCCAAGCTCTCGGCGGCCGACCTGGAGGTGCTGGAGGGGTTCTTTGCGCGGCGGCTGGATATGAGCCTTGAGACGCGGCGAGCATTGGCGTTGCGCATCGCCTCCGCCATCCACGCGAAGTCTGGGCTGGAACCGCCCGCGGGCGCCAGCACCGAGACCTTTCTCGAGGCCACGGCGCGGCAGTTGCGGGATGTTGGGCGGATGCTTTAGGGAACTTCGAACAAGTGTGCTCGAGCCCTGTCCGTCTGCCCATCGGGGACAAGAGTCGTGTCCACAAACAATCGGCACGTTCTCTCAAAGCGCAATTAGGGAAATGGAACCGTGCGGGAGTTCCTTGACGCGGGAGCCGTTTGCAAAACTCCATTGAAACTGCAAAGAGTGTCAGGGCACGACTTTAGTCGTGCCGGAACAGCCACAAAATCATGTTGGGCTTTAGCCCCTGCGGTTTGTGTTATCAGTTATTTGCAGTGCCGCAGCGGCTAAAGCCGGAATTTGAATTGGCCGCTTGCGGCACGACTAAAGTCGTGCCCTGACACAATAGGCAGAACTTCACACCGGGCAAGTGAGGACGCGAACCCTTTCGGGAATACCGCGACGCGGGTCAGGACGAAGTCTTCTCAACACCCTTGGCAACCTTGCCTTGTTCTGGTTGAATCTCGATCTTGGCAGCGACCTCGGCCACCCTTCGATACGACTCCAGCCGATCCGCCTGCTCAAAGGTATCCGTCACCACGATCACCTCGTCGGCGCCGGTTTGCCGAACCAGCTTTTCGAGCCCCGCCTTCACCGTCCAGTCCGATCCCACGATCGCCGCGGCCAGCTTGGCCTCAACAGCTGCCTGCTCCTTTGCCGACCACAGCGGCTGCATGGAATCCACGGCCGGCAGCAACCCCACCGGCTCGTTCCTTGCCTGCCTCAGGAACCGCTGCTGCGCCGTGGTAAACACCCGCCGCGCAGCGCCATCCGTCTCCGCTGCAACCACCGGCACTGCCATAATGAGGTACGGCTTGCGCAACGCCCCGCTCACCTTGAACTGCGTCCGGTAGAGTTCAGCCGCCTCAACCCTGAACTCAGGCGCAAAGTGCGCGGCAAAGGCGTACGGCAGCCCCAGGTTCGCCGCAATCTGCGCGCTGAAGCAGCTCGAACCGAGCACCGTAACCGGCACGTCGCTGCCTTGGCCTGGAATCGCCCTGACCTGCTGCCCCGGCTTCTCAGCTTGCAGATAGCCCCGCAACTCCTCGAGGCGCTCTGAAAAGACGTCGAGTTTCGAGAAAATGTCGCCGTGCCCCATATCCCGGCCCAGGGCCCGCATGGCGTGCGAATCTCCGCCCGGAGCTCTTCCCACACCGAGATCGATGCGCCCCGGATAGATCGCATCCAGCGTCCCAAACTGCTCGGCCACCACCAGCGGCGGATGATTCGGAAGCATCACCCCGCCGCTGCCAACGCGAATCCGCTCTGTCGCCGAAGCAAGATGCCCAATCAACACCGCCGTCGCCGAGCAGGCCAGCCCCGTTATCGAGTGGAACTCACCCAGCCAGTAGCGTTTGTAGCCCCATCCCTCCGCGCGCCGCGCCAGCTCGACCGATCGCGCAATCGCGCTCCCCGCCGGCTCCCCAACGCGCATCCCCACAAAATCAAGAACCGAAACCGCCAATCCGTCGCTCATGTCTACCAAGATACGCCAACCGCTCCCATAATGCCTCCTTTGCGCCAACCCAACCTCAAAACGCCAGCCTGCCCCGAGTGTTAACCACCGACAGGTGACACCCATCACATTTCCGCCACTTAGATCGGTGCGACCATAGGCCCACAGTCCTTGAAGGCCCTCGCTCCGCACGTTTCCCGCTTTCCCAGGTGGAGGCCGCACATGAACCTCGACGCATCCGCGTTTGTCGCCGATCCGATTCTGATCCTGGCGCTTGGCCGGCGAGCCATCGAGCTTTCCTGCGGCGCCGACAGCGTTCTGTTCCGTCAGGGACACACGCCTGCCGGCCTCTACATTCTCCATAAGGGAGAGGTTACCCTCACCATGACCTCCGCGGCGGGCGAAGTCATCCTGTCAGCGCAGGCGGCCGCCGGTTCTCTGCTTGGCCTCCCCGGGCTCGTCGGCAATGAGCCATACACGCTGACCGCCACGGCGCTCAGCGGGGCCAAACTGGGCTTCGTCACTCGCGACGATTTCATCGCCCTCATGGAATCCGATCCGCTCATTTCGTTCAAGGTCCTGCAAGTCCTGGCCGCCGAGGTTCGCTCCGCCCGCCAGGCTATCCTTCAGCGCTGAAATCGCTCCCCCGCCCCGCAAGCCCCCTGGCCGGATCGAATTGCCGTCCCAGCCCCGCATCCTTCAAGGATTGACGCTCTCCCCATGGCCCTGAGAGACTTTTGCCAATGCAATATCGCGGAAAAGTGGAATTTGCCCAGGCGCGGAAGATCCGCGAACGCAACACCCGCATCTATCGGTTGTGCCACTGGCCCATCTGGATTTGGGTCTTCTTTCTCACCCCCGGACCCCTGACATTCTCGCTTTTTGCCCGCGGCTTTCATTGGGGCAACCTGGCATGGCTTGCCGCCGTCCTGATCGGTACCGGCATCGCCCTGTTGCGCGGCCAACTGCCCGGCGCTGAACCCCGCCCCTATATCCTCCGCTTCGACGAGGACAGGCCCAATCCCCTCTACCGCCGCATCTGCTACACCTTCGCCTGGAACGCCGTGCTGAACTTCGCCCTGCTCAACCTCGCCGGTCTCGCCATTGCTGTCTTCACCGGCGTCTGGTACATGAAGCAGATCTATAACTTCGCTTATCTGCCGCTTTGCGCCTTCATTCTGCTGCTTGGCGCCTTTGGCAAGCTGCCCCGCGTCGGCCCCTCCACCAGGACCGAAGGCACCGAGCGCCGCTACTTCTACGGCTCCGTCTGGGCTGTCACCGCCGCGCAGACGCTTTTGCTCGTACTGTGGAAGACCTTGCCGCGCAGCCATGCGGGCGACGTGATCAAGCTGCTCGTCTATGTATCCGCATTGCTCTTCATGGGTCTGCTCGCGCAGCGCGGCCTGCTCTATCGCACCCGGCCCATCGTTCCCGGCGAGCTGATGATCTCCGACTAAGCACTCATCCGCTTGGCGCGCAGACGTCGTCTGCCCCCCCCCGCGGGTGGCACCTGCTAAACTCTCACTCGTCATGCTCCTCGCAAGTCTGCTCATCGCGGCCGCCGCCTATCTGCTCGGGTCCATCCCCACCGGGTACCTGCTGGTCCGCATCTTCCGCCACCAGGACATCCGCACCGTCGGCAGCGGCAACATCGGCGCAACCAACGTGCTGCGCTCCGGCGGCAAGGGCCTGGGCGCGGCCACCTTCCTGCTCGACATGCTCAAGGGCTGCTCGGCCGTCTGGCTTGGCGCTCTGCTCGGCGGCGCTGCTCATGCCCGCCGCTCCGGCGCGCACCGCCCAGGCTCTCGCCGCTCTCTTTGCCGTCCTCGGCCACATGTTCCCCGTCTGGCTTCGCTTCCGCGGCGGCAAGGGCGTAGCCACCGGCTTTGGCGTCTTCCTGGTCGCCGCTCCCTGGGCCGCTCTGGCCGCCATCACCGTCTTCGCTCTCGTCCTCCTCATCAGCCGCTATGTCTCGCTGGCCTCCATCCTCGGCGCGGCCAGCTTTCCCGTCTTTGCCTGGCTACTGGTCAACCGGCCCTCGGCCGCCCGTTCTTCATCGCCGTCCAGTTCGCCGTCGCCCTCCTCATCATCGCCAAGCACCACCAGAACATCCGCCGCCTGCTTGCCGGCACGGAATCCCGCCTTGGATCGCCAAAACAAAGGACGGAAAGCGCATGAGCCGCATCGTCGTCCTCGGTTCCGGCGCCTGGGGAACCGCCATCGCCCTCTCCCTCCACCGCCGCGGCGGCCACCAGATCACCCTCTGGGCGCACAGCCCCGAGTTTGCCCAGGAAATCATCGACGCGGGCGAAAACACTCTCTTCCTCCCCGGCTTTCCCATCCCCCCCGCCATCGCCGTCACCGGCGACGACGCCGCCGTCGCCGATGCCGAGATCGTCGTCTCCGTCGTCCCCTCCGAGTTCCTCCGCCCCACGCTCGCCCGCCTCCGCGCCCATCTCCACCCCGGCCAGATCGTCGTCAGCGCCACCAAGGGTGTTGAAGATCGCACCTTCCTGCGCATGACCCAGGTCATCGCCGCCAGCCTCGCCGAAATCGGCCTCGCTTTGCCCATCGGCGCCTTCAGCGGCCCCAGCTTCGCGCTTGAAGTCGCCCAGGGCCAGCCCACCGCCGTCACCGTCGCCTTCAACGACCCCGCCATCGCCGCCCTCATCCAGCAGGAGTTCTCGTCTGAGACCCTCCGCCTCTACACCACCACCGACGTCATCGGCGTCGAACTCGGCGGCGCGCTCAAGAACGTCATCGCCATCGCCGCCGGAGTCGCCGCCGGAGTCGGCCTCGGCCACAACTCCGCCGCCGCCCTCATGACCCGCGGCATCGCCGAGATCACCCGCCTCGCCGTGGCCTGCGGAGGCCGCCGCGAAACCCTCGCCGGCCTCTCCGGCGTTGGCGACCTGGTGCTCACCTGCACCGGCTCCCTCAGCCGCAACCGCACCGTCGGCCAGGCGCTCGGCCAGGGCCGCGGCCTCCCTGAGATCCTCGATAGCCTGGGCGGCAAAGTCGCCGAAGGCGTCCTCACCACCCGCGCCGCCCTCGGCCTCGCCCGAATGCACCACATCGAAATGCCCATCGCCGAGCAGATGGAACTCATCCTCAACGAAGGCAAAGACCCCCGCGAAGCCATCAAGGATCTCATGCTCCGGCCGGGACGGGATGAGCGTTAGCCGCCCGCGGTGGAAGTCCGGTTTGAAAGGGCACGACCTCACAGGCTGCGGAAGAACTCCTCTCGGGCCGGCAGAAGGGTCAGGGCACGACTTCAGTCGTGCCGTAAATGCTGCAAAATCGATGCGGGCTTCAGCCTCTGCTGGGTGCCCCACCCTCGCCGCGTCTCCTTTTCTTGCGGCTAGGGTTAATACTGTTCACTTAATGGGTCCCTGGTCCCTGCTCTCGCAGACCTGATACCTTGAAACTGGAGGCGGCGATGGCTGTGGAATCAGGGCTGAAGATCGAACTGGGCAAGCAGGGCGTCTTCGTTACCACCATCGAGGAGCTATACAACTGGGGCCGGCGCAGCTCGATCTGGCCCATGCAGTTCGGGCTGGCCTGCTGCGCCATCGAGATGATCGCCACCACCATGGCCCGCTACGATCTGGCGCGCTTCGGGGCCGAGGTCTTCAGGCCCTCTCCGCGGCAGGCGGACCTGATGATCGTCTCCGGCACGGTGACCAAGAAGATGGCGCCGCAGGTGGCGCGCCTCTACAACCAGATGGCGGAGCCCAGGTATGTGATCGCGATGGGCGCCTGCGCTATCTCCGGCGGGCCGTTCAAGCAAGGTTACAACGTGCTGAAAGGGATTGACCGCTATATCCCCGTTGACGTGCATATTCCGGGCTGCCCGCCGCGGCCGGAGGCGCTGATGCACGCCTTCATCACGCTACAGAAGAAGATCGATGGCCAGCATCTAACCGGCGAAAGCCGTCCGCGGCACCTGGACGCGCAGGCGCAGGGCGAGTTCCCCGTTCCCGTGCCCGGAGCGCACGATCTGGAGCCGGCGTCGAATCCGGGGGTTTGGCCGGTACCGTTGGTGGTTCGATGATTGCGGATGCTTATAGTTCGGAGGATCAAACGATCAGGCGCTCGTCGTTGAAGCTGTCTGGCCGGGTCCGAAACCACAGCTGGCAACACTTGCCGTCCCAGCGATAGCCGAGGGCCGCGCCAACCGCCGGCTTACTCTTTGACGGCCGAACTGTAGTTACGGTGCTGGTGAGTGCAGAGGGCTTGCCGAAAGAGGTTCGCGCGAGGCGCGGGCTGGGGTTTGGATTGGACCGGAAAGCCGAGGCCGCTGTTTGGCAGTACAGGTTCTGTCCCGCCACCAGGGGGGGCAAGCCCGCTACCGCAAGCACAGAGGTCAAAGTCGATTTCGCCAAGTTCCAAGGTTTGGCGTTGAAGTCTTCGGCTCCGAAGGACTCGCCGGCGTTCTGCTTCGGCTTCGCCCCAAATCGACGACCGTGGCTGCGGCAATGGCCGGTCCGCTGCCGCCGATTTGGTCCACGCGAACATGGCTGAATTCATGAGGCCGCTCGCCGCGCCAGCCCAGCTGCGTTTCTACCATTTCCGGCCCGCCTTTGGTTCCATCCGGCCTAACGCGCGGCCTGGCTGGCAAAGGGCTTCGATCCGTCGCCGATCCTCACATCCACGGTTCGCTCCATACCATTGCGCACATAGTCCAGCTTGGCATCGGTTCCCGGCTTCAGATCGAAAACCTCATCCACCATGTCGCTTGTGCTCTTCACCTGTTTGCCGTTCAGCGCAACAACGATGTCGCCGGTCTTCAGGCCGGCCTCGTCGGCGGGACCGCCGGGTACGACACTCTGAACCGCGATGCGGTAGCTGACAGCGTTTGCCGCCGCCACAGCCGCGTTTGGCACATCCTTTAACTCAACGCCGATCGCGCCGTAGGGTCTGACAATAGTTACTGACTCGAGAAGCGCGCCGGTGCCGCTTTTCTGTTGCGACCACGTGTGGCCGTCCTCGGTGTGCAGGATGGCGCCGCCGCGGCCCACGATCCAGCCTGACTGCGGCGCGACAAAGTTGACTTCGGCCAACTCCGCCCTTGTGCCGCTGGCTTGCAACCTCCATGTGCTGCCGCCATCATCGGTGTGCAGGATGACACCGCCGTCGCCCACTACCCAGCCTGACCGCGGCGTGACAAAGGCTACCGAGTACGCATCCGACCGGATACCGCTGGCTTGGAACCTCCACGTGCGGCCGCCGTCCCCGGTGTGCAGGATTGTGCCCTTCTTGCCCACCGCCCAGCCCGAAGACGCGGTTGGAAAGGACAGCCCAGACAAGCTGCGGATGGTTCCGCTCATCTGCGGTTTCCAACTGCTGCCACCGTCCTCGGTGTGCAGAATTGTGCCATTGTCGCCCGCCGCCCAGCCCGATTGCCTGGTAACAAAGGTTATGATCGCAAGGGAGTCACGGGTTCCGCTCATCTGCGGTTTCCAAGCGCTGCCGCCATCCTCGGTGTGCAGAATTGTGCCGTCAACTCCCACTGCCCAGCCAGACTCCGGTCCGGCAAAGGTCACGCACCAGAGTGCCGCGGTGCTTCCGCTGGCCTGTGCTACCCACGTTTCGCCGGCATCTTCGCTATGCCAGATGGCGCCGCCGTTACCTACTGCCCAGCCCGACAGGCGTGTGGGGAAGGCTACCGAGAGAAACGATCCCTTGCCGCTGTTTTGTGTCTTCCAGGTACGGCCGCCGTCTTCGCTGTGCAGGATGGCCGCATCGTCTCCTACCGCCCATTCCGACCATGGAGCAGCCAGATCGGGATTCGAGGCTACGGCCCGCCCTTGCTGCATCTGGCCCAGTTCGCTCTGTTCTCTTGACCGTGAGCCGAAATGGGTCCATAGCAAAAACGACCCCGCAATCAGAACTGCGCATGCAGCGGCGGCGACCATAGCCCGCTGGAGCCGTTTTCCTGGCAGGGCAAGCTGTCGATGGCGGAGCGCCCTGTACACCCCCACAACTCCGTCGCGAAGCAACGCAACCGCAAGGAAAAGCAGCGCGACAAAGAACAATGCGAAACTAATCCCTTCCCAGTCCGGGCCCTTTTGAGAGATGACCTGACAGGCATCCGAAAACCTGTAACTTACGATTGTCCAGGTAAGCCAGTACGGGAGGTTTCCATGCCAGGCAGAAGCGCAGTTCCTAAGCGTATAGAGGCCCAGACCCGCCACTATCATCGCAATGCATCCGAACAGCGCCTTGACCGACGCCAGAACCAACGAAGGCGCCTGATCGACGCCCGGTACGGGCGCGGCTTTGCGCCTGCCCGTGAACTTATGCGGCCATAGCTTGCGGGCCCCTTGCCGCAAAGACAGGTAACCAAACAGAATTATTACGGAATACTCGATGCCCCACCACAGCATTTCGACCACTGGATGGTCATGCACAATCGGCCATGCTTCGAGTATGTCCCCTTCCATCCAGCCAAGCCATCCCGGTACCTTGCCGTGCGTGGCAATCGGAACTCCGTATTTGAGCAGGCCGAAGAGCCCAACGCATCCCCACACAGTGAAGAGCGTGGGCCCTGTAACCAGCATGACCCATCCCAGCAATCTGTCTTTGAGCGGCAAGAGCGTCGGCAGGGATCGCGCTATTTCGCTCGGGGTATGGCTGCGATAGCGCCTAAGCTTCCGGATGCCGGATCTGAACCAGGCGAGACCCGCAGTCCCTAGAAAAAGAAAGAGAAGCACAAGGACGGAAAACGCAAAATAATCGGAACCCGTTTTTTTCGACGAGGAAAACAAGTAAGCCACAAGAATCAGGATCACGCCGCCCGCCGCCAGGCCAACGATCGAGCCCGCCAGAACCGCTGCCCAGCTAACCACCATAGCTTGCAATCGCCGGCTCGCAAGCACGGGCTGCACCAATGCATCGTGACTCAATTCGTAGTAGGTGCTGTCGGACCTCCGATCGGTGCGCAATAATCGGCGCTCCACCAATTGGCTCAATGTCTCACGCGGCAATTTCAACTGCCGAAGCAGTTCGCGCTCTTCAACGCTCAGCCTGCGTCCCTCGGGACTGATGAGATACTCTTCGCACAATACACGGACCGCGCCGCGCAGATATCTGGCCGGCAGCGACCGGATCGCATCGGAATAGAAACTCTCGAGCGTGTCCTCAAGTGCGGCCTCGCCGCCGATATCCTTGAAGCTAAGTACGATTTCCGCGCTGGTCTGCTGCTGTTTGAAGGCGGCAACTCTCTCAATGCGCTGGCAAATCAACTGCAGATGGAAGGGTTCTACGTACCGCCCCGCGGGGCCGCGCGCTCCGGCAGCCGTCCTGGTCAGGTAATCCAAGATCGAGGTAACAACCTCCGGCTCCAGACGGAATGCCCTTGTAGAAATATCTCCGGACTCGATCGCGGCCGGCCCGGTGATCGCCTTGGACGCCATCTCATAACTCAGCGGCGCCAGACGATAGCGGTGATCCAGTATCTCCGGTATGTGATCCGAAGCTTCTTCAAGCAATCCCAGGAAATCTTCGCGCAGCGATAGAACCACGCGGATAGCTGGCGGGCCTTCGCTCGCGCTTGACTCGATCTTCGGCTGCGACGGCGGGGCAATGCCCCTAACCAGATATCCCAACTCGGAAAGAAACTCCTCTCGCGCCTCCTGCGGCTGCAGTGTGAATAACTCCTCGAATTGATCGAGAATCAACACGGGCGCCAGAAGAAGATCGCCACGCCAGAATTCCACTGTCTTGAAAAAACTCCAGAGAGAACTGCTATCTCCCGGCACGTATTCCACCTGCTGCCGCTCGGCTTCCGCCCGCACCCCCTCGAAGACGGAAAACAAGGGGCCGCGCTGAATATCGTTGACCCTCACAAAAAGCGGCAAGCTGCCCGCTTCCCTAAGGCGCGGCGCCACGCCGGCGCTAAGCAGCGAAGTCTTACCCAAACCGGACTTTGCAAAGACAATCACCAGTCGATTCGCGAGGATTTGGTCTGTGAGCGCGACCGACGCCGGCTCGCGCCCGAAAAATGTCCTGCGCGAGAACTCGTCGTCGCGAAACGGTTGAGCGCCGGGATAGCGGTGGAGGATTTCCATCATGACTCTCTAGCGGTTGCGGCGCTGATATTCGCGCTTCATGGTTGAGATAATCTTCGCGATGTCCGCTTCGAATTCCGAGTCCTTCAGTTCCATCTCATCGAACTTCCGAAGCGCATCGACCCGGTCCGCCTCGGCCAGGTCAACGGTGCGAACAGGGATTAGGAAGGAGCCTCGCACTCGAAGCGCGCGCTCACACGCCAGCGCCACCTCCTTGTTCACATAGCTGTCTGTCTTCCGGCAGAAGGCCGGTGTGTACAGCACGAGCGCGAAGTCCGCGGCGTCCAAATCCGCCTCGATGCGCTTGTTCCAATCGTCCCCGCCCTGAAGCGACTCCTGGTCGAGCCAGGGTTCGAAGTATGCCCGTTGAAGCGAGTCAAATACTCTGGAGGCCAGATCCCCGTCTTCCCTCGCGTAGCTGATGAACACGCGGGGGCGAGGGCCCAGCGGCATAGCTTGTCCAACAAACCCGCCGTCTGCCTCCAATCGTTGCGAGAGCTTGGCCAGAAATGTCCCTATGTCGTCGTCTTCCACTTCCACGCGCGTGCCACGCTGATAAAAGAGGATCATCTCGTCGCGATCCAGCGGCAACAGAGTGTTAAGGGGTTCGGCTGCAATTGCGGGACCGCTGCGATTCAGCTCGAGCGCGCGGAGAAGCACTTTCAGGAGCACGCGCAAATCCCAGTGCCTGATTCCAAAACCGACGAACAGAAAGCTCTGCCCAACGCGTTTGAGAGCACGCAGCAAGCTATTGGGAAGAGGCGGCCTCTCAGAAACCACCCTTATCAGAAAGTCGAGAACGTCGTTCTCGCTTAGCACCAGGGACGATGGTTCCTCAGCGCTCCCGAAGAGATGGAAGACGACTGGCGAAGCTGGAGAACAGGGCAGCGCGAACTCAGGATTATCTCTCTTGTCGCCGCGCATATGGTATCTCTGCGTGACCGGTATCTTCCCCGCATCCTTAAGTGCTTGCGAAAGCATGGCATCCTGGCTCGTAGTCACGATGAGCGAAAACGGAAGCGATGCTAACTGTTCGTGCACAGGGGATGGACTATATTGGCGGGAACGCAAGACCATCTCGGCCGTTGCGCGGAGGGTGGTCGCCCCGAATCCCTCGGTATCTTCGTACTGCTGGGCAAGCGCCGCCAGGGTGTTCCCGCTGGGGGAGCGGTTATCCTCTTCGAGTTCGCGAGCCAGGCGCCGCCGAAGCTCCTCGGCCAAGGTAGTTTGGTCCGGCGAGGCAATCGTCGAAGCTGTGGAAGTCGCTTTGACAGGAATCTCGGAACCGAGCATGAGAACGCAGTTGCCATGCCGAAGAGACCCAACCAGGTTATTCCAGTGTCTCTCTTTCACTCATCCTCCGCCGGTGACTTGGCCATCGTGACGCTCAATTTAGTGTCGTTGGGACACCACAACCAATATTGGGCCCGCCGCAACTCACTGACGCCATAATAGGCGCGCCGGGAACATGGGTCTCAAAGCATTTTGCAGGGCGATTGCATGAAGAGAGATCGAGAGCGCGATTGGGGTTCGTGCCGCCCCTACAGGGCTGTGGATCCCAACTTCGACTCGTTCCCAGGGTTTCGCCCTGGGCTATTTTCGCCCCTCCCTACGGGAGGAATCGCGCTCCTCGACCATTTCAAGAAGCAAATGGTGCCAGCATCCGCGACAAAAGACGTTGATGCGATTGCCCTGAAGCATTTTGCTTGTCGCTGTCCGGATGAAACTCCCCGGTCACTCCACTTACCGATAGCCCCGCAGTACACGTCCCGCAGCCGATCGACACGGCTCAATACTGAAGCTCAAGTGAACCCATCCACCCTGATACCGCCGCGACAGTGTGTTCTAGTGGCAAGCCGCGCCGGCCCCGCGCCCACAACGGCAGAGCCCTGAAGATCTATGAGAGCGCAGGTATCTGAACGATTCGCAATTCGCGAGAAGCCATCAAACGCACCCATCTTACGGGGTCGCCGTTCCGGTACGCAAGAGCAATCTACTGGACAGACCACAACCGGGTCTCTAACCGGGAGCCGCCCCCGGCGAATGTCGCGAAATCGGACAGGTGCAACGAAGGAGGGATGGGGATGGCCCGTTCGGGGGATGCTCCGAATGGAGCAACTGAAAGATTGTGCGGACCGCAACCCCTCTGCGCTGTTACACTTTCGACTGGCCCCGGCGGAGAGCCAGCCGGTCTGCTGTTCAACTTCATGACACCTGTCGCCAAGATTTCCACCCTCAACGATCTCTTCTGCCGCGTCGCCTCGGCTGGCAACCCGCGCGCCATGCTCTGGCAGGACCAGTATGGCGAATGGCAATCAATCTCCTCGGACCAGATCTACCAGCGGGTGCGGGTTCTGGCAGGGGCATTTCTCGATTTTGGGGCGAAAAAGGGCGATCGCATCGCCCTGATTGGCGAGAACCGCTGGGAATGGGCGGTCACGGACTTCGCCGCCCTGGCCATCGGCGCCGTCGATGTGCCCATCTATCCCACGCTTACCGGCGAGCAGATGGCGGCGCTGCTTCACGACGCCGGCTGCCGGATCGCGGTTGTCTCCACGCGCAAGCAGTTTGACAAGCTGAACGCCGTTCGCGACCAGACGCAACTGGAGCGGATACTCATCATGGATTCGGCCGCGCCGCCGGAGGGGGCCATCCCATTCAGCGAAGTGCTTGCCGGGGCCGACGCCTTCAGCACCAATCGCGATCCCATCTTCGACGAGATGGTTTCCTCCGTTCAGCCCGATGATCTGGCCACTCTGATTTACACCTCCGGAACCACGGGCGAACCCAAAGGGGTGGCGCTTACTCACGGAAACATTGCCGCCAACCAGAACGTTGCTCCGATGGACTTCGACTTTACCCCCGCCGACGCCCTGATCTCCTTTCTGCCTCTTTCGCACGTCACGGCTCGCGCACTGGACTACGTGATGTACGGCCACGGGGTGCAGGTGGCCTATTGCTCGCAATTCGACAAGCTGCCCGACGCCATGCGCCAGATCCGGCCAACGGTATTCGTGGGCGTGCCGCGCGTCTTTGAGAAGATTCGCCAGGAGGTCGAGCGGCGTGCCGGGCTTTCGCCGCTAAAGAAGCGCCTGCTGGCCTGGGCCATCGCTCAGGGCAGCAAGCATTGCGATACGGTTTACGATGGCCGCAAGCCGGACTCGCAGATGTGGAGGCTGGCCGACAGGCTGGCTTACTCCAAGGTGCGCGAGGCCTTCGGCGGCCGCGTTAAGATCTTCGTCGTAGGCGGCGCGCCGCTGGGAATCGACACCGCCGAGTGGTTCGCCTCGGTGGGCATCGCCCTCTGGGAGGGCTATGGGCTGACCGAGACTTCGCCGGTGATCGCCCTTAACACGCCCCTCAGGCACCGCATGGGCGCGGCCGGCGTGCCCCTGCCCAACTTGGAGCTGAGGTTTGCCGAGGACGGCGAACTGCTGGTTCGCGGGCCGTCGATCTTTGCCGGCTACTGGCAAAAGCCCGAGGCGCTTGCCGAGTGCTTCGACCAGGAGGGATGGTTCCGCACCGGCGACATCGGCCATCTGGACGCCGATGGCTTTCTTTTCATCACCGACCGCAAGAAGGAACTGCTCAAGACCTCGGGCGGCAAGATGGTGGCGCCTCAACCCATCGAAAACAAGCTGAAGACCAATGCGCTGGTGGCGCAAGCGGCGCTGGTGGGCGACAGGCACAAGTTCATCTCGGTGCTGATCTCTCCCAACTTTGCCGTGCTCGACGATTGGGCAAAGCAGCACGGCATTGAGACTGCATCACGGACCGAATTGGTGGCCGACAGCCGCGTAGTTGCCCTCTACGGCGAGATTGTGCAGGATGTGAATCGCAACCCTGGCCAACTTCGAGACTCTCAAGCGCTTCCGCGTGGTCGCCGAGGAGTGGACGCAGCGAGTCGGGCGAGCTGACGCCCTCCATGAAGCTCAAGCGCCGCGTGATTACTGCGCGATACGCGGAGGCGATCGACGCACTTTACGCGGACGAAGCAACCTCGCGCGGCGAATAGGCGCTCAGCCGCGGCCCAGTTCCTTGCCGAAGGCTCCGCGCTTGCCTCCACATGCGACCCAGGCCGCTAAAGAACGGCGCGCCCCATGCGCCCACCGCCAGCAGGCCGCCGAAGAGGATCACCGCGTCAATGCAGAGCCGCCCGTCGCGCGACCAGTAGGCATCCGGCTCCAGGTCCAGCCAGATTGAAAACTCGTCCAGCGTCAGCGCCGCCCCCACGCCGTAACTGATTGACATCAGCCGGCTGAGGAAGATCGCCAGCGGGGTGTGCGCCCGTCCCAGGTCCAGCAGCCAGCCGTAACCCACCAGCAGCAGAATCAGAATCCCCCACACCAGATGGTGAATGTGCCGCCCATGCACCACCACCCACTCCAGTGGGTGGTGATTCATGGAACGCACATTCACCACCTGGTGTGGGGAATTCTGATCCTGCTGCTGGTGGGGTACGGCTGGCTGCTCGACCTGGGACGGTCGCACTCACCGCTTTCGATCTTTCTCAGCCGGCTGATGTCGGTCGGATTCGGCGTGGGGGCGGCGCTGACACTGGACGAGTTTTCGATCTGGCTCGACCTGGAACCGGATGCGTACTGGTCGCGCGACGGGCGGCTCAGCATCGATGCGGTTATTCTCTTCGGCGCTCTGCTGGCCGTGGGCGCATGGGGCGCGCCCTTCTTTGGCGGCCTGGGACGACTGTGGACGCAATCGCGCCGCCATCGGCGGCAGGGCTGGCCAGGCCTATTCGCCGCGCGAGGTTGCTTCGTCGGCGTAGAATGCGTCGATCGCCTCCGCGTATCGCGCCGTAATCACCCGGCGCTTGAGCTTCATTGAGGGTGTCAGCTCCCCACTCCTGCGTCCACTCCTCGGCGACCACGCGGAAGCGCTTGAGAGTCTCGAAGTTGGCCAGATTGCCATTCACCTCCCGCACAATCTCGCCGTAGAGGGCAACCACGCGGCTGTCGGCCACCAATTCGGCGCGGTGACTGCAGTCTCAATGCCGTGCTGCTTTGCCCAATCCTCCAGCGCGGCAAAGTTGGGAGAGATCAGCACCGAGATGAACTTGTGCCTGTCGCCCACCAGCGCGGCCTGCGCCACCAGCGCATTGTTCTTCAGCTTGTTTTCGATGGGCTGAGGCGCCACCATCTTGCCGCCCGAGGTCTTGAGCAGTTCCTTCTTGCGGTCGGTGATGAAGAGAAAGCCATCGGCGTCCAGATGGCCGATGTCGCCGGTGCGGAACCATCCCTCCGGCGTCGAAGCACTCGGCATTCGCCTCGGGCTTTTGCCAGTAGCCGGCAAAGACCGACGGCCCGCGAACCAGCAGCTCGCCGTCCTCGGCAAACTTCAGCTCCAAGTTGGGCAGGGGCATGCCGGCCGCGCCCATGCGGTGCCTGAGGGGCGTGTTGAGGGCGATCACCGGCGAAGTCTCGGTCAGCCCGTAGCCCTCCCAGAGCGCGATGCCCACCGAGGCGAACCACTTGGCGGTGTCGATGCCCAGCGGCGCGCCGCCGGAGACGAAGATCCTGACCCGGCCGCCGAAGGCCTCGCGCACCTTGGAGTAGACCAGCTTGTCGGCCAGCTTCCACAGCAGCGAGGCGGGCTTGCGGCCATCGTAAACCGTATCGCGATGCTTGCCGCGCCTGACGCCGATCGCCCAGGCGAGCAGGCGCTTCTTTACGGGCGACAGCGCGGCGCGGCGCTCGACCTCCTGGCGAATCTTCTCAAAGACGCGCGGCACGCCCACGAAGACCGTGGGCCGAATCTCGCGCATGGCCTGGGGCAGCTTGTCGAATTGCGAGCAATAGGCCACCTGCACGCCATGGGTGTACATCACGTAGTCCAGCGCGCGGGCCGTGACGTGCGAGAGCGGCAGAAAGGAGATCAGGGCGTCGGCGGGGGTGAAGTCGAAATCCATCGGAGCGACGTTCTGATTGGCGGCGATGTTGCCGTGGGTGAGCGCCACGCCCTTGGGCTCGCCCGTGGTTCCGGAGGTGTAGATCAGCGTGGCCAGGTCCTTGGGCTCGACCGGAGCGGACCATCGCGTCGAAGACCGGATCGCGATCCGCGCCGAAGGCATCGGCCCCGGCAAGCACTTCGCTGAAGGCGATGGCCCCTTCCGGCGGCGCGGCCGAATCCATCATCAGTATGCGCTCCAGTTGCGTCTGGTCGCGCACGGCGTTCAGCTTGTCGAACTGCTGGCGGGTGGAGACGACGGCGATGCGGCAGCCGGCGTCGTGAACCAGCGCGGCGATCTGCTCGCCGGTGAGCGTGGGATAGATGGGCACATCGACGGCGCCGATGGCCAGCGCGGCAAAGTCGGTGACGGCCCACTCCCAGCGGTTTTCGGCGATCAGCGCGATGCGGTCGCCTTTTTTCGCGCCCCAGATCGAGAAATGCCCGGCCAGAGCGCGCACCCGCTGGTAGATCTGGTCCGAGGAGATGGGCTGCCAGTGGCCAAACTCGTCCTGCCAGAGGATGGCGCGGGGGTTGGCGAGCCGAGGCGACGCGGCGGAAGAGGTCGTTGATGGTGGAAATCTTGCCGACAGGTGTCATGAAGTTGAACAGCAGACCGGCTGGCTCTCCGCCGGGGCCAGTCGAAAGTGTAACAGCGCAGAGGGGTTGCGGTCCGCACAATCTTTCAGTTGCTCCATTCGGAGCATCCCCCAACGGGCCATCCCCATCCCTCCTTCGTTGCACCTGTCCGATTTCGCGACATTCGCCTGGGTGGCTCCCGGTTAGAGACCCGGTTGTGGTCTGTCCAGTAGATTGCTCTTGCGTACCGGAACGGCGACCCCGTAAGATGGGTGCGTTTGATGGCTTCTCGCGAATTGCGAATCGTTCAGATACCTGCGCTCTCATAGATCTTCAGGGCTCTGCCGTTGTGGGCGCGGGGCCGGCGCGGCTTGCCACTAGAACACACTGTCGCGGCGGTATGGAGGGTGGACGGGTTCACTTGAGCTTCAGTATTGAGCCGTGTCGATCGGCTGCGGGACGTGTACTGCGGGGCTATCGGTAAGTGGAGTGACCGGGGAGTTTCATCCGGACAGCGACAAGCAAAATGCTTCAGGGCAATCGCATCAACGTCTTTTGTCGCGGATGCTGGCACCATTTGCTTCTTGAAATGGTCGAGGAGCGCGATTCCTCCCGTAGGGAGGGGCGAAAATAGCCCAGGGCGAAACCCTGGGAACGAGTCGAAGTTGGGATCCACAGCCCTGTAGGGGCGGCACGAACCCCAATCGCGCTCTCGATCTCTCTTCATGCAATCGCCCTGCAAAATGCTTTGAGACCCATGTTCCCGGCGCGCCTATTATGGCGTCAGTGAGTTGCGGCGGGCCCAATATTGGTTGTGGTGTCCCAACGACACTAAATTGAGCGTCACGATGGCCAAGTCACCGGCGGAGGATGAGTGAAAGAGAGACACTGGAATAACCTGGTTGGGTCTCTTCGGCATGGCAACTGCGTTCTCATGCTCGGTTCCGAGATTCCTGTCAAAGCGACTTCCACAGCTTCGACGATTGCCTCGCCGGACCAAACTACCTTGGCCGAGGAGCTTCGGCGGCGCCTGGCTCGCGAACTCGAAGAGGATAACCGCTCCCCCAGCGGGAACACCCTGGCGGCGCTTGCCCAGCAGTACGAAGATACCGAGGGATTCGGGGCGACCACCCTCCGCGCAACGGCCGAGATGGTCTTGCGTTCCCGCCAATATAGTCCATCCCCTGTGCACGAACAGTTAGCATCGCTTCCGTTTTCGCTCATCGTGACTACGAGCCAGGATGCCATGCTTTCGCAAGCACTTAAGGATGCGGGGAAGATACCGGTCACGCAGAGATACCATATGCGCGGCGACAAGAGAGATAATCCTGAGTTCGCGCTGCCCTGTTCTCCAGCTTCGCCAGTCGTCTTCCATCTCTTCGGGAGCGCTGAGGAACCATCGTCCCTGGGTGCTAGCGAGAACGACGTTCTCGACTTTCTGATAAGGGTGGTTTCTGAGAGGCCGCCTCTTCCCAATAGCTTGCTGCGTGCTCTCAAACGCGTTGGGCAGAGCTTTCTGTTCGTCGGTTTTGGAATCAAGGCATGGGATTTGCGCCTGCTCCCGTAAGTGTCTTCTCCGCGCGTTGAGCTGAATCGCAGCGGTCCCGCAATTGCAGCCGAACCCCTTAACACTCTGTTGCCGCTGGATCGCGCCCGTACGATCCTCTTTTATCAGCGTGGCACGCGCGTGAAAGTGGAAGACGACGACATAGGGACATTTCTGGCCAAAAGCTTCTCGCAACGATTGGAGGCAGACGGCGGGTTTGTTGGACAAGCTATGCCGCTGGGCCCTTGCCCCCGCGTGTTCATCAGCTACGCGAGGGAAGACGGGGATCTGGCCTCCAGAGTATTTGACTCGCTTCAACGGGCATACTTCGAACCCTGGCCCGACCAGGAGTCGCTTCAGGGCGGGGACGATTGGAACAAGCGCATCGAGGCGGATTTGGACGCCGCGGACTTCGCGCTCGTGCTGTACACACCGGCCTTCTGCCGGAAGACAGACAGCTATGTGAACAAGGAGGTGGCGCTGGCGTGTGAGCGCGCGCTTCGAGTGCGAGGCTCCTTCCTAATCCCTGTTCGCACCGTTGACCTGGCCGAGGCGGACCGGGTCGATGCGCTTCGGAAGTTCGATGAGATGGAACTGAAGGACTCGGAATTCGAAGCGGACATCGCGAAGATTATCTCAACCATGAAGCGCGAATATCAGCGCCGCAACCGCTAGAGAGTCATGATGGAAATCCTCCACCGCTATCCCGGCGCTCAACCGTTTCGCGACGACGAGTTCTCGCGCAGGACATTTTTCGGGCGCGAGCCGGCGTTGGTCGCGCTCACAGACCAAATCCTCGCGAATCGACTGGTGATTGTCTTTGCAAAGTCCGGTTTGGGTAAGACTTCGCTGCTTAGCGCCCGCGTGGCGCCGCGCCTTAGGGAAGCGGGCAAGCTCCTGCCGCTTTTTGTGAGGGTCAACGATATTCAGCGCGGCCCCTTGTTTTCCGTCTTCGAGGGGGTGCGGGCGGGAAGCCGAGCGGCAGCAGGTGGAATACGTGCCGGGAGATAGCAGTTCTCTCTGGAGTTTTTTCAAGACAGTGGAATTCTGGCGTGGCGATCTTCTTTCTGGCGCCCGTGTTGATTCTCGATCAATTCGAGGAGTTATTCACACTGCAGCCGCAGGAGGCGCGAGAGGAGTTTCTTTCCGAGTTGGGATATTCGGTTAGGGGCATTGCCCCGCCGTCGCAGCCGAAGATCGAGTCAAGCGCGAGCGAAGGCCCGCCAGCTATCCGCGTGGTTCTATCGCTGCGCGAAGATTTCCTGGGATTGCTTGAAGAAGCTTCGGATCACATACCGGAGATACTGGTAGGCGGGCTGTCACTATACCAAGCACCCACTAAGTT
>CAWCWQ010000267.1:0-45359 GCA_963799145.1 uncultured Acidobacteriaceae bacterium | reverse complement strand
TCCTCTGCTGTCTCCACAATCGGACTCGGGCGGCGAATCATTTCGTGCAGCGCCGCTCCGGCCGCGACCATGGGATAGACCGTATCTTCTTGCTCCACCTTGAAATCGATCAGCACCGGCCCCTCGTGCTGGCGCGCCGCTTGCACCGCTGGCACTACCTCGCGAGCGTCGGTCACGGTCATGCTTCGGATTCCGTAGGCCTCTGCCAGTTTTGCGAAATCCGGATTCAGCAACGGCGTCGCTGATAGTTGCGGTCGTAAAAGAACTCCTGCCACTGCCGCACCATGCCGAGATAGCCGTTGTTGATGATGGCGATGTTGATCTTCAGCTTCTCCTGCACCATCGTGGCCAGTTCGGCACATGGTCATCTGGAATCCGCCGTCGCCGACGACCACCCAAACTTCGGCTCGGGGCGCGCCACCTTGGCGCCGATGGCGGCAGGCAACGCGAAGCCCATCGTGCCCAATCCGCCGGAAGTGATCAGCGAGCGCGGACGTTCGTGCTTGTAGTACTGCGCCTCCCACATCTGGTGCTGGCCCACGTCGGTCACGACGATGGCGTTGCCGTCGCGCGTCTCGCGCCACAGATCGTTGATCACGTGCGCGGCGTAAAGATGGCCGCTGTCGGGCAGGTTCTGAATGTCGCGCACCGCGGAATCGCCCTTCAGCTCGTCGATGGAATCCAGCCACTCGCTGCGATCGATGGATTCGACGCTGCGGCAGCAGTTCGCAGCAAGACTTCGCGCAGATCGCCGACCAGCGGCCACATCCACCTTGACGTTCTTGTTGATCTCGGCGGGATCGATCTCGATATGAATCTTTTTGGCGTTCGGCGCGTAGGTCTTGAGATTGCCGGTGACGCGATCGTCGAAACGCATGCCGAAGGCAATGAGCAGATCCGCTTGGGCAGCGTTCCCCGCACCCAGACGTAAAGAAAGAGGAAACAGAAGACCTTGAAGACAAACCAGAAGATCGGCAACAAGGCGTGGACGAAGATATTTTCCGGCGGAGGAATCAGGTCGCCCAAGGGACTTGTCCAGCCGCCGAAGAAGAGCAGCGTAGCCACGCAGCCCACGTTGATCATGTTGCCGTACTCGGCCATGAAGAACATGGCGAACTTCATCGAGCTGTACTCGGTGTGATAGCCGCCGGTCAGCTCGCTCTCCGCCTCGGGCAGGTCGAAGGGCGAGCGGTTGGTCTCGGCGTATGCCGCCATCAGATAGATGAAGAAGGCCACAAACTGCATACCGCCGAAGATGTTCCAAGTGAGCATACCCTGGGTGGCCTGCTGCTGCACGATGACGCGCAGGTTGAGCGAGCCCGCGCGAAGCACCACGCCCACCAGCGAGAGGCCCAGCGCCAGTTCGTAGCTGATCAACTGCGCCGAAGAGCGGAGCGAGCCGAGCAGCGAGTATTTGTTGTTGGAAGACCAGCCGGCGAGCGCAATGCCGTATACGCCAATCGAAGTGACGCCGAGGATCACCAGCAGGCCGATATTGACGTCGGCGATCTGGAAGAGATGGATGCCGCCCGGCCCTACGTCAGGCTCGCCGAAGGGCACCACGGCGATGGAGATCAGCGCGCAGCCCAGGGCGAGAATAGGCGCAAGCAGATAGAGCGGCTTGTAGACGCCGGCGGGGATCATGTCCTCCTTGAGGAAGGACTTGGCTCCGTCAACCAGCGGCTGCAGCAATCCGAACGGTCCCACGCGGCTGGGGCCCCAGCGGTTCTGGATGCGCCCCACGAGCTTGCGCTCCAGCAGCACGGTGTAGGCGACGCCTAGCAGCATCACCACCGTCACCACGGCCACCTTCGCCAAGCTCCACAGAAAGAATTGCAGTATCGTCACTTGCCTTCAGCCTCACATGCCAATCTTCTTGCCTTCATCCAGATCTTCCAATAGCTCTGTCATCCTGAGCGACGCTGAGCAGTGCGAAAGGGAGTCGAAGGACCTGCGTTTTGCTTCTGCTTGCCATCTCGCAAATCATGGAAACCACTTATTTCGCCACTTCTACCAATTCCCGCGCCTGGTGCTTTCCAAGTTCCCTGAGCGCTGGGCTGTACCGCCCCAGCTTCCCTGAGGTAAACAGTCCATCGTGCGCCGGAGTCACCAGGCCCGGCACGGCCTCCGCCAGAGCCGCAACCGGCACAAAGCCCGGCTCCGTCCGCACATCGTTGCCGCAGAGAAGATTGATCCGGTCCTGCGCATAGCCGGGAACCAAACGGGCGATCTCGTCCAGCACGGCAAGCGGATCGAAGGGGCTCAGCTTTGGTTCCAGATTGTTGGCCGCCAGCCACACAGCGTGCCGGTCCGCCTCGCCCGTCTGCGCGCCGCGCGACTGGCCCAAATCCGCCGTTTCGCCGCTCTTGCCAAAGGGAACCAGTGTCCTCACATCCACGCTCATGGCGTCGGCCAGCCGGACAAGAATCTCAAGGTCGGGCTTTACGCCGGCGCGGTCGGCCGCCTTCTTCACCATCTGCAAGTCGCCGTAGGTATTGGTGACCGTACCGGACTTCTCGTAGAGGCTGGCGGCCGGGAACACCACGTCGGCAAGCGCCGCAGTCTCCGTCAGAAAAAGCTCCTGAACCACGACAAAGGTCTTCTTGAAGGCCGCGAGGTCTACGCCGAGGCTTGCCACGGGATTGGCGCCGACGACCAGCAGCGCACCCAGTTCGCCTTTGGCCACCGCTTCTAGCATCTGCGGCAGGCTCATGCCGGGTGTTGCGGGCAAACCAGCGTACTCCGGAAAGGCGCCAGGCGCAGTTACCGGCACATAACCGGGCAGCAAGTGGGGGAAGAGCCCCATATCCGCCGCGCCGCGCGAGTTGGCGTGGTCGCCGAGATACGCGAAGCGCACGTTGCCGCGCTTGAGGCCCCACTCCACCAGAGATTCTACCGACTGGCCGCTATACTCCTCGCCAAAAACCACGACCAGCGACTCCTCGGCCAGCAGGAGCTTGCTGAACGGGGCCTTGCCGCGCGTCCAGAAAACCCGCCAGATCCTTGTAGCCCTTCGCCGGCAGCTCCTGCGTGGCCTTGGCCTGGCGCTCCAGCTTGATGCGCCGGTGGTTGGCGATGTAGAGCCGTGCGCGGTTCAGCCGCACGTTGGTGCGCAGGTGCCAGGCCAGCAGCGGATGCTCGCTCGGTGGGGTCGCCGCCAATCAGCAGGATCGCCGGAGCGGCCGCGATCTCGCGCAGACTGGCTGTCTTGCCTGGATGCCCGGCCAGCGCGCGGGCAAATGCCGCGTAATCCGTGCTGCGCTCGTGGTCGATGTTGTTGGTCCCAAGCACCGTCCGCGCAAACTTCTGCAGCAGGTAGTTCTCTTCGTTTGTGGTCCGGTTCGAGCCGATGACGCCGATGGCCGCGCCGCCCCGGCTATCGCGGATTTCCTTCAGCTTTCTTGCCGCCAGCCGCAGCGCCTGCTCCCAGGTGGCCGGCTCCAGCTTGCCTTCGGCGTTGCGCACCAGAGGCGTCGTCAGGCGCTCGGCGCTCTCCACAAAGTCGAAGCCGAAGCGGCCCTTGGCGCAGAGAAAGTCGCCGTTGATGCCGCTCTTGTCGCGGTTGTCGGCGCGGACGATTTCAGAGCCGTCATTGCTCTGCCGCACGCCCAGCGTCACCTTGCAGCCGTCGGCGCAATGCGTGCAGACCGTCGAAACGTGGTTCATCTCCCAGGGCCGCGTCTTGTAGCGGTAGCTGCCGCTGGTCAGCGCGCCCACCGGGCAAACGTCGATGCACATGCCGCACTGCTCGCAGTCGAGCCTGATTGCCGCCGTTGGGCGCAATCACCGAGCTGACGCCGCGGTTCTGCACGCCCAGCGCCCACACGTCCATGCCCTCGCCGCACATGCGGATGCAGCGGTAGCAGAGGATGCAGCGCGGGCGGTCGAAGTAGACGGCCGGCGACCACTGCTGCTCGTCGCGATGCTGCTTGGCCTCGGCGTAGAGGCTCTCGCCCGCGCCGTACTTGAAGGTCATGTCCTGCAGTTCGCACTCGCCGCCGGCGTCGCAGACCGGGCAGTCGAGGGGATGGTTGCCGAGCAGCAGCTCGATGGTCGCCTTGCGCGCCTGGGCGATTTCGTCTGACTCGGTGATGAAGACCTGGCCCTCGGCGACCGTGGTGGTGCAGGCCGTCTGCAGCTTGGGCACCTTCTCCTGGCGCACCACGCACATGCGGCAGGCGGCCTGCAGGCTGAGGCCGGGGTAGTAGCAGAAGGCCGGAATCTCGATGCCCGCCTTGCGGCAGGCGTCGATCAGCAGCGTCCCCGCGGGAGCCGTCAGCTTCTTTCCATCGACTATGAAGGTTACGTCTGCCATCTTCCTCTATGCGGCGCGAACGGATTCGCCGTTCTGAGCGCGAGCCGGAACTTTCACTTCGAGTTGCCGGACGATGAAATACTCCGTATCGTCGAAATCTTCCGTCCTGAAATCGACGTTCGCTGCCGCCGGCTCTGGAATTGGGTAGCCTCGTTCAGCCAGCAATTCCAAATGGGCTTCGAGCGCCTCGCGCATCATTGCTTCCATCTTTTCAAGGGTGTCGCCTGCCGAGACGCAGCCGGGCACATCGGGCGCGCATCCCGAAAAATTGCTGTCTTTGTACTTCGCGTAGACAACCAGATAGTTGTTTGTCATTTCAACCCCGCCTGTTTAAGGATACTTGCCAGGACGCGCTTTGACAGGTCCGTGCTGCCATGAAACGGAACGGTTGCGATTCCCGGTTTCTCGGAATGCTCAAAGTGCATGTGGCTTCCTGTTTGTCGAACGAACTTCCAACCGTCCTTCTCGATGATGCGGATGATCTCTCTTGCCTTCATGCGCTAGCCAACTTGGTAGTTTCTCGTTTCGAAACTGGAACCTCAATCTCCAACCATTCGACGACGTAATGATCTACCGCCTCATCCCTAATCTCCGCAAAATCAAAGCTCGTTGTCGTTGGCACAGGCAATTCGGATCCGTCCTCGGCCAAGCCTTCAAGTTGGAATTCCAAACATTCCTTCATCATGTGACGCATTTCAGGTAAATCATCGCCAACTGATCCAGCGCCCGGAATGTCGGGTGCAAACCCGGAGTAGTTGTGCTCCATGTGCTCGTAAATGACCATGAATCGCTGCTTCATCGCAATCCTGCCCGCTTCACCAGTTCCCAGGTCTCAGAATCGAGACCTGGGCCACCCGCCCACCCAGCCACAGAATTCCTCTTTCCTACACAACCGCCAAATCCACATGCTTGGCGAACGGGCAGGGCTTGCCGTTCAGGTGATCCTCGAACTCCTTGCGGAACTTCTTCACAAATCCCAGTCGTGGGCATGGCCGCCGCATCGCCCAGCGGGCAAAACGTCCGGCCCAGCATGTTCTCGGCCAGGTACTGAATGTTGTCGATGTCCTTGGCCTCGCCGAAGCCGGCGTGGAAGCGGGTGAGCGACTTCTTCAGCCAGTCGGTGCCCTCGCGGCAGGGAATGCACCAGCCGCAGCTCTCGTGCTGATAAAAGCTGATGGTCCGCAGCGCGAACTCGACCATGCAGGTCTGGTCGTCGATCACCACCACGCCGGCCGAGCCGAGCATGGAGCCGGCCTTGCCCACCTGGTCGAAGTCCATGCCGATGTCGATCTCCTCGGGCAGCAGCACCGGAGTCGACGACCCGCCGGGAACCACGGCCTTCAGCTTGCGCCCGCCGCGAACGCCGCCGGCCACTTCGTAGATCATCTTCTTCAGGTTGTAGCCCATGGGCAGCTCGTAGACGCCGGGCCGCTCGACGTGGCCGCTGATCGCAGAACAGGCGCGTTCCGCCGTTGCGCGGCGAACCCACGGCGGCGTAAGCCGCGCCGCCCATCTCGATCACATGCGGCACGGTGGCGATGGTCTCGGCGTTGTTGATGACCGTGGGCCCGCCGTAGAGGCCGACGACGGCAGGGAAGGGAGGCTTGATGCGCGGCACGCCGCGCTTGCCTTCGAGCGACTCCATCAGCGCCGACTCTTCGCCCACCTCGTAGGCGCCCGCGCCGGTCTGCGTGATGATCTGGAACTCGGTATCTTTGAGCCGAAGATGTTCTTGCCCAGAAAGCCGCTCGCGTAGGCATCGGCGACGGCCTTCTCCATGATCTCGAGCAGATAGCGGTACTCGCCGCGCAGATAGATGAAGCCCAGCTTGGCGCCGATGGCCAGCCCGGCGATGATCGTGCCTTCAATCACCGCATGAGGATCGTGCAGAAAGATCAGGTGATCCTTGCAGGTTCCCGGCTCGCTCTCGTCGCCGTTGACCAGCACGTACTTGGGCTTGGCCGACTGCTTGGGAACGAACGACCACTTCATGCCCGCCGGGAAGCCCGCGCCGCCGCGCCCGCGCAGGTTGCTGGCCTTCATCTCGTTGATGATCCAGTCGGGGCCTTGCTCCAGGCACTTCTTCGCGGAGGCGTAGCCGCCGAGTTCGAGGTAGCGATCGATCTTCGCCGCGCCCTTGCCGAAGCGCTGGGAGACGATCTTGACTTCATCGGGATGGGAGACCAGCCTAGGCATGATCGGCCACCTTCCATTCGCCTGGGGCCTTGGCCGCGATAGCCGGCCAGAATGCCGGGCACGTGCTTCGGGCTTCAGCTCGTCGTGGAAGTCGTAGTTGACCTGGATGGCCGGCGCCCAGCAGCAGGCTCCGATGCACTCGACCTCTTCGAGCGAGAAGAGGCCGTCCGCCGTGATCGCCCTTGTGCCCGATGCCCAACTCCTCCTGGAAGCGCTCGTAGACCTCGTAAGCGCCGCGCAACATGCAACTGATGTTGGTGCAGACCTGCATGTTGAATTTGCCCGCCGGCTTGAAGCGCAGCATGGAGTAGTAGCTGGCCACGTTGCGCACTTCGAGCTCGGTGATGCCGATGCGCTCGGCCACTTCGGCGATGACCGCGTCGGAGAGATAGCCGACCTCGTCCTGCGCGTAGAGCAGCATGGGAACCAGCGCCGAGCGCTTCACCGGGTACTTCTGCACCAGCGCGTCGAAGCGCGCCGCCAGCTGGGGCGAAAAGAGGCTCATGGTTTCATCTGGACTCATTGGCATTCCTGCATCAACTCCCGCGCCCACGCTTCGGCTGCCATATCCATCTCTTCCTCGCCTGGGCTAAAGCCCGCGTTCAATTCAGTCCCGCATTCGTGGCACGATTCAAGCGTGCCCTGATCGCTTCCATCCGTCAGCGGCTTCCAGGTAACGCCTGCGGCCCTGCGCCTCAAGTCCAGACCACTTCGATCGCCGTGCTGCGGAGCCAGAATCCCGCTCCTCATCCAGCTCGATCTGTGGCACTGACTGAGTCGTGCCGCTGCAGTCCATGCAGCCGACGGTGTAGCTGCGGAGCAAGGAAGACCAGTGAGATCCCATAGTCTCCAGTCCCTCAGTCCTGACCTCTCGATCGCTGATCACTGATCGCTGACGCCTGCTCAACCGGTCGATCTCCCCCAGCACAATGTCGATGGACCCGATCACCGCCACCACGTCGGCCAGCATGCGCCCCTTGCACATGGTCTCAAGCGCCTGCAAGGTGGCAAACGACGGATAGCGCATGTGCACGCGATAGGGCTTGGCCGTGCCGTCGGAAACCACATAGTAGCCCATCTGCCCGTGGCCCGCTTCAATGCCCTGATAAACCTCGCCGGCCGGCACCGCAAAGCCTTCGGTGACGATCTTGAAGTGATGGATCAGCGCCTCCATCTGCGTCTTCATCTTTTCGCGGTCGGGCAGCACGATCTTGGGCGCGTCGGCCTTGATCGGCCCCTCCGGCATGCCGTCCAGCGCCTGCTGGATGATCTTCACGCTCTCGCGCATCTCGATGAGCCGGACTTCGTACCGCGCCCAGCAATCGCCGTCGGTCGAGATCGGCACCTGGAACTGGAACTTCTCATAGCTGGAGTAGGGCATGTCGCGGCGCAGGTCGAAGTCCACGCCCGAGGCGCGCATGCGGCGGGCCGGTCACGCCCAGCGCAATGGCATCCGCGGCGGAGAGATAGCCCACGCCCTTCAGCCGGTTCCTGAAGATCGGATTGCCGGTCAGCAGGTTGGAGTACTCGTCGATCTTCTCCGGGAAGGTGCGGATGAACGCCTGCACGCGGTCGAAGAAAGTCCAGCGGCGGCTCCATCGAGAGGCCGCCGATGCGGATGTAGCTGGTCATCATCCGCTGGCCGGCCACGGCCTCGAAGAGGCGCAGAATCTCTTCGCGTTCGCGGAAGGTGTAGAGAAAGACGGTCAGCGCGCCAATGTCCATGGCGTGCGTGCCCAGCCAGATCAGGTGCGAATTCAGGCGGCTCAGCTCGGCCAGCAGCACCCGCAGCCATTGCGCCTTCTCGGGAATCTCCAGCCCCAGCAGCTTCTCGACGGCCAGGCAATAGCAGAGGTTGTTGGACAGCGGGTCGAGGTAGTTGATGCGGTCGGTGAGCGGCACAACCTGCTGATAGAACTTGGCCTCGCAGGTCTTCTCGATGCCGGTGTGCAGGTAGCCGATCTCCGGATAGAGGCGGACGACGATCTCGCCGTCGATCTCCAGCACCAGGCGCAGAACGCCGTGCGTCGCCGGGTGCTGCGGCCCCATGTTGATGACCATGTGCTGGTCTTTGGCGCCCTTCGGCCGGCTTCCAGGATGGGCATGCCTGCAAGCTCGGTCATCAGCGGTACCCCTCCACCGGATAGTCCTTGCGCAAGGGATGCCCCTGCCAGTCGTCGGGCATCAGGATGCGGCGCAGGTTGGGATGGCCCTCGAAGCGAATGCCGAAGAGATCGAAGACTTCGCGCTCGTAGAAGTTGGCCGAGGGCCAGACGGACGTGATGGACTCGACCGACGGATCGTCGCCCTCCAGCAGCACCCGCAGCCGGATGCGCTCCTTATAGTGCGTGCGACAGGATGTGGTAGCTCAACTGGAAGCGCGGCGAGGAAGGGAACCAGTCGACCGCGGTCATATCCTCGAAGAAGTTGTAGCCGGCTGCCTGCACCGTTCGCAGCCGCGGCGCGAATCTGCTCCGGCTGCAATGGTCAGAGTCAGCTCATCGCGGTCGAACTTTGCATCGGCAAGCGCCTCCGGCTTCCAGGCCAGGATCGCCTTCACGCGCCGGGTGTTCGGGCAGCCCCTCAAGCACTGCCGCCCTGCCGATGAAGTGTTGGACTCGCTCATCCTAAAGATCCGCCTTGTCCTGGCTCCAGTTCAGGATGCCCTTGCGCACAATGTAGTAGAGCCCCACGGCCACAAAGCCCAGGTAGACCAGCATCTCCCAGAAGCCGAAGAGCCGGGAACCCGTGATCTCAGGCAGCTTGCGGTAGATCACCGCCCAGGGCATCATGAAGACCGCTTCCACGTCGAAGAGGATGAAGAGCACGGCCACCAGGTAAAAGCGCACGCTGAAGCGCCCGCGGGCGTCGCCCACGGCCACAATTCCGCACTCGTAGGCGGCCAGCTTGGCGGCCGTATTGCGATGCCGCCCCACGAACCACGAGGCCACCACCATCCCCAGGCCAAGCAGGAACGCGGCAAGAATCTGCATCAACAGCGGAAGATACTGCCAGTAGTAAGGGATCATCGCCGCCCAGTCCGCAAAGAAGTCCGGTAAGATCGCACCCATCCCCCGCGCCGCCCGTGGCTCCCAAGCGAAGGGATGCTGGTTTGAGATTAGGTTTTCAGCCCCATCCCGTCAAGGCGGAGCGCAGGAAGGATGCGCGCGCCCCGGATCGTTGCGCAGAGACTGCACGCTGTGTCACCGGGATTCCCGGAATAGCGCGCCATGATCTGCCGTTCGCTTGGGGGAATGAGTACCTTGGTCACCTAAAAACATCCGTGGAGCCGCCGAAGAATAGAGTGAGGATCAACAGGATGGCTGCTTCCGCCACCACCGGTATTCCGATTCCGGCTTCCGCGCCGGCCGCCTCCGCACTTCATTTGCGCTCCAGGCGCCGTCACATTACTCCCCAGGCCGGGCGCGCCCTTGAGATTCTGGGCCACGCCCTCGAATACCTCACCGACGAGTTTGCCTATCGGGGCGGATCGTTTTCCGAGCACAATGCTCAGTTGCAGGCCGTGCAACTGCTGATGGCGCTCAACCGCCAGGTGTATTTCGAGTGCCCGGAGGCGCCCACCTTTGGCGAGCGCTGCCGCGCGATCCTGCACCTGACGTAAGCTGCGCCGCTGGTTTTTCTCGCCACGCATCACAGCAAGCCGCTACGCTCTCCCGTTTTTCACGCTCTGGACAAATAGCCGGTGAACCCGCCGGTCGGCTGAGAGTTCGGGGTGAAAGGTGGCCGCCATGATTCTGCCTTGCCGCACCAGCACCGGAAAGCCGTCGCGGCGGGCCAGCACCTCGACGGCTGGGCCGGTGGAGACGATGCGTGGGGCGCGAATAAAGACCATCTCCAAAGGGCCGCCGGGGAGCGCGGTCTCCGCCGTCAGGATCGTAGAGTCGATCTGGCGGCCGTAGGCGTTGCGCTCTACCGCTGCATCCAGCAGGCCAAGACTCAGCTGCGCCGGATTCAGCACCTCCCGCGCCAGCAGAATCGTTCCGGCGCACGTGCCAAAGACCGGGTGGCTTCCACAGAACTCCTCCAGAGCCTTGAAGAAGTGCCTCTTCTCAAGGAACTTAAGCATCGTGGTGGATTCGCCGCCGGGCAGGATCAGCCCATCCAGGCCGGCCAACTGCTCCGGCTTGCGCACCTCGCAAGGCTCGGCCCCAGCCTCGGCAAGCGCCGAGGCGTGCGCTGCGTAATCGCCCTGGATGGCGAGGACACCGATGAAGGGCTTTGCTCCAAGAGTCAATTCTTCGCCTCTCGCTCATAACCGAAGGGATTGAAGACCTCTACCTGGAACCGTTTGAAATCCTTGACGTTCCGTGTAGCGACGATGAGGCTGAGGACGCGCGCCGTGGCCGCAATCATGGCGTCGGCGCTCTGATCGGCAGAAACCCCGTGCATCAAACGTGCCCACTCGCGAAAGATCGCTCCGTCGGCGGGAAGAATGGTGTAGTAGATCATCAATCCTTCGATCCAGGACTCCAGCTCCTCGGCCTTGGCCGGGTTCTGCTTGCGCGTGATTTCCGCGCCTGCTTGCGCCTCGGCAAGAACAACAGCCGGGACGGCTAATTGGTGGCTTGGAATCGACCGGCGCCATGCTGTCACTGCGCCGTGAGGGCGCGGTTTGCGAAACTCCGAGACGATGTTGGTATCAAGAAGATAGATCATGGCTGCTCTTCATCGTCCAAAGGAAAGGGGCGGAGCTTGAGGACTGGGCGCGGGCCGAAGGTGAGATTGCGCGGTCCCTTGGGATCAAGGAGCGGGTCGGGAATTGTCCTCTTGGCGGTTTCCTGAAGATGCTTCCACTCGTCGATGGGAACCAAGACAGCGGTTTCGACGCCGCGCCGGGTGACAACCTGAGGTCCGTCCTTGAGAGTGGCGTCGAGAAACTCGCTGAAGCGCGCCTTTGCGTCATAAACCTGCCAAGCCATGGAAACCTCCACTGATATAGTCATACCACTAGTCACCTGACTATGTCCACCACTATCGGCGTGGCCAGCGGCCTTCGCCTCAGGGAACGAATGGCGGAGCTTTCCCTCCTGCCCGCCGAGTACTGCGATGCAGGTTTCCATCGCTGGCCGCGCTTAGAAGCCCGCTGCACCACGGGCTGGTAGTTACCCCTCACCGAAAGGAGTTGTCTGTTGCGAATGGAGTGATCTCTCCCGCCGGTGGAAACACGCGCAGCCGCTCCACTCTCCGGTCGGTCGAGGCGACCACCTCCATGCGCAGGCCGATGGCTTCCAGCAGAACCACCTCGCCGGGCAGCGGAATGCGGCCTTCGATCTCGCTTACCAGGCCGCCCAGCGTCGTCGCTTCGTAGGCATCGTCCAACTCGGTCAGGCCGGCCTGTTCGCCGAAGAGCTCTGCCAACTGATCCACGGGAAAGCTGCCGGGGACCAGCCAGACGCCGCCCTGCTCGCGCTGCGGCTCTTCGATAGACGCGTCCACCTCGTGTTCGTCGCGGATGTTGCCCACGATCTGCTCCAGCAGATCCTCGATGGTGACCAGCCCCGCCACGCCGCCATATTCGTCGATGACGATGCGCATGTGCTGCTTTTCGCGCTGCATCTCGCGCAGCAGTTCGTAGCCGCGCTTGGTCTCAGGCACAAAGACCGCCGGGCGCTGGATGCTGCCAACAGTGCGCGTGCGGGCCTCCTCGTCGGAGATTTGCAGCAGGTCGTGGGCAAAGGCGATGCCGGTTACGTTGTCCAGCGAAACGGAATAAACCGGCACGCGCGAAAAGTTGTGTTCGCGCAGTTCGGTGAGGAACTCTTCCAGGGTGGTCGCATCGCTCACGGCAAAGACCTCCGGGCGCGGGGTCATCACCTCGCGAACAAGCTTATCGCCGAACTCCACGGCGGAGCGGACCAGGTCGATGTCGCTCTCCTCTAGGATGCCCTCCTCTTCGCCGGCTTCGAGCAGCGCCTCGACATCCACGGCGGTCTCTTCCTCCGGCGTGGTCTGCTCCTCGGCCAGGGAAGCCACGCTGAAGAAGAAGCGCACAAAGACGGTGATAGGCGTCATCGACCACAGCAGCAGGCGGATGGGCCACACCAGCCGCCTGACCCAGCGGCCGCGGGTGCGGTTGAAGAGCACCGTGGGGATAAGCTGGTTGCAGAAGACCACCACGAGAACCACGCCGAGCACGGCCTGCGCAATCTCCCAGTAGGTGGGCCGGGCCAGATGCGGCGCGCGATCGAAGAGCACCGCGCCGAACTCCAGCGCGATGATGCCCAGCGCCAGTTGCTGCAAGACGGCCGCGCAGATGGCGGCATGCTCGCGGGTCAGGCCAAGCTGCGGCTCGATGAGCTCCTCCCAGGCGTCCAGGTTCTCTTCGATCTCACGCGTCAGGATCTTGCCGAACTCGGAGTAGACGCGGCCGATGTAGCTGGCCAGGGTCTCAACCGCGGCCAACAAGAGCACCATCGCGATGGCCAGGGCGCTCATGTGCGATTGGCCTTTGCGTCGGTCTTGAAAGGGCACGACTTCAGTCGTGCCGTAGATGCTGCCAAAACAGTGTGGGCTTTAGCCCCTGAGGGATGCTTTCCTGGAGACTTGGCCGCTCGCCGCTTCGGCATCTCCAAGCGCTCGATCAACCCCTGCGGCAGCCCCAGCCGACCGCGCAGCAAGCGCTCGCGGCGCGCCATTTGTCCAGCGTCCACCTCGTGGTCGTGGCCGGCTAGATGAAGCAGCCCGTGCAGAATCAGCACCTTGATCTCCGTCGAAAGCGAGTGGCCCTGTTCGGCGGCCTGGCGCAGCGCCGTTGGCACGCTGATGGCCAGGTCGCCGGCAATCTCTTCCGCGGACGAGCCTGGAATCGGGCCCTCCGCCGGAAACGAAAGCACGTCGGTGGCTTCGTTCTTGCCCCGAAACCGGCGATTGAGCTTGCGGATGGCGGCATCGGTAGTCAGCAGCACGGTAACCTCGCCCTTCAGCCGCACGGCAGCCTGCGCAGCTTTCAGGAAACTGGCCAGCGTGCGCGTGGCGGGCAATCGGGAATTTCGGGGTTCTCTGCCAGCGGCAGGCGCAGCCGCCTGCCTCGCCGCGGGTGTGGTTGACGAGGGGTCGGGTTCCAAATCTGGGCCTAGGAGGATCATCGTGCTCGAGGCCGCAACAAGCGCGGTACCGGTAGCTCTCATTCTACGCGGGTTCGTCGTAGCACGCGTAGCCGCGGGAACAAAGACGCGGTGCCCAGAGGGCGCCCAAGTGGGGAACCCGGCGAAATAGTCTGCAAGGTTTTGAAAATAAATATAGGGGGTGGGGGGATTAATTATTTAGTAAACTTTTTGGTCTTCCGGGCGGCCTGGTCTCGCGCGGCTGGCGGTGGAGAGTGGCGAGGGCGACCTGCGCGGCGTAGAGGAGGCGTGTGCCGTCCGTGTGCTGGATAGCGCCGATTAACATGCCGTGCGCGGCGCAGGCGATGAAATCGCGGATGCTTTCATAGTCAAGAAGAGGGGGCATGGCGTCACAGTAGGACGCGTCCGCGTGGTGTGCGGCGACGACGCTGCCTTCGCGTTTCGGTTTTTCGTCCTTGTAGCGGCTCTCCCGGGCTTCGCGGCATCGGGCGATAGCGGGGTTTGTGATCGCCGCGCCGGAGTCGGAGCCAGATTCGAGCAGGCCTAAAGCGGCCAGGGACATACTGAGTTTTCCTTTCGTCGTACGAGGCGGGTTCAACGGCTATGGGGAACTGCCCATGCTGCTTCAATCTCCGCCATCTTTTATCTTGCGCCGGAAGGGGGTAAATCTCTGCAAATGGGTTGAGGCCGGGGCGTGTGGAGGTGCGCCACATGCATCCCAGGTCTCAAAGGCGAGACCTGGGGCAACCTCATTTGTTGCTTATGGAACCTCGGCCACCCGCCGCGTCGGTTCTCACAGCGAAGTATTCTAGCGGAAGACGGACGGTCGAGGTTCGTGGTCTCCCACCCTTTCGCAAAGAACGCGAGTAGAAGATGAGTCAAGCAGGAGCGCGGTTTTGAATCCCGGCTTCTTGTACTTCATCAGTTTAGGAAGCTTATCTCTAACCGCCCGCCCAAGTCTTTCGCTTTGTAAAGCTTTCTGGTTCTCTGGTTGTTGAGGTATCCGCCCGACATTTCCATTCAGCCGCTCGCAGTCCCCATCGCACGTAAGTGTTATCTTATGCCCTTCATATTCAGTCTGTATCCAACTGTCTACCAGTAGCTTCGGGGCGGTCTCCACTACCCAATAAGAGAGATCGCTGACAAACAGCTCCCTACTACGTTTCCTCACCAGGGAATCCACTATTATTGGCGGAACAGCAAGAATATAATAGCGATCGCCGGGAAGTCGTTTTCTGCAGCCAGCATTAATCAAATCGACGATATCGTAAGACCTGTTCACATACCGAATCTGCCCATCGAAAGATTCAACAATAGTATGCTCAGCCGCAATCTTGTCATTTTCATTGCTGCTGGAGACCAGAACGAAGTCAATGTCTGGAGTGCGTCGATTTACCTCATCAGGCGATCCAGACACCACATATTCTATGTCCGTGAGAGACTTCAGAATGGTAATAAAAGCTTCGCGTGCGTTCAGTTCGTTCAGTCTCTTCATAATCTTAGGCTTTTTTCGCCGGGTGCCTCGGGCCGGATTCTCGGATCTGGGACGAAGCCAACCGTTTCATTGCGGTTTCCCCGGATGCAGCGCCTGCGCCTGCGTCCGGTCTTCGCGCTCTTGAATCCCCACTTCGATGGCCTCGCCCAGGGCCAGCGGCAGCTCCTGCTGCTGCGGCTTTGCGCTCTCGTAGGCGCGGACGATGCGCTGCACCAGCGCGTGGCGCACCACGTCGCAATCCGCGAAGTGGCAGAACTGGATGCCCTCGACGCCGTCGAGAATGTTGATCGCGTCCAGCAGTCCGGACCTGCGCGGGTTGGGCAGGTCGATCTGCGTAATGTCGCCGGTGATGACCGCCTTGGAGTTGGCGCCCATGCGGGTGAGGAACATCTTCATCTGCTCGATGGTGGTGTTCTGCGCCTCGTCCATGATGATGAAGGCGTCGTTGAGCGTGCGCCCGCGCATGAAGGCCAGCGGCGCAACCTCGATGACGTTCCTCTCCAGCATCCTGTCCACCTTCTCCGGTTCGAGCAGGTCGTAGAGGGCGTCGTAGAGCGGACGCAGATAGGGGTCAACCTTCTCCTGCAAGCTGCCGGGCAGAAAGCCCAGCCGCTCGCCGGCTTCCACCGCCGGCCGCACCAGCACAATGCGGCTCACCTTTTTGGCGTTGATGGCGGCCACGGCCATGGCCACGGCCAGATAGGTCTTGCCGGTGCCCGCCGGTCCCACGCCAAAGGTCATATCGTTCTGCTCGATGGCCTCGACATATTTGCGCTGGTTTATGGAGCGCGGCTGCACGGTGCGCTTCACCCCCGCCGATCGCTGCTTGCCGCTATCCGCCAGCCCGCGCAGCGTGGTCGCCGGGTCGGCCACCACCAGCCGCAGCATTCCGTTCAGTTCGCCGTTGTGCGGGTTCACGCCCTGGCGGCGCAGCGCCTCGAAGTCCTGAAAGACACGCTGGACGCGTGCCACTCCAGCATCCGGTCCCTCCACATGCACGGCGTCGGAGCGCAGATCGATGCGCACGCCTAGCGAGTCTTCCATCAGCCTGAGATTCTCGTCGCGAGTCCCGAACAGGGGCTCAAGGTTGGGCGTGATCTCCAGAGCGATCTTCAAAGGATTCGTCGGCCTCCAAGTGGACGTGTGGTTGAAGTGAACTGCAAAGAATGGATGGACAAGACGAGGGACCGACCGGGAGCGCAGCCGGCCGGCGGCTGGCAAAAGGATGAATGTGGAGGAAACCGCAGGGCGCAGTCCGGAGCCGAGCCGAAGCTCTGGGTCTGGGGGCGAAACCGCGGGATGGCGTGGGCGACCAAATCGGGTATCTGCGCTTGAGAGTAGCGCGGGCGGGGCAGGGAGTCAATGCGGGCGTCAAGGATTTTTACATGAACCGGTGCCTTGCCGGTTAACCGGGGGAGCAAGTTTGACCTCCAATCCTGCCGCCCGTATCATCGAGAGAGGGATGCGGGCGGATTGCGGTTTGCTGTGCCCGCGGCGGTGCCTGACGGCCGGCGTTGCCCAGGCTCCCTCACGGCGGAGTAGCTCAGATGGTGAGAGCGACGGATTCATAACCCGTAGGTCGGCGGTTCGATCCCGCCCTCCGCCACCAGGTTTCCCCTATGCAATCAGTAGCTTAACTGTCTCCAGGCCGACCGGCCGGAAATTGCTCACTCGCGATCCACCCGTGGTTACCACTGTCTTTCCGTTCCGGAGACTGGAAAGGGGAAGCTCTGAACGGAAAGCGGATGGGCACGCCGACGTTGTGGATAATCGTGTCCCGCAAATTCGGCGCAGCCGGCTGGGTTATCCTGCATAAGGTTGCCGCCTTTGTTCAGGCCATTCAGAATGGGCTTCGTTCTAAGCATTCTCTATTTCCTTACGAGCTTTCTCACGCCGCCCGTTTTGTTCGGGCCGCTCGCGGTGGCTCGTATTGAGCTGATTCTCGCGGCTCTGCTCTTCTTTGTTTCTCTGCCGAAGCTGTCGAAATCGCTCATTTTCAGGACTGCGCAGTCTCTGGCCTTGATCGGGCTGGCGTTTGCGGTCTTGGTCTCGGTCCTCATTGCGGCGCATTGGGCAGGGGGCGCGGTCAATGCGTTTCTGGGATTCATACCGAGCGCTTACGGATACTTCCTTGTGTGCCTCCACTGCGATTCCAAGAAGAAGTTGCAGGTTCTAGTACTGATGCTGCTGTTCGTCTGCCTGTTCGTGATTGCGAACGGGTGGATCGAATTGCGGCATGGTGAGCAGGAGACGATGCATTCTCTGCCGACGGACGCATATGTCGCCAATGCAAATGCATGGCAGATTGAGCACCCTTATCTTCTTCCCAAGCCTAACGATCGGGAGGAGCCGAATCGTTTGAGGGGCCAGGGATTCATCAACGATCCCAACGACTTTGGCCAACTGGCCGTTTGCGTGATTCCGTTGGTTTTCATCTTCTGGCGGGTGAAGAACGCGCTCTGGAATATCCTGTGTGTTCTTTTGCCCGTGGGCGTGTTGGTTTATGGAGTGTATCTTACGCAGTCGCGTGGAACTCTTGTAGCCTTGACGGCAGTTGTTGTCGTGGCGGCGCGCCGGCGCGTCGGAACGCTGCCTGCTCTGGTGCTTGCGGGCGGACTCTTCGTCGCGGCCATGGCCCTTCAATTTACCGGTGGGCGGGATATTTCCGCCAGCGCGGGCGAAGATCGCACGGAGCTTTGGAGCGAAAGCCTGCAAGCGCTGAAGTCGCATCCGTTCTTCGGAGTTGGCATGGGCGGCTTGGGGGCCTATACGGACGGACATACCGCGCACAACTCCGTGGCAGTCTGCGCGGCAGAGCTTGGATTGTTCGGATTGTACTTCTGGTCTCTCTTCCTCTTTCCCACCTTGAGAGATATGCTGCCGATCGCTTCGCCGGATAGGGTCAGCGACGGAGAGCCGATCGTCGCCGAGAAAGTACTCAATCCGTGGTCGGCAAAGAAGATTGAGACATTCGACAAGGCGGAAATCAACCGCCTGGGGCATCTGATGGTCTTGTCGCTTACGGGCTTTCTGGTTGCGGGGTGGTTCTTGTCTCGCGCCTTTGTGATGACGTTCTTTATGTTGGGCGGCATGGTGGAAGTGGTCTACGAGATGGCTCTGCGGCGAGGAATGATTGGCCCCCGCTTGCGGCTGGCGCGCGTGCTTCCTTATGCAGGGATTCTGGCGTTCGTGTTGGTGCTCGTGCTGTACCTGATGCTCCGGATCATGAACCTGACGCATTGATTCAAGCTGCCGCGCTGTTGTTCCACCACATGCAACCGCGGCTGCGGCGGAGGCTGCCGCGCATTGCCCTTCCGCAGACCCTCAAGTCCCCCCGGCACGATGCAAATGGTTCCCGCATTTCGACTTCCGCTCGACCCATTATGATCCACACCCCTGTGGATCGACTTCTACTATCGCCTCGTTTCGCGAAAGTCCCTATACTGCTTCACTCCGGATTTCAAATGGGATTGCCCTGCCGCGCAAGCCAGTCGCCGTTGCAGCAGCGGATCGCTGACTGTATGATGAAGAGCGAAGTTTGGCCTTCCGAGGGGAGCATCGCAGAGCCATGACCGACGGCAAGAAGGCTATTCAGAGTCGCGATCTCGATTGCCCTGATCCCCAGAGCCAGAGACGTGAATCGTTGGAGAAGTGGAATGATTGAAAGTGCAGGCCCAGCGAGTTCGATCGAGTTTGACCCGTCCCACCCCTCGAACTCCATTTCGGTCATCATCCCCGTTTACAACGGGGCGAAATTCATCGCTCAGACGCTGGACACAATTCTGGGGCAAACGGTCCGCCCGGCCGAGGTGATCGTCGTCAATGACGGTTCCACTGACAACACTGTGCCGATTGTCAAGGAGTTTGGAGATTCTGTCACATTGATTAGCACTCAGAACTGCGGCGAGTGCTCTGCCCGAACATACGGGCGCATCTCAGGCCAATGGGAACTGGATTGCGTTCTGCGATCACGACGACCTCTGGCTTCCTGCCAAACTTGAGAAGCAACTCCGTCTCGCCAACGAGGCTCCCGACATCCATTGCGTGATTACGGACTATGCCGAAATCGCCAACGGCGTCGTAGCGAAACGAAGCCACCTTTCCTACGCGCCTGCGGATTATTGGGTACCGGAGCAGCACGGAGCCGGCTTCGTTGTCCGCGAGCCGATTACCGGGAAACTGACGACCTTCCAACCCGGCATCTCCTCCACTCCCCTCGTGAAGCGGATCTTCTACCTGCGCGTTGGAGGATTCGATGTGGAGGAAACGCAATTGGCACCGGATACCTGCTTCCACTTTCGCTGCTTGAGTGCTTTGCCTTTTGGCGTCGTGCCCGAAGTGTTGATGCACTACCGCCGTCATCCCGACGCTATTAGCGCAGACCCAATCGTCAGTTGCGGAACACCGTCATCGTCATGGACCCATATCATCGCCAGATACCCCCAGGCGCAGCCATATCGCGCCGAACTGCAGAACGGCCTGGTTGCAATGCGCAGGGAAATCGCTGAGAATGAGCGTTACTTGAGGAGACAGAAGCTGAGAGCTCTGGAATGAGATGACCTGACCCAGAATGCGTAGATCGCGAGCGTACCGTCCTCCCCTAAGGATACGTAGCTCGTCTACTTGTTTGGGACCGGGACGTAACCGTCTAACGGCTCCGCCGGTGTGGGCACGGAGCAAGGCGGCGAGACTCCAGGGACAAGCTCGTCTATCCGGTTGAACATGCTGTGGGGGATTCCCGGCCCATGTTCAGCCCCCTGAGTTTCTGCTGCCAGCTCTTCCGTGCCGAGTCGAGCATGCGCCCGACGGCCGGTTTGAACGTACAGACCAGGCGGCAATTCCGCCCGTTTAGCCAGTAGCCTATAAGGCACCTGTTTATGGGGTTGGAGACCCAGATCGCATCCAACGCATGTGCAAGGAGCGACAGAGGCTGCCGGGAAACGACCTCATGAGGTAGCCCAGAGTTGGCTTGTCTGATGGATCGAGTGCCTCGCACATCGCCTCAAGGAGGCGGGGGTGAATGTAATCAATGCCCGACGGTACCCGGAGGTGAGAGAGGGGGTTGTCCCTGTTGGTAAAAAGCACCGTATTTTGCCGATACCACCAATCGCATCTCTCGTCGTTCCAAAGGGCCGGACGAATGATATCAAGTAACACGTAATCTCTCGCGGCAAAGTGATTGACCCAATAGCTGAGATACTGCTCGTTGATATGGTTGACCCCGCCTTGGCCCGGTATGGCAGCCGAAAACAGGACCACAGGGGCAAGTTTTACAAGGTCCTCAACCAAACCCTGCGCGCGAGCTGGCGGCAAATGTTCGGCGACCTCCAAGCAGACCGCTAGGTCGAACCTTCGGCCAATCGAAACAGGCTTTCCCAGATCCCAGGCCTGAAAGCACTCGCGCGGTATCCGCAGAAGGTCACGGTTCACATAATCACCGTCGATACCAAGCACATCGGTCACGCCGCACTCCAGGAGTTTGGATGTCCAAGTGCCGACTCCACACCCCACATCGATTGCATTCTTAACCGGCACAAGGGAGAGAACCAGCGGAAGCACGCAATCCGCAGAATTGTACGATCGATCGCTTTGGCCGATATAAAAAGCGTTGGTATACGGCGTTACCGCATTCGGCCCACCCGAATTGTTCATCGCCTTTCCTTTCACCCTGTTGCAGCACCGTCATATTGATTTCAAATTAGTCGTCCGCCGGCTTCGCCAACCCGCGGGGGAATTAAGCGGTTAATGATTATGCCCTTGGCGGCATAGTCGAAGGCTTGTTTCTTGTTGATAATTATAACATTGCATTACACACGCTCATTCAGTAGGCAAAGCCAGGGCAGTGCTCCGCGTCTCGGGCGGAGCATCGATGAGGATACCATTTTGCCGCCTGGACTCCGAACCAGTATGATTTTCCACGCCTCTGTGGAAGCCGCCATTCATTCGTCCGACTTTGAGCGGCTCCTGCGGACCTGTACTTAAATTACCATCCAACTCGAGACTTACCGAAACCGCGTCGCGAGCCCTGCCGGAACAATCACATTCCCAGTGTCCGTTGCGACAGGATGAGCACGCCACGTGAACCCACAGGCGCCGAAGGCGGAGGGCTCGTTGCGAAAATCCCGTATGTCCGGCTCGGTTCAATCTTTGTCGGCAGCTGTCATCAGATCGATTCTCGCCACCTACCCGGCTTTGCTTGACGGTTCCACTCCGGGTATGAGAAAGTGACTTCGGAATCCTTTTGACTGCCGCTGCGATCCACTTAACACGTACGTTTGCGTTGGCCTCGCGCCGGCAAGCCGCTGGGATGGCAGTCGGTGTGTTGGTCAGCGCAATTGTGGTAATGTGTAGTTCTTGCTTTTTCGTGTGTCTCGAAAGCAAATCCACTGGAGAATGTCTTATGCGAGTCTCCTTGCGAACCGAAGGCGCCCTTGCTTCGATTCGCCAGTCTCTTCCCGCACTGGTGGAACCGGGTCAATGCCATGGACGCTTGTGGTGTTGCAATTCCTCTTATCGAATGAAGCATGGATTTCAACCTCCGCCGTCAGGGACAGACCTTGTTGGCTACGAGAATTGAATAGGGGTCTTGCGCTCTTAACAATGCTTGTACTGCTGCGGGCACACGCGGGGCGTTAGCGCTGAGGCAGCCAAGGACAAGTTCCATTATCAGGAGAAATGCTATGAACGGCAGGCCCCGCATCCTTCTTGTTTCCGATATTGCCTGGTGGGTCATCGGCGAGATGGGAAAGCAGATCGTGGCGCGCTTTCGCGACAAGTATGAGTTTTATTTCCTGCCCGCGTCGGTATTAAGTAGACGTCCTGACCTGATTAAGTCGTTAGTCCCCGCGATCGATGCAATCCATTGCATCAGTTATGAAACCGTTGAGTTGTTCCGCGACTTTGACCCGCGGACGCTGCCTCCAATCGCCACCTGGATTCACCACGTAACTACATGGAACCCGGAACAGCAGATGGCTATCGAAATGAGCTCGGCCGTGATTACCTGCACTCAGGGGTGGAAGCAGTATCTCGACAAACGGATTTCGGGCCGGATCCCTGTTACGGTGGTTCCGCACGGCGTTGACACAGGATTCTTCCATCCGGCGGCTATAAAGCCGGGCCGCTTTGGGATTCCTCCAGGGCGCTTTGTACTCGGCTTTCTCGGCAGCAAGGGAAGCGATTTGGATTACGGCAGAAAAGGCACGGATATTCTTCTCGAGGTCGTCCGCAAGGCTGCGGCCCGCCTGCCCAATCTGCATGTCGTAATGGGCGGCCCGGGATGGGAAAAAGAGGTTGGGGATCTGAGAGCTTTGGGCGTTTCCATCAGTTCCACCGGGTACATTCGGAAGGCGGATCTTCCGGCCTTGTACTCCGCCCTCGACGTATACCTGCTGACCTCGCGAGTCGAGGGAGGGCCCTGCACGGTATTTGAGGCCATGGCGTGCGAGACTCCCGTTGTATCGACGAGGGTGGGCGCCGTCCCCGAACTCATCGTGGACGGCGTAAACGGCTACAGCGCCGACATCGACGATACCGAGGGCCTGCTTGCGGCCGTTGTCGAATTGGGTCAATCTCCGGCGAAGCGCACCGCCGTGGGGAAAGAAGGCAGATTGACGATTGCCAAGCGTACCTGGAGAACGGCGTTGTCTCCGCTTGAAGGTGTTTACGATGAGTTGATCCGGCAGCGGCGGTTGACAGGTTTGCCCGGCGTCCGGCCCAGCCTGGATGAACGATCCTGATGGGCTGATGCGCGGGGGCTTCGCAGCCGATGCCCTGCTGAGCGTGTACATGCGCGTTCGCACAGGCAAGATGACGGTTGCCAAGGGTATCGCGATGTTGCGTGAGATGCTGAACGATCTGTCGATCCACAATATCGTAAAGGGCGCGGCCATGATCAGAAAGATACAGCCGAAGGATAATTTTGGCGCCGCAGTGATCCGGCAAGCATTATTCTTTGCGACACGGTCGGAGGTAAGAAATGGGAATTCACCGGGGCAATATCTCGGTAAGCGCGGTGATTCCCGCGTACAACGCGGAGCGATTCATTTCCGACGCGATCCAAAGCGTTCTCGCGCAGACATACGAAATCGCTGAAATCATCGTGGTGGACGACGGATCCTCTGATCGTACAGCCGAAGTTGCCTCGGGTTTTCCCAGAGCGCACGTGATGAAGCGGCCCAATGGAGGACCTGGAGCAGCAAGGAATACGGGCATCCATGCGGCCTCGGGTGAGTGGATTGCGTTCCTCGACAGCGACGACACTTGGATCCCGCGAAAGACAGAGATCCAACTGGGGTGCGTCACGCCGGACGCCGGGGTGATCCACTGCAATCGATTCGATCCCATTCACTTCGGCAATCTATGGCACAGGCAGGCGTATGTCACACCCAGCGGAGCGATTGTCAGGAAACAGGCAATCTTGGACGTCGGCGGCTTTGAAGAGTCGCGAGCTGTCATGAGCGTAGAAGACCTCAATCTTTGGTTGAAGATTGCCTTGACGGATTGGCGATTTGTGCGATCTGCGGCCGATTTGATTCAGTATCGGCCGACGAAGCAAAGCTTATCCGCAAGCGAATTCCAAATGGCGCGGAGCGGAGTTGGCGGGGATCGACATGGTGGGAAAGCGCGTGAGCTGCCAGCCTGAGGAAATCGAGCGCGTGAAGCAGGCGAGCAGGATAGAATACGCAAAGAATCTGATCGCCGGCCAGAAATGGGATGAGGCTGCCCAATTGCTTCAAGAATGTACACCCGGTTTCGCTTCCCGGTGGCTGTCCCTGGCGGGCTCTCTGAAAGTGAACCGCATGGCCCGCACGAACATCGTCAGATGGCTCCAATCCGTAGACGGAAAGTACGGATCGCATCAATGTTCGGGTGAGTGCAGTCTTCCCGAGGTTCAACGAAGGCAGTGCATGGAATCCTGTCGCAAGCCCTATTTCGTCCCCTGAAAGCCGGGTAACCCGCTAGGATGGGCAGCACAGGCTCGGATGTCTTCTCTTGTTTTTCGGTAAATTAGGCTCTTGGTTTTGTGGGGCGCGTCCGTGTACCGGGGAACCCTCTGGGCCGGGTGCCGCGCCACGAGCTCAGTAAGACGAATGTGGGCTTCACTGTTTGCTTAATTGCCTTGATGGCTTTTTCGATGTCGAGCTTCGGCATCGGTTTGGCGCTCGACTGCCGGATGGGGAATCTGCTCCTCTTGCACTTCACTGCGCGGGGATTCCCGCGCTTGCAGCTGGAGACAACTCGCTCGGCCAGGATATCCTCCAATACAGCATCGTGAAATGCCGTTTTCTGCCAAGGGGAATGACGTTCCAGGCGGCTATCCAGCGGCGGACGACGCGTACAGCGCGCAGGAACGAGAGCCGGCCGGGGCATTCTTGGGCCTACAGGGCGGCCTCGTGCATCTGGCCCCGGATGGCGAAGTGGGTCATCGGCAGGCGGCCACGGCCACCAACTTGACCAGCTGATGTCGCGCAGCCACTGAACCCCTGCCGGAAGGCAGCGCAGAGGCGCCTGCCGCGGGGCTGCCGCGCCCAGCCGCTCCAGCGAGACGACCGCCTGATCGAGGAACAGGATTGCTAAGTTGAAGGCCGTGACTCGCAAGAATGGCGATCTGCATCAAAATCAAGCAGATGGCGAGAACGCTCAACAACCCTTGATTCGATGCATGACCGGTCACTTGGTTTGTCCTCTCTGTCTCCTACCTTTGCTGTTTGCCCTCGTCCTCCGCTCTCGCCGCAACCTGCTTTTCGAAAACCCGGCACTGCGAAGTCCCGGCGGAAAGGGAAGCCGCAGCGTTCGGCGATCGGGTGAAAATCCGTTCATGCGTCTTCTTGGCTTCTTCGCATCGGCAAGAAGCCCGGCTGTGTTACGATTTCAACCACCGATGACTCCCAAATACCTCACGACTCTTGCCATCGCCGTGGTTCTTATCACGTTTGCCGCCGCTTCGCTCAAATTCGCGACCCGCTCCCAAGTCCTTAGCGGCAAGGCCGTGGACGAAACCTTGCCATTCGAGTTTACCGTCGATGCCGATAGCAGTCATACCTACAAGATCAACCCCAGCATGGCACAGTTTCTGCAAACCCACATTGGATTTCATTCAGAAGGCCCTCCGCGCGTGATTGCAGCCAAAGTCGAAGTTATGCCCAGGAGCGTGTCCTGGACAGAGAACCGCAGCACCATCACCGCCCCGGGGGCTGCCATGACTATTCAACTTCGGTGGGATACTTCGTCCAGTTCCGCCAACGGTTCCCGAGGCTCCATTTACCTCGACTTCCCAGAGATTCCGGGCCTCGAAGGGAAAACCACCTCATTTCGCTCCGGCGCTTATCAGAAAGACAGTTCGGGTCGGTACGTCATTCGCGAGGTGACCACTTACCAAAGCACGTTCTTGCTTTCGCAGGCGCGCTTCGTCTTCGCTCTATCGGCCTGCCTGCCCTTCGGCATACTACTCCACACGATCTGCTGGACATTCTTATTGAGAGGCGAAAAACGCTCGCGCATTTCGGAGTTCCCGCCCCAGGGCGCCGAATCAGGTCAAACGTTCTATCCAAGCCCCGTCGCGGAGTGGGCCGTTTCGCTGGTTGTGCTCGGCATTGGCTCGTTCGTGGCAAGCATGATGGCCGGATTCTCCATACTCGATGGATTTATGAGTTCAACTATCGCGACGGTTGCGTACGTTATCCTCGCAAGCGCCGCGGGCGCCGCCCTTCTCGCCGCCTGCCTCACACGCAAATTCCTCCTGACCGTCCGCGCCGGTCCTGCCGGTATCGCCTACGCACGCGGCCGCGGCGATTTACAGTGGCAACATGCCGCCTGGAGCGATATCCGCCTGCTCACGCAGAAATCCCGAACATATCGGGGTAACACGACCTATTGGATCGAAATCGAATTCGGTGACAACCGGAAGAAACTCAAGATAGGACAATCCATTGTGGACTACCCCACCCTTCGCGACCTCCTGAGGGGCGCGTCCATCGGCTGAAAGGCATTCTCCGCCGCCACGAACTCATCGGCCGCCTTGACCTCGAATACTGCGACTGACGCAGGCCGCCCCGCGCGAACGCCATATTTCGTTCTACAAATGCGAAAACTTATCCGCAACGACGACTGGCCGGCGGAGCCCTCGACAGCGGGGCGCAAAGGCCGCCTAGACGCTCGGCACTTCGGCAACAGCTTGGGGCTCCAAGGCAGGGACTTCCACGACCGCAGTTTGCGCCTCCGGATGGATTCTTCCGCATTCCAGAAAGACAGGTAGAAGTTCACCATTGCTCGACCTCAGAATGCTATCGCAAAGGATCTACATCGTTCCGGCCGAGTGGCTGGCGCCCCGGAAGTTACCATCTATTGCCGCGTCTTGACGATTCCGTGCTATCCCAGGTCCCCAAATGCGAGCGCCTGGGGCACCCAGAATGGAGGGTGGACACCAGGTCTACGACCGCCCGATTTCGTTCATTGAGGGTTGTGCCTTCCTACCCATACGCAGAGAAAAAGCGAATGGATGGAGCACGGAGACGATAGAGATTCATAGGGTCGCGGACGTGGAGGCCGTTCGCCGCCGTCTGCTCGAAGAGTTCCTGTGGTCTGCCAGGCCTCAAAGGCGAAACCTGGGGCACCCAGGGTATCCGCCGTCCAATAGAGCTATGCGAGGATTACCAACTCGCTATACTGCTTAAGTTGTGCGTCGGCCGTGAGCAGATGCAATGGCTCACTGATGGCTTGAGCGACAAGGAGGCGGTCAAACGGGTCGCCATGATGCATCGGCATTTCGGCAACGAGCAGAGCATGTTTCGACCAGACGGGCAATTCCTGGAAGCCGTTCGCCTCAATCTGCTCGAAGAGTTCGTATGGATCGGCGTTCATCTTACCCAGCCGGACCTTGATCGCAATCTCCCAGATAGAAGCTGAAGAGACAAACACCTTCTCTGCGCCGCGCATCGCCTCGAAAGCTCCGCGCGAAAGCCGTTCAGGTTCATAAAATGACCAGCAGAATATTTGCGTATCCAGCAAGAGACGCATTATCGCCCTTCAAACTGCGCTAGAAGTTCATCAGGGAGGGGCGCATCGAAGTCATCGGCAATCCAGCCCTTACCCTTGAGTGCCCCAAAATTGATGATCCGTTTCTCTTTCTTCAGGCTGGTCAGGCGCGCGATTGGCTTGCCCGCGCGCGCGATCACCACGTCGGTACCGGAAGAGGCCAGATCGACGAGCTTGGAGAGCTGGGTCTTGGCCTGGTAGATATTGACGATCTGCACGGGTGAAGTTGCGGTCGGCACGGGGGCCTCCTTGACTAGACTAAGTCTAGTCTAGCACATTCTTGAGTTTGCCGCCGCGGGTTGGCCATGGAACGTTCTGAGGAGGGCGAGACGATACCGGCCGATTCGGAGCGGCAGACATCGGCGATTTGCCAGCGGGCATACAGATTGGATAGAAAGGATGGTGCCAGTCAACGATTAAGGTAACTGCGACGGAAGAGAGCCGCCTTTTGCCGCAAGGCATGCGGGCGCAAGGCGGCCAAAGCATATCGGGGGTAAACACGTCTTGAGCATCTCTACTGGATCGATGGGAACGGGCGGGCCTGAACGCGAGCTGCCGACGAATGAAGGGATCGAGGCTCCGCTGATTCCGGCGGGGAGGCTTTTGCCCTTTCTGGTGGTGACTGCTCTGTTCTTTTTGTGGGCCATCCCCAACAACCTGAACGACATTCTCATCCGGCAATTCATGAAGTCGTTCAACATCAACCGGTCGAGCGCCGCCGGGGTGCAGATCTGGTTTTACCTGGGATATTTTCTGCTGGCCATACCGGCCGGGCAGTTGATGCGGCGATTCGGCTACAAGACAGGGATCGTGACTGGTCTTGTGTTGCTGGGAACCGGGTGCTGGATGTTCTACCCGGCGGCGCAGGCCGGGCTGTACGCCTTTTTTCTTGCGGCGCAGTTTGTGATCGCGAGCGGGCTGTCGTTTCTGGAGACGGCGTCGAATCCGTTCATAGCGCAGTTGGGACCGTCAGGGTCGAGCGAGCGTCGGCTGAACTTCTCGCAGGCATTCAATCCGCTGGGGTCGATCACAGCGGGGCTGATCGGGACGGTGTTCATCTTTTCCGGCGTCAAGCTGACCGATGCGCAGACGGCCGCGATGGAGGCGCAAGGGACTTACCAAGCCTATCTCCATACCGAGTTGCTGCGGGTGGTTGCGCCGTATCTGGTGCTGGGAGCGGTCGCCTTCGCCTGGGCCGTCATGGTGATGCTGACCAAGTTCCCGGTTCTGGGCGGTGAACACGATTCGCACAATCCGGCGGTCAAGGCCGCGCCGGTCAAGCTGTTCCAGCCCCACTTTGTTCTTGCCGTGCTTGCACAGTTTCTTTATGTCGGTGCGCAAGTGGGCACGTGGAGCTACTTCATCCCCTATGTGGAGTCGGCCACAGGAGTCGGCGACAAAGCAGCGGGCTATATGCTGACGGGCACATTGGGGGCGTTTGCAATCGGGCGTTTCAGCTCGGCCTGGCTGATGCAGCACTTCAAGGCACGGACGATGCTGGGCGTCTATGCCGTGGTGAATGTGCTTCTTGGCCTGGTGGCGGTGACGCAGGCGAACTGTCTGGGCGCGTGCTGCCTGCTGACCACCAGCCTTTTCATGTCGATCATGTTCCCCACCATCTTTGCCTTGGGGTTGAAGGGGATGGGCGAAAAGACCAAGACAGCCGGATCGCTGCTGGTGATGGCGATTCTGGGCGGAGCGGTGCTGACCAAGCTGATGGGCATTCTGGCGGATGCGAGCGGGCTGCAAGCGGCTTACCTGGTTCCGGTTGCCTGCTTCGCCGGGGTTGCCCTGTACGCCTGGCTGGGGGCGGAGCGGAAGGCGAGCGAGGCTGTGGCCTAGGAGGGATCGGCGCTTGAGGGCTTCTGGCTCCGTGAGCGCTTGGTAGGAGCCGGCTTGGTTGCGGCTTTCGCGGCTGCACGCTGAGCGGCTTTGCGGCGGCGGATCTCTTCTTTGGAGTACATGGTGCCGCGGCACCTCTCGGCGCCGCAGTTGCAGAAGGCTTCGTCTTCGCCGCCGTCATAGAGGCAGTAGTCGTAGGTGAGCTCTTCGCCGGCTGATATCTTCCTGAGGGCCTTGATCCAGACGCGCCCGCGCACCTCGCTGCTCTCACAGTTGGGGTCGCAACTGTGGTTGATGTACTTGGCCGGGCCCTCGCCGTCGATGACGATGGAACCGTCGCCGAGTCCAAAGAGATAGGTGACGGTCGAATTCTCGTAGCGGGCGTCGGCCTCCTCCTTGTTGATGCGCGGGCCTGTATACTCGGCAACGCGGGCACCCTTGCGGATGGGAGTGGTGGTGAAGCATCCGGTGGCGTGGATGGCGGAGGGGCGGATGGTGAGTCCCATGCGAGTGTGCGATGCTTTCCTTTGGCGGGGATTTGTCCGTATGGACCGAATCGTACCATTGAAGGGGCGGCGGAAACGAAAATGAGATGGGATTTTGCGCTTGCGGTCATTATGGCGGGCTGCCTGAGCTGCTTTGCGGCGGCTGGGGGGGCAGGAGCTCATGCGCAGAGTCCGGCGGGCGGGAATGCGGCTGGAGCTGGCTCCGCTACTGGCCAGAGCAAGCCGGCTGCCAATGAACAGAAGCCGGCTGGCGCGCCGCAGCCGGGAGCCGGTTCGCAGACCGGGACCAATCCCTTCCCCGAGGATACGAGCACGGTGCCGGTGATGCCTACCAGGGAGACGCCGACGCTGCCGGAAGGGGCCAATGGCAGCGAGGATTATGGGCGCGTGGCGCTGCCGGGCGACGATCTGGACCCGGTTCGCAGCCCGGACGACGCGGCGCCATCCAGCGACGCGGGGCAGGCTTCCGACTCAAGTTCCAGCCTGGCGGGCCTCGACAAGCTGCTGCCTAAGCCGGACGACGATCAGCCGGACAGGAAGGGGAGGCGCCCAGTGAAGGAACCGGCGCACCAGGAGACGGCCGCAAGCGACATCGACGTTGGGAAGTACTACCTACAGATCAAGAACTGGAGAGCGGCGCGGTCGCGCTTTGAGTCGGCGATGGTTCTCGATCCGGATAACCCGGAGGTCTACTGGGGATTGGCCGAGACTGAGCGGCACCTGGGCGACTTTGCCGCTGCGCGGACGCACTACCTGAAGCTGCTGGATTACGATCCCGAGGGGCCGCACGGCAAGGAGGCGCGGAAGGCGCTGGCTGACCCCCAGATTGCGAATGCCAAGAGCGCTGCGACGGTCCAGGCTGCGCCGGAGGCGGCAAAGTAGATGCGCCATCCCACCCTGGCCGCAACAACAAAGACGCGGTGCCCAGCGGGCGCCCAGGTGGGGCACCCGGCGGCAATAGTCGATCCGCGAGGGTTTTCTGGAACTTGTTTCACAAATTGACTTACAGATGTCTGTAGCATCTCCTCAGGGGCTAAAGCCCTCATGTCTATTGCCGTCTTCGGCACGACTAAAGTCGTGCCCTGACACATGGCGGGTTTATGAAACAGCCTCTAGAAGCCTGCCCAGCCGAGATATGCAGCGATGATTTGCTGCCCCCAGAGGCTGCTGACGATTCCTCCGACGCAGAGGAATGTGCCCAAGGGAAGCTTCTTGAGCGCCCAACTGCTTGTGCCAGTTCGCGCAGCGGGGATTGCCAGCAGAACGACGGCGACCAGCGCTCCGAGCACAACTCCAAGGCCGAACGCGAGGAGAGCGCCAGGAAGGCCGAGCCAGGCGGCCAGCAGGGCCATCAGCTTGGCGTCGCCCAGGCCGATTCCCTCGCGGCGGCGGATTAACCAGTAGAGCCAGCGGATGAGCAGGATGAGTCCGGCGGCGGCGAGGATGGCTGTTAAACAGTCGAGCACCGCCCGTCCAGCCTCGACCGCAATCATCTTGAGCTCGCTTCCGTATACGAAGTCATGAAACGGGGACACTGTATTTAGGGCCGACTTGGCGATCACGAGGAGAAGCCCGAGGCCGATGCCGGGAAGAGTGATCCAATTCGGAAGCCAGTAGCACTCTGCATCAAGCGCTGCCAGCGCTACCAGCAGCCAGGAGAAGAACATTGTTCCGACCATGTCCACGGAATAGTAGAGAATAATTACGGCCGGATCACCTTTTTCCTGGAATCCTGGAATCCAATGCCAAACGGTGAAAGCCCACAGCGCCCCGACCGCAAACTCCACCAGCGGATAGCGCCAGCCGATCCACGCGTGGCAGGTGCGGCAGCGGCCGCGTAAAGCCAGCCAGCTTATCAGCGGGATGTTCTCCCACCAAGCTAGCGTGCGATTGCACCTGCGGCAATGCGAGCGGGGCGTAACGATGCTCTCGCCCTGGGGCCAGCGGCTCAGGCAAACGTTCAGAAAGCTGCCGAAGGCCAGCCCCAGAAGGCCCGCAAAGATCGTTCCAAGAATGCGAATCATGCGCGAGATTGAGTATACGGCTCAGCGAACAGCCGAAGTACGTCTCAGCGCGTAATGCATCAGCGCGAATCTCCTTGAATATCCTTGCCGGGAGAGCCACTTGCAAAATTACTTTCAGGCGGCGATATGTGTCAGGGCATGACTTCAGTCGTGCCACCAACGGCCCCATTTTGTTTCCGGCTTTAGCCGCTGCGTAATTGCAAATAGATGAAAATAAAAGACGCAGGGGCTAAAGCCCTACAATTTTTTGCTGATCTTGCGGCACGACTGAAGTCGTGCCCTGACGCTTCTTGCGATTCCTATGAAAGTTTGCAAGTGGCTCGGGAGAATGAACTCCAGCGCAATTTAGCTCCCGATGAACCTCGCGCCGAAGAGCAGCAGCGCCGCGCCGAGCAGGATGCGGTAGACCGCGAACATGACAAAGCCGTGCTTGCGCACCCAGAAGAGAAACCACTCGACGACGCCGAGGGCCACGATGAAGGAGACCACCAAGCCGATGACGAGGACAATCCAGCGCTCGGAGTTCATGACGACGTGGGCGGCGGCCACTCCGGCTGCCTCTGCTGCCTTGCTGGGATGAAGCTCCTTGGCCAGATCCCAGCAGGTGGCGGCGATCATGGTGGGAATGGAGAGCAGGAAGCTGAACTCGAGGGCGGCGGGACGGTCGAGCCCGACCATCTGCCCGGCGGCGATGGTGGACATGGAGCGCGAGGTTCCGGGAAAGATGGCCGAAAGCGTCTGGCAGAGGCCGATCCAGATGGCCTGGCCGCAGGCTCATCTCTTCCACGTCGAGAGTGTTGGCCTCGTAGCGGGTGCTCCAGGAATCGATGATCCACATGACGATGCCGCCGATGAGCAGGGCCAGAGCCATCACTGTGAGGCTGCCCAGGTTCTTCTCGCTCCACTTGTGCAGCAGCAGGGCGGGCACCGAAGTGACAGGCAAAGGCGATGAGGGTGAGCGAGATGGGGTGGTTCAGCCAGGTGCGGTCGCCGTTTTCGCCCTTGGGAAAGGTGCGGAGGAAGTCGACGATGCGGCCCAGGAAGAGCAGCAGCAGGGCCAGAATGGCGCCCAACTGAATGACGATGGTGTACATCTTCCAGTACGCGTCGTCCAGCGGAATCTTCATCAGCGCTTCGGCAATGCGCAGGTGCGCCGTCGAGCTGACGGGCAGAAACTCGGTCAAGCCTTCCACGATGCCCAATAAAACGGACTGAATATAGGGGTTCAAGAAGCCTCCAGCGTGCAATTTGGCGCAAGACGGCGCAGAGCTCTCAGGAGCACGCGCCGCTCACTCCCGGTCGATGCCGTAAACAGGAACGCCTTCATCCAATTTGTACACCAGAGCCCCTGCCCGCCAAGCGAAATCGGATTGAGCAAAGTGGTCCTTGAGCCTTGCGGCCAGTTCCTGGGCGTGGCTGTGGGCATCTCCGGCCTTCTTGTCGCTTCCGTCGGCGGCAAACATGTCGGTGAGGACGGCCTGGCGATAGACGGCCTGGTAGAGCGCCTGCGCGGTGCGGGGCCCGTCGGGATACTCGGCGGCGTACTTCTCGTAAATCTCGGATTCCTTCTCAGGGCATTTGGGCTGGCCCTGCCAGTCGCCGCAGAGCTTGTTGTCGATCAGCTCAAAGGCGGCGAGCGCGGCCTGGCGGGTGTGGGGATAGAGCTTGATGACCTTCTTGAGTTCGTCCTCGTCCATCTGATCGCGGAGGTAGGGATCCTTCTCCTTGGCCGATGGGCGGGTGGAGGCGTCGGCCTTCTGCAACTGCCAGAGAATGTCGGCGGCGCGCCAGGCGGCTTCGGGCACGAGCGGCGAGTTGGGGAACATCTCCACCAGGCGGCGATAGAGCAGGCGGGCGCTCTGGGCGGCGTTGGCCGGGCCGCGCGGGTCGCTGGCCAGCGACTCCTGGTTGGCCGCCTCGCCCATCAGGATCTGGTCGCCGTTGGCGGTGGTCTCGACGACGATGCCCTTGGCCTCGATCCAGCCGGAGACGGGCGGCGGGGTCTCGTCGCGGCCGAAGAGGGGGGCGTCCTTCTCACGCACCTCCTGCGATGTCGGTGTTGGCGTAGACGCGCATCCAGGGGCCGCTTTTCTCGGCCACCACCATCTCGCGGCCAATCTGCACGCGGTCCACCTTCTGCGAGCCGAGGTCGGGCGCGATATAGAGCCAGGTGATGCGCAGGGCGGTGGCGCGCGGGCCGGCCATGGGCTTCTCAAGCGGAGTTGGCTTCTTGTCGCCCAGGGCGGGCAGGGCGGCACAGAGGAGGGCCAGGGCGAAGGTGAGTTTCAAGCGCGCAAAGGAGCGGGTTTTCATCGCTGGGAAAATCATAATCGAACGACGCTAGTGGGCGTTTTCAGTGAGCACTTCGGCGAGGAACGCGGGATCGACGTTGCCGCCGCTTAGAACGGCAACTGCGCGGGTGTAGGGTGGAAGCTGATCGCCGTGGAAGAGCAGGGCGGCTGTAGCCACGGCTCCGCTGGGCTCGGGAACAAGGCGCGTGGTGGCGACGATGGCGCGCATGGCGGCGCGAATCTCGGCTTCGGTGACGGTGACGATGCCATCGACGAAGGCCTGGATGTGGGCGAAGTTGCGGCGTCCCACGCTTTGGGTGCGGAGGCCGTCGGCGATGGTCCGGCTGACAAGCTCGGCGGGCCAGGTGACGATGGAGCCGGTGCGAAAGCTCTCGGCGGTGTCGCCGGCCAGCTCGGGCTCGACGCCGAAGACCTTGATTTGAGGGCGGAGCTGTTTGACGGCCGCGGCGACACCCGCGAGCAGGCCGCCGCCGGAGACCGGGGCCAGCACCAGGTCTACGTCGGGCAGGGCCTCGACGATCTCAAGGCCGCAAGTTGCCTGCCCCGCGATGATTTGCTCGTCGTCGTAAGGCGGGATGACCACGTAGCCGTGCTCGCGGACAAGCTGCTCGGCCACAGCGAGGCGCTCACTCGATGCCAGGCCCACATCCACCACTTCCGCCCCGAGAGCCAGCGTGGCGGCGCGCTTGATGCGGTGGCGCGTTCGAAGGCATGACGATAACAGCTTTGGCGCCTACTTCCCGCGCGGCATAAGCTACGCCCTGGGCGTGGTTGCCGCTGGAGTAGGTGATGACGCCGCGGGCGATCTCCGCCGGGGTAAGCTGAAGAATCTTGTTGGCCGCGCCGCGAATCTTGAATGCGCCGATGGGTTGAAGGCTCTCGGCCTTGAGCCAGATCTCTTTGTTCGTGCCGTAACCGGAGAGACCGGGAAATGGGGTTCGAACGAGCGGCGTTCTGACGGCGACGCCGGCGATGCGTGCGGCGGCGGCGCGGATATCGGAGAGGGTGACGAGGAACTCCGGCATTGTCTATGGATACTTGATCCGGTCGTCTTCGTAGAAACTTTCCCGCTCTTTTGCCTCTGTTGGAAGGATGAGAAAATGCTCCGAACCAGCTGTCAATCTCTCCCTCATTCTCTCCAGATCGCTCAGAGTCAATCTCCCCGAACGGAGGGCGTAGAGCGGCAGAACTTCCCGCAGGAACTCACTTGCGTATTGCTCCTGCGAAATGCTCTCACGGTCGGCTAAATCCTTCAGCCGGGTTTCAGTCTCCGCGTCAAGCTCCACCAGAAACTTCATGCTGTTGCCCTATGTGCTTTTCAATATCCGCCAAGTTCTGCCGAAAATGGAAGGCTTGGCTTAGGGCCAGGCCACATCTTGCTCCGCTCCCAAGTCTCAACCTCCCTCGGCGGAAGAGACCTGGGTCGCCCGGCCCTGCTTGACCGTCCAGGATTTGCCGTGGACACGCCCGGCGCAGCATGTATTATATTCCTGTGATCCGCCGCCTGTACGTCAACAACTATCGGTGCCTACAAAACTTCGATCTGCCCATCTCCGGCAAGCCGTCCGCACTCCTTATCGGGAAGAACGGAGCAGGCAAGACGACTGTTGGATTTGCGCTCGAGATTCTGCAGAAAATCGCGCGCGGAACGAATCGGGTTGGAGAACTAGTGAAGCCGAAGGATTTTACCCGCGGCCTTTCCGATGTCCCGATGCGTTTTGAAATCGAGGTTGAACTCGAATCAAAAATCTATGGATATACGGTCGCGTTTGAGCTTCCAACCGGGTTCAAAGAACTGCGCATTCAGGAAGAGAAGCTGTTGGTTGGCGGGAAGCCCGTTTATACCCGCGATGTCGCGCAGGTGCATCTCGCAAAATGGGGCCAAGATAAGGACGCCAGTTTCGTGATCGACTGGCATTTGGTGGCTTTGCCCATTATCCAGCACCAGTCACCAAACGACCCCTTGTCTGTTTTCAAGCAATGGCTCGCTCAGATGCTCGTCCTCCGCCCAGTTCCTAGTCTGATTCGGGGGGATTCAGAGCAAGAGACGCTGAGTCCGAATCGGCAGCTTACGGACCTCGGCGCATGGTTTACGGGTCTGCTGGCTTTCGCTCCATCTGCATACACCAAGATAGATGACTACCTCAGGCAGGTCATGCCCGACCTGAAAGATATCCGCAACCCCTTGATCGGCGCGGATTCCCGAAGCATGGTGTTTCAATTCGCGAGCGAGCAAGGAAGTATCAGCGTTCCTTTTGAGGATTTGTCGGATGGCGAAAAGTGCTTCGTGGTTTGCGCACTGGTACTTTCCGCGAACTCCACTTATGGCCCTCTCTTTTGCTTCTGGGATGAACCGGACAATTATCTTTCACTTGAAGAAGTTGGACACTTTGTACTGGCATTGCGTCGAGCATTCCAATCCGGCGGTCAGTTTATTGCCACATCGCACAATCCCGAGGCTATTCGCCGCTTTTCGGGCGAGAATACGCTCGTCCTGTATAGGAACAGCCACCTTGAGCCCACAATCGTGCGTTTGCTCGAAGAACTTCAAGTCAAAGGGGATCTCGTGGGATCACTCGTCCGTGGCGACCTTTTCCCATGAGTGTCAATCGATTCCAGCCACACGTCTTGGTACTTCCGGAAGACGACGCCAATAGCCAACTGGCAAACGGCTTCTCGCTGTTTCCCTCTCTCTTATCCAGGCGCATGCAGGTTCTGCCCTCAGCAGGTGGCTGGCACAAAGTCCTGGACAGTTTTGAGGGAGATCATGCCGATCAAATGAGAGAGAACACCAACCGATTTATAGTGCTGCTCATCGACCTCGACGGACAGGAAGCAAGGCTTACAGAAGTAAAGGCTAATATTCCAGTGGACCTGGCAGAAAGAGTCTTTGTCCTTGGTGCCCTTAGCGATCCCGAAGCGCTCAGAAGAGACCTGCGCCGGCCTTATGAGACCATCGGTTTCGAAATGGCGAAGGACTGCCGCGATGATACGTATAAAGTCTGGGGACATGCTTTGCTCCGGCATAATGCGACCGAACTTGAACGTTTGCGTCAACATGTGCGCCCGATCTTGTTTGCATAGGGCGACAGAAACCCATCTGGTTCGCTACTTCGGTCCGACCCGCCTCAGGCCCGCTTGCGCACCTCGCGGTCGAGGCGGCCAATCCAGACCAGGTAGCCCAGGAGCTCCCAGCGCGAGACCCAGACAAAGCTCAATATCTTGCCGAACGTTAAAGACTCCGCGGGCTGGCCGGAGTAGGTTTCGACCCGCCAGCGAAAGTACTCGCTCCGCCAGGGCGTGAGCCGATGGCCGCGAGTTGCATTCCAGATGAACCGGATGGGAGCGAACAATGAGCTGCCTTCTGAATGAAGTATAGACTGAGCCGCTCCGGCGAGAGCGGCCGGGACCGGGAGCGCAACCCCGAGGAGAAGGATGCCGCCCTTGGGGCATTCTGTGAATGTTGGAAACGAGCCGAGCATGAGCGCCGCCACTGTGAGGCGCCTCCAACCATAGAGCGTCCGGCCCTCTCAAGGAGCAAACCCCGATTGCTCCTTTCCTTATTGTCCAGACCTTCGGTCTGGTACCCCAATGCCGGAGGATACTAACTGGAGAGCCGGTCAGTCCGCCTTGGGCGCGAGCCTTCCGCCTTTGAGCAGAAAACGATCTCCGCGCCAGACGATGGTGTTCCCGGCGAATCCCGCCGCCCAGATTCCCATGGCGACAAGGTCGCGCAGGGGCAGCAGCCAAAGATTGGGAAGCACCTGACGGTCGCCGAGCACCTCGGCGCCGACGGTCATGGCCAAAGCCAAGCGGAGAAGAAAGCTCAACCACAAAAGCCAAAGGCTCAATGGGCTGAGGCCGCTGGCCAGCACGTTGAGCAGGGCCAACGGGAGGCCGTGAGTAAAGAGAAGGCCGGCGTATCCCCAGGGGCGGGCGTCGCGAACGGTGCGAGCCCAGCGCAACTGGTGGTCGATGAAGGCGCGCCAGGTGTAGGCCGGAATGGCGGTCTCGACCACCTGCGGTGAAAGCACGACTCGGTAACCGGCCTGGCAAATGCGCGCGCCAAGCTCATAGTCGTCGGCCAAATGGTCCACCAGCGGCAAGAGGCCGCCGATCTTCTCCAGCGCTTTTCGGCTAACCGCCAGCGTGGAGCCGAGGCCGAAGTGAAGTCCGCCTTCGATCATCCGGGAGAGCAGCACGCCGGCCTGGAAGTCCGTGGCGATGCCCAGCGCCTCAAGCCGCGAGGGCAAAGCGCCATGGGCGCGGCCGCGGTACGGAGCGGTCACCATGCCAACTTCCTTCCGCGCCCCGCCGCGATCTGGCGCGGCGGCGGAGTTCGCGGGCGGAGGAGCGAACTGGGCCATGATCCGCTCCAGGTAAAGCGGGGAAACCGAAATGTCGGAGTCGTTTATGAGGATGAAGTTGTAGCGGGCGTGGGTTTCCAGCTGAACCAGCGTGCTCACCTTGCCGTTGGTTCCCAGGCAGGTGGGGCACCGGATGAGTTGAATGGATTGGGCTGGAAACTCTCTCTTGAGCTGTTCGACAGCGGCAGCGGCGGGATCGCCGAGCGAGGAAACGCCGAAGAGCAGTTCCAAGTCGCCCGAATAGGTCTGGCGGCAGTGGCTGCGAAAGGCATCCATCATGCCGGGATCAAGCCCCTTGAGGGACTTGAGGATGCTCACCCCCGGTGAAAAGGCTTCCAGCGGGGCGCGGCGGCCGGCGAGAAAGATGCCTGCGGCCAATAGGGCGGCCATGAAGTAGCCCATGCCGGCCACGGTCAAGACGGTGGCGATAAGCTCGACGGATTGGGCCAGGTGGCTTGACATTCCAGGGATCAGAGATCAGAGATCAGGGGTCAGGGACCGTATGGTGGCGCACCTGGGAATCAGGCATGGGATTGACACGAGCGCCGGTCCGGGGCGCACAGTACAGGCCCGCTGAAAACAAGCGAGGGCTGAGATTGCTCCCAGCCCTCGCTTGTGTTTACTAGACTCTGCCGGAATCCTGGCTGGAGGTTAGACCGGCTGCACGTCGGCAGCCTGCCATCCCTTGGGCCCCTTCACCACGTTGAACTGCACGGCTTGCCCTTCCTGCAGACTCTTGAAGCCACTCGAGTTGATTGCAGAATAGTGCACAAAAACATCTTCGCCGTTCTGACGCGAGATAAAGCCGAAGCCCTTCGCGTCGTTGAACCACTTCACAGTACCTTGTTCCATTTGATCGTGTTTCCTGAATTGAATTGCGCTGGATGAATCGGAGCGACCACTGGCAGAATCTTGCTTGATTGGGCGAGTTGCTGCTCACGCCCGGTTCGACTCTAACGCTGACGACAGTGTACCATTCCTCTCGAAAAAGCCGTGCATGAATTCTTGCTCGCCGTCCCGTTTGGCATTCATCCTCTCTAAGACTCCTTGACAATCGTGGGCTTATTTATCCTCGTCCGGCTGTGATACTGTGAGAGGTCGCCATGCTCAAAGATCCAGTGCCCGGCCTTTTGTCGCACGCCACCGAAACGCTTGAGGCGGAGTTCGGTTCATTGCCTGACTTTGCGCCGGCATTGGAGAGCGCGGCCGATATTGGGGCGATGGCCCAGGTGCTGGAAGCGGCGGCGCGCCGGCTGGGCGAACAACTACCCATACTTCCATCCTCTTTATGCCGGGCAGATGCTCAAGCCGCCGCACCCGGTGGCGCGGGCGGCCTATGCGCTGGCCATGAAGATCAATCCCAACAATCATGCGCGCGACGGCGGGCGGGCGAGCTCGGAGATGGAGATCGAGGCGGTCGCCGCGATCGCAGGAATCTTCGGCTGGACTGAGTTCCTGGGCCATCTGGCATCGAGCGGCACGCTGGCCAACCTGGAGGCGCTTTGGGTGGCTGGGAAGTTGGCGCCGGGGCGGCGGATTGTGGGCTCGGAGCAGGCGCACTATACCCACCGGCGCATCTCCGCCGTATTGAAGCTGGAGTATGCGGAGATTACCACGGACGACCGCGGCCGCATGAACATGGATGCTCTTGAGGCGGAACTGCGCAACGGCGATGTGGGCACGGTGGTGGTCACGCTGGGTACAACGGCCATAGGCGCGGTGGACCCGCTGGATGAGGTGCTGCGGCTGAAGGAGCTCTACGGCTTCAGGGTGCACGTGGATGCGGCTTACGGCGGCTATTTCCGGCTGATTCCGGAGGCGCTGGAGGAGCCGGCGCGGCGGGCTTTTGCGGCCATGGGCGAGGCCGACTCGATCGTGATCGATCCGCACAAGCATGGGTTGCAACCTTACGGGTGCGGCTGCGTCCTGTTTCGCGACCCGGCGGTGGGGCGCTTCTACAAGCACGATTCGCCGTATACTTACTTCACTTCAAAGCAGTTGCACCTGGGGGAGATCAGCCTGGAGTGCTCGCGGGCCGGAGCCTCGGCGGTGGCGCTATGGGCCACGCAGCAGCTTTTGCCGCTGGTCCCAGGAGGCGAGTTTGCGCGTGGGCTGGCTCGCGGCCGGGCGGCGGCTTTGGAACTGGACCGGCGCTTGCGCCAGGACAAAAGCGGGCGCTTTCAGGCGCTGGCCGCCGGGGCTCCGGAGCTGGATATTGTGGTGTGGAAACTGAATGCGGAGACGCCGCAGCGGGCCTCGGAGTTGGCGCAAAGAGTTTTTATGGCCTGCGCAGCGCGAGATTTGCATCTGGCTCTTGTAGAATTGCCGCTGGGATGGTTTTGCCCGTCGGCGGTGTTTCAATCTGGAAACTCTGAAAGCGGCGGAGCTGAAGCCGGAACGGTTACCTGCCTGCGCTCGGTGCTGATGAAGCCCGAACACGAAGCATGGCTGGACAGGATATGGGAGCGGCTGACGGCAGCCTGTACGGAAGTAATAGGAGGATAGGGACGATGGCAGAGTCGAGTGTAGCTGGATCTGGAGAGGAAAACGTTCTCATTCAGGCAGGGGGTTGTTTGGTGATTTTCCTTCCCCGCCTGGGAGGCAAGATCGCCTCGATTCGTGTTGGCGATCATGAATTGCTGCAAGTTCCTCTTGCGCCGTATGGGCCGCGCACCCGGACCATGCGCTTCGAAGAGGGCGACGCCAGCGGCTGGGACGAGTGCCTGCCCTCGGTTGCCGATTGCACCGTGGAGACCGCGGCGGGCCCGGCGTCGGTTCCCGATCATGGAGATCTGTGGCGGGTGGAATGGCAGCAGATTGCGGCGAGCGCCACCTCGGCAACCTTTCGCGGAGAGTGCTTCTCGCTTCCGCTGGCGCTGGAGCGGGCGGTGACGCTGACCGAGACGGCCAAGGGCTGGAAGTTGAGCGTCGGTTACAAGGTGACCAACACAGGCAGCTTCACGGCGCCGTGGTCCTGGTGCGCTCATACCTCGTACGCGTCGGAGGCGGGAGACCGCGTGACGCTTCCGGGGTCGATCACTTCGCTGCTGCTGGAGGGTTCCGGCGGCGGCAGGCTGGGCAAGGGCGGCGCCAAGGTGAACTGGCCGTTGGCCACGCTGGCAAGTGGCGGCACGACCGACTTGAGCGTGGCGCTGGGGCCGGAGACGGGCATCGGCGACAAGCTGTTTGCCGGCCCGCTCGCGGCGGCGGAAAACTGGTGCGTGCTGGAGCGGCCCAAGGCGGGCGTGCGCATCAAGGTGAGCTTCGATGCCGCGGCCACGCCGTACCTGGGAATCTGGATCTGCCACGGCGGCTGGCCGGACCGTCCGGGAACCAAGCAGGCGTGTTTTGCGCTGGAACCGTCCACGGCCCCCGTGGACTCGCTGGCGAAGACCGGCCCGTGGTCGCTCGAACTGGCTCCAGGCGAGTCCTTCTCCTGGCCCATGGTTGTTGAGATTGAATCCATCTAAGGGTGAACCGACATGCATGATCCTGCAATTCTTCGCACGATGCACCTTGCCCGCTTCCAGGCGGAGCCGGCGATCTTTGTTGCGCCCGGCCGCGTAAACCTTATCGGCGAGCACACCGACTATGCCGAGGGCTTTGTGATGCCCGTGGCCATCAACTTCGCCACCCTCGCGGCCATCTCGCCGCGCTCCGACGGCAAGATCGTCATCTGGGCCGAGAATTACTCGGAAGAGAAGACCTTCGACGCCGCCGCCAAGCCCGTGGCCACCAAGCACTGGAGCGACTACCCGATGGGCGTCGTTTCCATCCTGAGAGGCGAAGGCCACACCATTCCCGGCTTCAGCCTGAGCCTGTGGGGCGACGTGCCGCTCGGTTCGGGACTGTCGAGTTCGGCGGCTCTCGAAGTGGTTACGGCGCTGGCCGTATTGTCGCTGATTGGCGCCAGCTACCCTGGGCCCGTTCTGGCGCGGCTCTGCCAGCGCGTGGAGAACGAGTTTGTGGGCGCCAACTGCGGCATCATGGATCAGTTCATCTCCGCCAACGGCAAGGAGAACCACGCCCTGCTGCTCGATTGCCGCGACTTGAGCTACCGCCTGGCGCCGATCCCCGCCAACGTGGCGCTGGTGATTGCCAATACTATGGTCAAGCACTCGATCGCCGGCGGCGACTATCCCACGCGCCGGCGTGAATCGGAAGCCGCCTGCGCCGTCATCAACGGACATCGCGGCGGCGTGCCCTTCCTGCGGGACGCGACGCTGGACGATCTGGCGAAGTGGGGCCACGAGATGGAGCCGAAGTCTTACCTGCGCGCCAAGCACGTTATCACGGAAGACCTGCGCACGGTGGCCGCGTCGGAGGCTTTGCTCAAGGGCGATATGGCTGAAGTTGGCCGCCTGATGGCCGAGGCGCACATCAGCTACAGCAAGGACTTCGAGGGCAGTTGCGCGGAGGCCGACCTGATGGTCGAGCTGGCCAACGAGTTGCCGGGACTGATCGGCGCGCGGCTCACCGGCGGCGGCTTTGGCGGCTGCACAGTCAACCTGGTGGAACAGAGCCAGGCCAAGGCATTCGCCGCCGAACTGGGCAAGCGCTATGCCGCCAAGACCGGCATCACTCCCGAGATTCACATCTGCCACGCCTCGGACGGAGCTCATCGGATCTCGTAAGCACCTGCGGTGCGGCCTATTCGCTCGCAGAGGGCTCGTGGTGCCCCAAGTCTCAAATGTCGAGGCTTGGGGCATTTTTTTCTGATCGATCTTCCGCCTTGGGGACGTAAACCACCGGCCGATTTTTCAATTGAATCGCAACTTTGCGAAGTGCTGTAGTACAATACGTATATACGCCATGCGCTACGAATGGGATGGGCGGAAGAATCGGCAGAACCAGCGCAAGCATGGAGGCATCTCATTCGAGCTGGCCGCGTTGGTCTTTCAGGATGAGCACCGCCTGATCGGCCTGGACCGCGTGGATGAGACCGGAGAAGAGCGCTGGCACGCAATCGGCGCCGTCTCCGTCGAACCGGGAATTGCCGCGGTGCTGCTGGTGGCGCATGTATAGAGGGAGGACAGGCATGGTGAGGAGATCATCCGCATCATCTCAGCCCGCCGGGCCGAAAAGCATGAGTACCGCAGATATCAGGAGCAGGCATTGGACTGATGCCGAAAAGCAGGCGATTCGGCGCGCAAGCGAGGCGCGGGCTGCTGGACTCGATTTACCCGAAAAGGAATACGAGGACATTCCTCGGCTGACCGAAGAACAGCTTGCCAAGCTGGTGCGCCCGCGCAAGGCCCGGCGCAAGGTAGCGGTAAGCGTCCGTCTCGACCCGCAAGTACTCGATTGGCTGCGCGCACAGGGCGAAGGCCATCTGACCCGTATCAACGATATTCTGAGCAACCTGATGGAGGCGGAAAGCCGCGTCGGCGCAGGGAGATAGCGCAACCCCGGTTCCGGGGGCGGAGCCTGGCGCAACCGGCATCCGCCGAGGAGCTGGGCAAGCGTTACGCCGCTAGGACCGGGATCGTGCCGGAAATCCACATCTGCCACCCCTCGGACGGCGCTCACCGGCTGGCGTAATTTGTTGCGAGTTTTAGCGCAGTCTCCCGGGTTCCGGTTTTCGGCCTGGGAGTCGCCGCAAGGGTTTGACATGCGTAAACTGTAGCGTTATACTTAATAATATGATCAAGTCATTCCGCCATGCCGGACTTGAGCACTTCTACAAGACCGACAGCAAGGCCGGAATTCAACCTCATCATGCCAGCAAGTTGAGAATACAATTGACCGCGCTCAACGAGGCAAAGGCGCCGTCCGATATGGCAACTCCTCTATCGTGGGGATTGCATCGGCTGCAAGGCAGCGAGCGGCATTGGTCGATTCGGGTAAGCGGCAACTATCGTTTGACCTTCGCCTTTGACGGCGAAGATGCGATTCTGCTTGATTATCGGGATTACCACTAAGGAGGCGATATGCCCACGGAGATGCACAATCCGGCGCACCCCGGCCAGGTGCTTCAAGAATACCTGGAAGGGATGAACATTACCCACGTGGCGAAGCATCTTCATGTTTCGCGCGTGACTCTTTCCAAGATTCTCAATTGCCGCGCAGGCATCTCCGCGGAGATGTCGCTGCGCCTGTCGGCAGCGCTGGGAACGCATCCCAGCTTCTGGTTCGATATGCAATCGTCGTATGAATTTGCGCAGGCACGGAGAAAGAGAATCCCGAACATCGCGCCATTCAACAAGGCCGCATAGGCTAGTGCCCCAGGGTCCGTTAGAGCCCTCCGACCCAAATCCGGGCTCCAAAGGTCTCATCCCCCGCTCCGGGCGATATCTGCCCCCCCGGCAGCCCAAAGCGGGGTGCCCCATCCTTCGCGTTTTTCGAGCGAATGCTAGGAAACCTCGAATCCCAATCGGTTCTTGTTCATTCTGCGTTGATCGCGGCTCTCCCGTTCAATCGCGCTTGACTTCAGTCAAATAGTATATACAATAAGCCTATGGGAATCACGTACGATCCCGCCAAGAATGAGCGCAACGTCCGCGAGCGCGGACTCTCTTTCGAGCGGGTTGCGGATTTCGATTTCGAGACCGCATTGATCGCGGATTATTCCCGCAATAACGAAATGAGACGGGTTGCCGTGGGGTAGCTGGACAGACGATTGCACCTGCTCTGCGACATCCCCAAACCGGACGGAATCCGCGTCATCAGCTTTCGCAAAACCAACAAGAGGGAGGCAAAGCTCTATGGCAAACCGCAAACCATTGATCCTAGAAACGGCAGTTGAATCGCCGGAATCGTCTGAAACGATAGACTGGTAGCGGCTTTTCTAATCATGGGGGTGTCACCCGATGGGTGAGTCGCCGAAGGCAGAGATTTCTGTCTATCGTTCCGAGTTGGAGTCATTTTCAGTCGAGACGCCAGGGGGCCGTATCCATATTCGCTGGGATTACCAAGCCAGCGCCACGCCCAACGCTCAATTGGCCTTCTTCGCCGAGTTTCTGGCTACCGCTGGGGTCTACGAGTCCTGGGTGGCGAGCTGCCCGCTGACCTACAGCAGCGGCAACGCCTCTCAGAAGCGGGACATCCTGGGCACCTGGTTCCTATCGATTCTTGCCGGTCATCATCGCTATGCGCATATCACCGGACTGCGCGGCGACGGCGTCAGTCCGCAGCTTCTTGGCATGAGCAAGATCGTCAGCGAGGACGCGCTGCGCAGGGCA
>CAWCWQ010000266.1:0-15433 GCA_963799145.1 uncultured Acidobacteriaceae bacterium | reverse complement strand
CCACCGTCAAACTAGTTTCCGCCGTAGCCAGCGAGCTTCCGCCCACCCAGATGGTGTAGGTCGTTGGTTCTACTGTCCGCTTTATCTCCGCGTTATAAAAGCTTAACTCGTCGAATCCCAGGGGAAACTCAACCTGTTTGGTCTCGCCCGGCGCCAGCGCGACCCGCGCAAAGCCCTTCAGCTCCCTGACCGGCTGGCTGACGCTTGCCGCCGTGTTCCGGATATAGAGCTGAACCACCTCGGTTCCGGCCACACTCCCAGTGTTCTTAACCCCCACCGCAACCGTCACAACCGGCCTGTGCCCGGAGCTTAGAATCTCATTGACCGGAACCTCGGCGCGGCTGATCGCCGGTTTCTCATAGCTGAACCGCGTATAACTCAGCCCCCATCCAAATGGGTAGAGCGCCGAATTCTCCTCATCCACATACCGCGACATGTACTTCTCGTCTCCATTTAACGGCATGTGGCCCAGGTCTCCGTGGGCCGGCCTACCGGTCGGAAGCTGAGCATAGTAAAGGGGCTCCTGGCCCACGGCGCGGGGCAGGCTGGCGGGCAGCTTGCCTGAGGGGTTGACTTCGCCAAAGAGGACATCGGCGACGGCGTGACCGGCCTCGATGCCGGGACTCCACGCTTCGAGAATCGCCGGCACGTGCGCGGCGGCCCACTTCAGCTCCAGCGGACGGCCGGCCAGCACTACCAGAATCACCGGCTTTCCGGTGGCCGCAACGGCCTCCAGCAGTTGTTCCTGCGCACCGGTAAAGCCCAGTGTCGCGCGGCTCGCTGCCTCGCCTTCCATCCAGCCAGTTGGCTCGCCCAGTGCCAGGATCGCAACATCGGCCTGCTTGGCTGTCTTCACCGCCTCCGAGATGGTCTTGGCGTCGTCGGGTACGGGCATGTAATTCGCGTCAAACGCCGCCGACCCGTTGAAATTCATCCGTTTGAGCACGTTTGCGTCTTGGCCTGAGACCAGATCGCAGCCCTGGGCATAAAGCAGCTTGTCGCCCAGGCGCTCGGCGAGGGCGGCCCTGAGCGTGACCACATCCTTTGGGTTGCCGGTAACATTCCATGCGCCCAGCATCTCGGGCTGGTTATCGGCCATGGGGCCGATCAGCGCCACTTTCCTGGCCTTCGCGGTCAACGGCAGCAGGCCTCCCACGCCTTCGACCGGGTCGTTCTTCAACAGCACGAAGGTCTCGGCGGCTACCTTACGGGCGGTGGCGCGGGCCTCGGCTGAGGCGGTGTAGGCCGGACCAACCTCGGTATACGGATGGTCGAAGAGTCCAAGGGCGAACTTGACGCGAAGAATGCGGCGCACCGCCTCGTCGACCACGCTTTCGGGAATCTTGCCGTCGCGTACTTGTGGGGCAATGACGGTTCCGTAGAGGCCGCCCACCATATCCATATCCACGCCGGCGATGAGAGCTTTGCGGGCCACAGTCGAGTCGTCGGCACCGATGGAGTGGCCGCGCAGCTCGTTGATGGCCTGCCAGTCGCTGACGACGAGGCCGTCGAATCCCCACTCCTTGCGCAGAATCTGCGTGAGGATCAAGGGATTGGCGCTGGCCGGAACACCATTGATGGTGTTGAAGGAGCTCATCAGTGTGGCCGCGCCGGCCTCGACCGCGGCGCGATAAGGCTCCAGATACACCTGGCGCAGCAGGATCTCGCTCATATCCACGGCGTTGTAGTCGCGCCCCGCGACGGGCGCGCCGTAGGCGGCAAAGTGCTTCACGCTGACGGCCACCGAATCGGGTTTGGAGAGATCGCCCTGCTGGTAGCCCTTCACCCAGGCGCGGGCCATCGCAGAGCCCAGGTATGGGTCTTCGCCGGCCGATTCGGCGATGCGTCCCCAGCGCGGGTCGCGGGCAATATCGACCATGGGCGAGAAGACCCATGTCAGGCCGTCGGCGCGGGCTTCCAAGGCGCCAAAGCGCGCCGCCGTCTCAGCCGCCGCCGGATCCCAACTCGCCGCCAGCGCCAGGGGCACGGGGAAGATGGTGCGGTGGCCGTGAATTACGTCGCGAGCAAACAGGATGGGAATGTGCAGCCGCGACTTCTCCATGGCAATGTGCTGGAGGCGATTGGTGGCCTCGGCTCCCACCACGCCCTGCAACGAGCCCACCTGACCCTTGGCCACGAGTTCGTCGTAATTGAGGTTCGAGGAGCCTGGACCGGTGGTGTATTGCACCGTATGCTGCGCCAATTGCCCTACCTTCTCGTCGAGCGTCATCTTCTTCAAGAGCGCCTCGACGCGGGCATTCAGCTCCTTCGACGCCAGTTGCGGGTTGGGAACGGGGCGGGTTTGGGCGGTGCCTGGGAGCCAGCCGAGAAAAGCGATCGAAGAAAGCATAGACAGCATCCGGAGTGAACACGCTAAATAGATTCTCATGGCGTGGTCAGTATAAACACTTCCCGACGGCTGAGTCGTGCGGCTGCGGGGTCGGGCAATGCGGGTTTTCGGCTCAACACTATAGAATTGATTGCAAGCGGATGATTGAAACCTCACCAGCGGCTGCTCCCCAAGCCACCCGCCAGGCGCGGGCTTCGGAGCTGCGGGCGGGGAATGAGGAAGAGGGTCAGACTCAGCCAGGCCAGGCCCCCATCGTTCAGGTCAGCGGCCTACAAAAGACCTACCAGACCGCGCGCGGGACGCTCAACCTCTTCCACGGCCTCGATTTCGAGGTCAAAACCGGTGAAATGGTGGCCATTGTGGGCCAGTCCGGCGCGGGGAAGAGCACGCTCTTGCACATTCTTGGCGCCCTCGACGCTCCCTCCGCGGGAACGGTATTATGCGCCTCGACCGACGTGGCGCGACTCTCCCCGCGCCAGGCTGCGGCCTTTCGCAACCGGGAGATCGGCTACGTCTGGCAGTTCCATTACCTGCTGCCCGAGTTTACGGCGTTGGAGAACGTGGCCATGCCTCTGCTGGCCCGCGGGGTGAAAAAGCCCGATGCGCTCAAGACGGCGGCAAACTGGCTCAGGGAAGTGGGCCTGGAGGATCGCGCCGCCCACCGCCCTGGCGAACTCTCAGGAGGCGAACAGCAGCGCGTTGCGCTGGCCCGCGCACTGGTGAACACCCCCCGGCTGCTGCTTGCGGACGAACCCACCGGCGACCTGGATGAGATCACCGCCGGCCGCGTCTTCGACCTGATCGAGCGGCTGCACCTGAGTCACGGCCTTACCTCGATTCTGGTGACACACAACCTGGATCTGGCAGGCCGCTGTACGCGGGCTTTGCGCTTGGAAAGCGGGCTGCTTTCCCCTTTGGCAGCCTCTCCGCATGTGGGATAGAGAGCCGCATGCCCCAGGCGAAAAATGCACCGTTCCGGCGACTTGTGAGTCTTAATCAGTAACGGATCCGCGCGGGGATCGGTTCCGATTCCTGCCGGATTGCAAAGGCAGGCTCGAAATTGCAAGGCGGCAAGAGCGCCAGGGGATTTGGGGAAGAGTTGCTCCAAGTCAACTCAAAGAGCTGTCCGGGGGCCTAAAGTTGTATTCTCCATGACGCCTCAGGCGGCGAAACTAGAATGGATGGCGCGGGCTGGTGGGTTGAAGCCGGGAAAGTGAACCGGACGGCCACTTCAGTCGATAGCCTTTAACAGGCTCGAATCAACGGGGGGAGCACATCATGTTCGAACGCTATACGGAGAAGGCACGGCGCGTGATCTTCTTCGCGCGGTATGAGGCCAGCCAGTTCGGGTCGCCTTATATCGAGACCGAGCACCTGCTTCTCGGTCTGCTGCGCGAGGACAAGGCGTTAACCAATCGCTTCCTGCGCTCGCACGCTTCGGTGGAGTCGATCCGGAAGCAAATCGAGGCGCACACCACCATCCGCGAGAAGGTCTCGACGAGCGTGGACCTACCGCTCTCGAATGAGTGCAAGCGAGTGCTGGCATACGCGGCGGAGGAAGCCGAACGCCTGGGCCACAAGCACATCGGCACCGAGCACCTGCTCCTGGGCCTGCTGCGCGAAGAGAAGTGCTTCGCGGCGGAGATCTTGCAGGAGCGCGGCCTGAAGCTGGCGCAGATTCGCGACGAGCTTGGCCGCGTCACCCAGGAGAAGATTGCGCCGCAGCCGCGCCAGCGCGAATCGAGCCTGCTGGCAGAGTTCAGCCGCGACCTCACTCAGGCAGCCCTGGACGGCCAGCTAGATCCCCTCGTAGGCCGCGAGGGCGAGTTGGAGCGCGTGGTGCAAATCCTATGCCGCCGCACCAAGAATAACCCTGTACTCATCGGCGAACCTGGCGTGGGCAAGACCGCCATCGTCGAGGGCCTGGCCCAGCGCATTGCAGACGGCGAAGTGCCCAGCTTCCTGGCCGACAAGAAGATCCTCGGCCTCGACCTCTCTCTCATCGTGGCCGGAACAAAGTATCGCGGCCAATTCGAGGAGCGGCTCAAGACCATCATGAAGGAGCTGATGGAGAACCAGAACTCCATCGTCTTTATCGACGAGTTGCACACCCTGGTGGGCGCGGGCTCGGCCGAGGGTTCGCTCGACGCTGCAAACATCCTCAAGCCGGCGCTCTCCCGCGGCGAGATCCAGTGCATCGGCGCCACCACCCCAGGCGAGTACCGCAAGTCCATCGAGAAGGACCGCTCGCTGGAGCGCCGCTTCCAGGCCGTCAAGGTTCCTCCGCCCAACGAGGCCGACGCCATCAAGATCATCCACGGCATCAAGGACCGCTACGAGAAGTTCCACGCCGTCAGCTACACCGATGCCGCCGTCGAGTTCGCCGTCTCTCACTCCAACCGCTATATCCCCGACCGCTTCCTGCCGGACAAGGCCATCGACCTGATCGACGAAGCGGGCGCCCGCGTCAAACTGCGCCAGACTTCGCTCCCAGAGGAGATCACAGAGGTCCAGAAGCGCATCAAGTTCATCGTCCACCGCATGGACTCGGCCATCGCCAACCATGAGTTCGAGAAGGCGCGCTTCTACTCCGACGAGGAGCGCAAGGAGCGCGAGAACCTGCGCGCCCTTCGCGACAAGTACCACCTCGACGACTCCGCTGCCGGAATAGTCGGCCGCGAAGATATCGAGGACGTGGTCAGCCGCTGGACCGGGGTTCCGGTCAACAGCATCAAGGAAGAAGAGACGCTGAAGCTGCTGCGCGTTGAAGAGGAGCTGCACAAGCGCGTCATCTCCCAGGAGAAGGCCATCGGCGCTCTTGCTCGCGCCATTCGCCGCTCTCGCGCCGGCCTCAAGTCGCCCTCGAGGCCCATCGGCAGCTTCCTTTTCCTGGGCCCAACCGGCGTCGGCAAGACGGAGATGGCCCGCACCCTCGCCAACTTCCTCTTCGGCTCCGACAAGGCGCTGATCCGCTTCGATATGTCGGAGTTCATGGAGAAGCACTCCGTCTCCAAGCTGATCGGTTCGCCTCCGGGCTACGTGGGCTACGAGGAGGGCGGCCAGTTGACCGAACGCGTCCGGCGTTCGCCTTACTCGGTCGTCCTGCTCGACGAAATCGAGAAGGCCCACCCCGATGTCTTCAACATCCTCCTCCAGGTCTTTGAGGACGGCCAGTTGACCGACGGCTTGGGCAACACGGTCGACTTCAAGAACGTCATCCTCATCATGACCTCGAACATCGGCGCGCGGCACTTGCAGAAGAAGCAGGGCCTCGGCTTCCAGAGCGACCGCGAAGACATCGTCAGCGACAAGATCGAGGAGCTGGTCAAGCAGGAAGTGAAGAAGACCTTCAACCCCGAGTTCCTCAACCGCCTCGACGAGGTCATCCTCTTCCAATCGCTCAACGACGCCGACCTGATTCAGATCGTCGAGCTGCTGGTGCAGCAGCTGAACACGAACCTGGCGCAGAAGGCCATTACCATCTCGGTCACCGACGAAGCCAAGAAGTGGATTCTCGACAAGACCCTCGTCGATCGCAGCTACGGAGCGCGCCCGCTGCGCCGCGCCCTGCAGCGCTACGTCGAGGATCCCTTATCCGAAGCCCTGATCGCAGGACACATCTCTGCGCGCCCGGCCTTCCTCGAGGTTTATCTTGACGTCAACCAGCTCTTCTACCGCCCCATTAGTCCAGACGAGACAGTAACCGACGAAAAGCCCGCCGGAGTTCTCCTCTTCAGCGCCTGAGGCCGATTCAAGGGCTCTCAGCCCAACTCGACCACCAAGAATGCAACCCCCGGCGACGGCGCCTGGGGGCTGCATTTTTCCGGCCTGCTGGCTCTCATCCTGGTACGCCTGAGGAAGAAATTGGGGCCGAGGCAGAACAACATCGTGGAATCAAGCTGCCAAGCCTCGATCAAGCAGCCAATTCAATCGTCATTTGACCCATTCGGAATCCTTCGAGTGGATGATGTTGTAACCAACCGTATAGCAATAAATGCTTGCGGGAAGAAACTCGAAGTCGATGTTCTGCTCGCGGCAATTCAACGTTTTGGTCCTGGAAGTAACAAGGACTCTCTTCAGATTATTCTTATGGCAAAAGCCGATGAGACCGCTCAATTCGTTGATTTTCTCGCAATAACGGTCTGACCACTTAACTTCAACTGCCCACGCAAGCTTCTGTGTTTCAGCCGCGAGCTGAACAAGATCCACTTCTCCTTTGTCCGAACCTCTATCCCATCTTGCGTAGTGAAGAGTCGCATCGCTATGAAACCACTGCGAGAATATTGCCGTTTCGGCCAGACGGCCAATTCCTTCGTCGTCTGCTTTCATCGGGGAAAAGAGAGCGGCTCGCATCGTTGGGTTCGTCAAATAGACTTTGAAAAAGTTGGCTCGGTGGAATCTTTTCGCATTATGGTCAACCCGATGGACGATCTTAATCAAGAAGGCTGCTTCAAGATACTCAATGTACCGTTTGATAGTATTCTTGGCAACGCCGGAATTCTTTGAAAGTTCCTGCAACGATATTTCATTTGCCGTGTTGAATGCAAGCGTCGTGAACAGATAATTAAGTTCCTGGATATCCCCTATCCCATACAGGCTCGGCAAATCTCTAAGTAGGACCTTATCGACAATATCGCTCTTGATAAATCTCCCAAGGTTGGCTTGAATCTCGGGCGAGAAAATTACTTCTGGATATCCGCCGAAGTTTAAGTAGTTGATGAATTCATTGTTGAACAACACAACATCATTGGCTGCAAAAAAGCGGCGTGGGCGATCTTCAGTTGGCTCCTTTACCATCTCCGCCCGACCCATAAGATCGATATATTCATAGAAGGTGAGGGGCGGAAGCAGGAAATCGGTAAATCGTCCTGCGCCGGATTCCTGAGACTTGAGCCGCAGAGCGGCTGCAGCTGATCCGGATGCCACGAGCTTAATGTTGGGGTACGCGTCTATAGCAGATTTCAGGTGAACTTCCCAATTACGCAAGTACTGTATTTCATCAAAAAACACAAAAATCGGATCAAGTTTGTAGTTTAATCCACTCGACTGTGTGTAGTATTCGAGCAGTCTTTCCAAACTGAGCCCGTTATATATTGGATGGTTGACCGAGAAGTATCCGATGGAATTGGGCGACACCCCTTCATCTATGAGCGCCTGAATCGCATGGTGGATCATAACGGTCTTCCCCACGCGCCTGGGACCCATGAGAACAACAGCCCTGCGCGTCTTTCGGTCTTTGATCAGCGGAAGAAACAAGTTGAAATAGGCACGCCGCTTCATGTTTCCAAAGACTGCACTAATCGTGTGATCGCCTTGCCACCAGGGGTTTTCGGATTGGATGCGCTGGATGATTTCTGCTGACGAGATTTCTTGCATAAACCGACAATATGCCCTTTCGCAAATAATGTCAACGCTGTGATCTTAGACTAATAGCGGGAGGTAAATTACTGATAATAGGCACGATATGAAGAGATAATAGTGCAAGGCCTTCGTCGAAGCATTCCCATGAAATGCCGTCGTCCGGTCACGCTGGTTAGTCTACAGCTTTGGCCCGTCTGGTTGCCGTCCTTGTCAGCGCCCTCACCACGCTGGGTTTGGGAATCGCGCTCAGCTCCGCCTTGCCCTCCGCCAGTTGCATGAGAAACTCCTGGCTTGAGAAGGGCTTTGCATCCTTGGAGAGCTTGGCGGCGCGCAGGTAGCTGCCGTCTGGCTGCTGAAGGCGGGCCTTGACCGTATCCGCCAGGTAGGCGGGCAGAATCTCGTCGTGAATGCGGGCCAGGGCCGCCAGGTCGCGCACCGGGAAGACCACCTCGCAGCGCTCGAAAAGGTTGCGCGGCATCCAGTCGGCCGAGCCCAGGTAGATTTCGTCGCTGCCCCCGTTGGCGAAGTGGAAGATGCGCGAGTGCTCAAGGAACCGCCCCACGATCGAGCGCACGCGAATCCGCTCCGAAAGTCCTTTGACGCCAGGGCGCAGGATGGAGAGGCCGCGCACGATCAGATCCACCTCGACGCCGGCCTGCGATGCCTTGTAAAGCGCTTCGATCACGCTCGGCTCGAGCAGCGCATTCATCTTGGCCACGATGTGCGCCGGGCGCCCCGCCTGGGCGTGCTCCTGCTCCCGGCGGATGAGGCCCAGGAAGCTCTCGGCCATGGTCAGCGGCGCCACCAGCAGCGGGCTTGTAGTCGTCGATCTCGGCGTGAGCCGTCAGGTAGTTGAAGACCATATGCACCCGCTCGGTGATCTGCGGATCGCTGGTCAGCAGGCTCAGGTCGGTATAGAAGCGTGCGGTAACCGGATTGTAGTTGCCGGTGCCCAGGTGGCAGTAGCGGCGGGTCACGCCGTCCTCGTCGCGGCGCACCAGCATAGCCAGCTTGCAATGCGTCTTCAGCCCCACCACGCCGTGGAAGACCTGCACTCCGGCGTCCTCCATGCTGCGCGCCCAGCGAATGTTCGAGGCCTCATCGAAACGCGCCATCAGCTCCACCACCAGCGTGGCTTCCTTGGTGGCCGCCGCCTCGATCAGCGCCTCGAACATGGGCGCATCCTTGCTGGTGCGATAGAGAGTTTGCTTCATCGAGACCACGGCGGGATCTTCGGCGCCCTGCTGGATGAACTCCACCACTGGGTCGTAGGAATCGTAAGGGTGGTGGAGCAGAACGTCGCGCTGGCGCAGCTCTTCGAAGATGTTTGCCGACTTGCGGCTCAACTGGAACGGTTTGGGCGTAAAGGGCCGGAACTTCAAATCCGGGCGCTTCACGTCGCCGTAGAAAAACATCAGCCGCGAGAGGTTTACCGGGCCATCGCCGCGGAAGACCTGGTCCTCGTCTAGCTCGAAGTTCACACGCAGCCGTTCGACAATCTCCGCATTTGCGCCGGTCTCGATCTCCAGCCGCACCGCATCTCCCTTGCGGCGGTTGTGCAACTCCACGCGAATTGACTCCAACAGCGAGCGCGTTTCCTCCTCTTCGAAGTAGAGATTCGAATTGCGGGTGACGCGGAAGGCGGTGTGCGCCTGAACCTCGTAGCCGCGGTACATCGCGGCCAGATTCTGCGCGATCAGGTCTTGAAGCAGCAGGTAATCGAAGGCGCCCTCGGCAGCCGGAAGGCGGACAAACCTTGCCAAGGCGCGCGGCACCGTCACCACCCCCAGCACCTGGGCCCAGAGCTGCGCCGCTTGGCCCTCAGCAGCAGCGCCAGGCAGAGCGCCTTGTTCAGTACCCGCGGAAACGGGTGCGCCGGATCGATGGAGATGGGGGTCAGCAGTGGATCGACCTCGCGCTGGTAGTACCCTTGCGCATACGCCCGCGCGTCTTCGTCCAGCTCCTTCCACTCCAGCAGCCGGATGCCTTGCCTGCGCAGCTCTGGAATCAGCATTTCGTTCCAGCATTCATACTGGGCCGCCACAAAACGATGAATCTCGGCCGTCAGCACGGCCAGCGATTCGTCCGGCCGCAAGCCGTCGAAGCCCGGCTCCCGGTAGCCGTCTTCGATGCGCTGCATCAGTCCCGCCTGGCGCACCTCGACGTACTCGTCCAGGTTGTTGGCCGTGATGGCCAGGAACTTCACTCGCTCCAGCAGCGGATTGGTCGCGTCCTCGGCCTCCTCAAGCACACGCCTGTTGAACTGCATCCAGGAGTGGTCCCGGCCGTTAAACAGCTTTTGTTTCTTCGTGGTTCGGGCCATTGAAGTAGTTTGGGCCATTGAATTCGTCCAGTTCGCCGTGTTGGCAGTCTACAGGATTGCCCCCGCCCTCGGCGCACGAGTCTCCACTCAAGCAGAAACTCCCCATCACGCAATCCATACAGGAAGAACCGGGGATTCGATGTTAACGGCAGGCAAAAACCTCGGCCGAGAACCGTTGAACTCGCAGGAAAGGTCAGTTTGCGGCCAGCCAGCCAAAAACTTCATGACCGAATCGGCGTGCGAACCGAAGTGACAAGTCTAGCTATGGCTGGCGACGTCTGCCCGCCGAGCCTCTCTCGTATTGGTAAACTGGATAAGAGAACATGGCACTTTTTGACTCGCTCCCCAGGGAACGCATCGGCCGTCGCCGCTTTCTCAAGGGAAGCATCTATGGGGCTGCTGCCCTGGCGCTCTATTCGGGAGAGATTGAGCGCCACTGGATCGAGGTCACCCGGCGCGAGATCGTTCTGCACGGCCTGCCCAGCGCCTTTGACGGCTTCCGCATCGCACAGCTCAGCGACATCCACATGGATGAGTACACCGAGCCGTTCTTCCTGCGACGCATCGTCGAGGAAACCAACCGCCTCGCCCCGGATGCGGTGCTTCTCACCGGCGACTACGTGACCGACGGGCTTGGCTCGAGGGATTACGCCGTGGGCGCCGCCTGGCAATGCGCCAATGTGCTGAAAGGGCTTGCCTGCCAGCAAGTTCATGCGGTGCTGGGGAACCATGACCTGGTCGTCGGGAAGCCGGAGGTCAAGGCCGCACTGACGGCCAACGGCATCTCTGTGCTCTTGAACCAATACCTGCCGCTGGAGCGCGCGGGCGGAAGAATCTGGCTGGCGGGGCTGGACGATCCGGTCTTTGGCCGTCCAGATCCCGAATTGGCCATCCCCGCGCCGATTCGCAATCTGCCGGATGAACCCATCGTCCTGATGTGCCATGCGCCGGATTACGCCGATCGCCTGTTAACGCATCCGGCTGGAAGGGCCGTGGGCCTAATGCTGAGCGGCCACACACATGGAGGCCAGATTCGCCTGCCCCTGATGGGTGCATTGGAACTGCCTGAAATGGGTAGAAGGTACGTTCAGGGGTGGTTCCGTCTCGGGGGCCTTCAACTCTACGTCAATCGGGGGATCGGCACCGTCGGCGTACCGTTCCGGCTTCACTGCCCGCCCGAGATCACGCTGCTTACCCTGCGCCGGAGCTGACCCAACTCAAGCGGCGCGGAGACCGAGAATTGCTAACCGGCTGGGTGCCCCACCCTCGCCGCGTTCTTGTTTTTGCGGCTAGGGTGGGTTAGCTCGATGGAGGCTTTACAGAAAAAGCAAGCCTGCCTACGCGCTCACCGGCCAGCGATAATGCCCAGCCGCGCGATGCGCAAAGAACTCCGCGAGTCGGCTCTCTTCGGCTCCGCGGCCAATGTTATGCACCACCCGCGAATCTTCTCCGCCGCTCACCACAATCCCCACGTGCGGCAGTCTCGCGTCCAGCAGCCAGGTCACAATGTCGCCCACATCGAGCGGCGGAGGAAAGCCGTCGCCCGGCACCGGCCCCGTAGCCGCCCACAGCCGTGCCCCGGCGCGCGTCCAGTAGGTCTCCAGGTTGAGCACCCGCCGATGGTCGATGCTGGCGTCCGGGGCGCGCGATCCCCAAGCCTTGCGCGCCGGGTACTCGGCGAAGTGCTTCACCATGTCCTCATGCACCAGCTCTTGCAAGTCCAGCCCCAGGCCGTCGCGAGCGGCGCGAATCACCACGTCGGCGCATACTCCCGTCGATCGAGGCACATCGCCGCCGGGATAGCTCAGATGCGTCCAGCCGGGGTCGTAGTTCACCGTCACGCCCACCTGAGCCCGCGCCGCACGGGCCAGCCGCTGGCCACTGGTCACAGTTTGCCCAGCCTGCGCTCCCTGGCCGGCGAAGGCGAGCGCCATGCGAAGCCGCGCCGGACCCGCAGCAATCCAAACCGCCGCCAAGCCGCCAAGAACGTTTCGCCTCCGCACCGTTCGATCCCTCGCCCGCAACCCGCCTATTTGACCTGGAATACCGCGCTCCCGTGAGCCGGCAAGGTGACCTGTATCTCCCTGGACTCCTTTTCCACGCTGTCGGTCCACAGATTCTGGGCCTGATGCTTTGCGCCTTCGAGCCCAAGCTGCTTCCAGGTGGCGCGCAGCGTTACCGGCTGGTCGTCCAGGTTGAAGAAGCCAAAAAACTCCTTGTAATTCCTCGCGCCCGGCGCGTCGATCGTCGCCCGCCATACCCTTGCGTGCTCAAAGCCCGGCGCGAGGCTGGCGGCATCCAGCGGATGGCTGTAAGTCGCATTCTGGTTGATGAAGAGCATCGCCTGGTTGGTGACCAGGCTTCGCGTGACATCGTCCATCTTGGTCAGGTTAGCCCCCAGTATCAGCGGCGAGCGCGCGATGGCCCACAGCGCAAACTCGGTCTTCTGCTCGTCCGGCGTCAAGCGCGACTGCCTTGGCTCGCCCCAGCCCGGATGCGGCCCCAGCCAGCCCCAGGGCAGCATGTCCTCGTCCGGCCAGTTGCCCGCCTTCACATAAGGGAACCACTTGGCCAGCCGGTCGAAGGCATCCCTCACCCCAAAAGGAAACTCACCGTCGCCGGGCTTGTGGGTGAAAGTCCATCCGTCCCAATGGTCGTCGGAAATGCGCCAGAGTTGGGCGTACTCTCCCACCTCGGCCGCGTGCTCCAGTTGGGTCGGCCCCGGCGAAAGGCTCAGCACGATCGGGCGCCGGGTCTTCCCGATCGCCGCCGCAATCTGCTTGATCTCCGTGATCCGATAAGGGTGGTCGCCGATGCAATCCACCTTGATGTAGTCCAGGCCCCAACCGGCGTAGAGCTTCAGCATCGAATCGTAGTAAGCCTGCCCGGCGGCGTTGTCGGCCACGCCCCAGTTGCCCTCGTCCCAGGGGCAGGGCGAGCTTTTGTCGGCCGCATCGGCGGCATGAAAACTCGACCCCGCGATGGGCAGATTCGCCGCCACCACCTGGCGCGGAATCCCGCGCACAATATGAATGCCGAACTTCAGCCCCTGCTCATGAACCCAGTCTGCCAGCGGCTTGAACCCCGCCCCGTCCGCCGAAGACGGGAAGCGGTTCGCCACCGGAATCAGAATCCCGTTCCCGTCCCACACATACTTACGCGTCTCCAGCTTGTCGCCAAACGGATTCTCCATGTACCACCCTTCGTCGATCACGGCATACTGCCAGCCATACTCCTTCAGCCCGGCAAGCACGGTGGCGTTTGCGCGGAAGTCGGTCTCATTGATGGTCAGCCCGTAAGCGTCCCAACTGTTCCAGCCCATCGGCGGCGAAGGAGCGGGGTTCTGCGCGTGGATGGCAATGGCGGCGAATGCCGGAACGGCAAGAAGAACGGAGAGGAAAACTCTGCGAAAGCTCATGCGGAAACGTATACCACAACGAGCGCGGTTTCGACACGGGCAGCGTGAGAGGCCAATGAAGTGGTTGGCGGCATCGCAGGTGGCTGTTCCAACCGGGAGGCCCCCCGGCTTTGCCCTTTCAACCTAAAAACGGCAGTTGAACGCCTTCAACCGTGTCATGCATCGAGTTTGGGAACCTCTAGAACCTGCTGCTTTGTAATAAGGGCACGACCGGGTACCCTCTGGGTGTCGGGCCGCAAAGGGCTGAAAAGAAAGGTGGGCTTTAGCCCCTGCGGAACTGCCGGCGTGGCCAAAAGCCATGGATCGTCTTCTTTCGATCGTCGATTTGTGAACTGCTCCGCACCTCGTCAAGATGGTGAAATCATCGATCGCTGCAAGCTCTGGCGGTTTGAAAAGGATGGCCCAGTACGATGCGGATCAACTGCTGTTTTTGGGTTAACACGCCTGGTCGATCTCCAACTGGGCGCTCTCATGGGGGCTGAAATTGTGGGTAATTGAAAGCGCCGAGGCGCGGGGCCAATGAACCTTGCGCCTACGGCGCGCGTCTCCGGCCGGCCCGAGTTTGCGGTCCAGGATTCGGCTTGGTCGTCCTCCATCGCGCAGCTGCTCCCGGGCAGAGATTGCGACGGATGCGCCGGTAGGGTCTATTGAACTCCGAGCCTGACACCGTTTCAAAGATTGCTACGGTGCCGAAATCTTCGCCTCCGGTTCATTCCGCTCCTATTATTGCCGCTCAGTTTTGAGCATGTATGCAACTCGCATTTGAGCATGTTTGGAACCCGCATTTGAGCATGTATGCAACTCGCATTTGAGCATGCATTGAACCCGCATTTGAGCATGTATGGAACCCGCATTTGAAAATGCATGGAACCTGCGCGCCTAACGGCGCGGATTCCCGGCCGGCGCTCGGCTAATGTTCCTCGTTTCGCTCATTCGCCCAGCACCCTCTTGAAGATCGCATCCACATTGCCCAGTTGCCGGGTGTAGTCGAATGTGCGATCCAGCTTCTCCGGAGCCAGCAGAGCCGTAATCGCCGCATCCCGAGCCACCTCATCGCGGAAGACCAGTTCCTCCTTCCACGAGCGCATGGCGTGAGCCTGCACCAGCCGGTAGGCGTCCTCGCGCATCATGCCGGCCTCGGCCAGGTCCAGCAGCAACTGGCCGCTGAAGATCAGGCCGCCGGTGCTTTCGAGGTTCCGCTTCATGCGCTCGGGATAGACCAGCAGGCGGTCAATCAGATCGGTGGTCTTGGCCAGCAGGTAATCCGCAAGAATGGTCGAGTCCGGAAAGATCACGCGCTCGACAGACGAGTGCGAGATGTCGCGCTCGTGCCACAGGGCGACATTCTCAAAGGCCGCCTGCGCATTGCCGCGCAGCACGCGCGCCAGGCCGCTGATCTGCTCGGCGGTGATGGGGTTCTTTTTGTGCGGCATGGCCGAGGAGCCTTTCTGCTTCTCGCTGAAGTACTCCTGCGCCTCGCGCACCTCGGTGCGTTGCAGGTGGCGCACCTCGACGGCGATCTTGTCGAGCGTGCTGCCGAGGATGGCCAGTGTGGAGATGTAGGCGGCGTGCCGGTCGCGCTGGATGACCTGCGTGGCCACCGGCGCGGGCTTGAGGCCCAGCCGCGCGCAGATGCGCTCCTCGTGCTCGGGCTTCAAGTGGCCGAAGGTGCCCACGGCGCCGCGAGAGCTTGCCCACGCGCATGTCCTCGGCGGCCGCGTCAAAGCCGTGGCAGTTGCGCTCCATCTCGGCGTACCAGTTGAGCAGCTTGAGGCCGAAGGTGGTGGGCTCGGCGTGAATGCCGTGGGTGCGGCCGATGGTGGGCGTGTGCTTGAACTCGATGGCGCGGCGCTGGAGCACGGCGAGCAGGGCGGCGATGCCGCCGCGGATGAGTTCGGACGCCTCAGCGACCTGCAGCGCCTGCGCCGTGTCGACGATGTCGTTCGAGGTCAGCCCGTAGTGCAGCCAGCGCGATTCGGCG
>CAWCWQ010000265.1:0-26237 GCA_963799145.1 uncultured Acidobacteriaceae bacterium | reverse complement strand
TGGGAGCGCCTGAACTGCTCGCACTGTGCCGCGAACTCTACGATTCCTTGCCCTCGAATACTCTCTTGCTCACCGTTGGCGCCGGATCGACGGAGCTGGGCGAGGAGTTCAGCGACGCCGTGACTGCCGCTCTGCCAGCGGCCTGCCGCCTGATCGAGGAGACGGTCCTGCGCTTGCTCATTGCGCCGCTTCCCGTGCGCGATTGATCCTGCCGCCTCAAGCACGATTCCACGGAGAACCGCAACACACATAAACACTCATGGTTAAGCAAACATAGTTAGCCTCCTTCATGAACGATCAAATGCCATAAACTGCCCGCCGGCGACCGACTTGCTCGAAGGCGGGGGCCATCTGCCTTTTCAGCGGCATTGCTTTCTTGCCGGTTCCTGGCGATTCTTTTGAGAGCCACCGCAACTTAACGGCCAGATAGTTGTTTCAATAATTGAAAGCCGGTTGGGAAAGAGAAACCCCAGAGGCCGGCAGGTGCTGAGAAGGTTGAATCCCGGGTCCGGATCCAAAAGGACGGGACAGCACAAGGAGGATGTCATGAAAAAGTTTAGCCTCGTTCTGCTTGGATTGTTCCTGGCTTTGCCGTTCGCGGCGACGGCAACGGCCCAAGTGGCTGTGGGTGTCGGAGTAGGCCCCGCAGTCGTTGACGCCCCCGATGCGTATGGTCCGCCCGTCTGCGAGTGGGGCTATTACGCGTATTACCCGTATGCCTGCGCCCCCTATGGCTATTACGGACCTAACTGGTTCTACGGCGGCGTACTTCATCGGCGCCGGACCGTGGTACGGCTGGGGCTATCGGCATGGCTGGGGCCGCGGCGGATACGGCTATCGCGGCGGATACGGCGGATATGGCTATCGCGGCGGATACGTGGGTCGCGGCTATGCCGGCGGAGCGCGTGGTTATGCAGGCGCCCCCCGCGGCGGATATGGTGGCGGAGCACGCGGTTACGCAGGTGCGCCTCGCGGCGGTTATGCCGGCGGCGGAGCGCCCAGAGGCGGATTCAGCGGCGGAGGCCGTGGTGGATTCAGTGGCGGTGGTCATGCCGGTGGCGGCTTCAGCGGCGGACGGCACGGTGGTGGCGGCGGCCATGGCGGTGGCGGACACCGGTAATTCTTGAGTCTTTCCCCAGAGAGGCCCGTTTGCTTCGGCAGGCGGGCCTCGCGTTTTGTTGGGCCTGATCGAACACCCGATATTTGAATGAAGGTACGGCCTGCCGGGAATCTACTGCGACACCGCCAGGGACGCTTGTAAGTTGTTCCTCTGAATTCTTCGACGTAACCGTGCAATACGAACAAACCGGGTTGGCTTGCGAACTCAAGTACGTTAAATACAGAACATTAGCGGAATAAGTTGATGCCGGACATCAGGCTTTGCAGTAACCTCCCGCTATAGCTGGAGGGACAAAACCACAGGGTCAGAGCCCTAGGATTCGGACCGCGTGAACGGCCATTGCCCCAGCCGCCGCGCTCGGAATCCGTAGATCAGCGTGCCGGAGATCGCGATCCCCGCCGCCACTCCCAGCCCTTTGAGCGCGTGGCTGCGGTTGACCAGCATGAAGAGGAAGCCCGCCATCGCCACTAGCGGCGGCAGAGGATACAGCGGCATCATGAATGGCCGCTTCATCTCCGGCCGCTGCGCCCGGAGCAGAATCACGCCTGCGTGCTGCAACGAGAACTGAAGCAGAATGCGCGTAATCACCAGCATGGTGATGACCTGCGTGAGCGAGAAGAAGCAGAAGCAGGCAGCCACGAATCCCAGCACTACCAGCGAGCGGTGGGGAATGCCGTGGCGGGGATGGACCGCAGCCAGGAAGCGGAAGTAGTTGCCGTCGCGGGCGGCGGCGTAAGGCACGCGCGAGTAGCCCAGCAGCAGCGAGAAGACCGATGCGAAGGCCGTCCAGACGACCAGCGCGGCAAGCAGCCGGCCTGCCCACTGGCCGAAGGCCGAGCGCGCAATATCCGCCACCAGTTGCACCCGAACCGTTGCCGTGTCGGCGGCATGAGCGGCGGCATCGCGCATCGAGGGCAGCGCGGCCAGATTCATAGCCACATAGAAGGCCGCAACAAAGAGCAGCGAAAGAAGGATAGCGCGGGGAATGGTCCGCTCCGGCCGCCGCACCTCGCCCCCCAGGAAGCAGATATTGTAGTAGCCCCAGTAGCAGTAGGTAGTGAGCAGCGCTGCCTGCGCCAATCCGCGGCTGGCAATGGCCCACCCGAGCGCGGGAGCGGCGGGCATCTGCCAGCCGCCGGCAGCCGCCGCATGGGCGAACCCGGAGACGATCACCCCGGCGATGGCCGCCATCACACCGGCAAAGAGCAGCCAAGCCAGCCGCGTGATCGAACTCAGGTTGCGGTAGAGCAGCGCCGTAACCAGCAGGCAGGCGCAGGCGGCGGTGAAGTTCGCATAATGCAAGGCTGGCAAGGCGGCGATGGGAGCGCCGTCGAGCGCCGGCCAGAACCAGGCCAGAAAACCGGAAAGACCAATGCAGCCCGAGGCAATGGCCAGCGGCGCGGTAAAGCTGACCTGCCAGACGTAAAGAAAGCTGAGCCAGTTCCCCGCCCGCTCCGGGCCGTATATCTCCCGGAGAAATGCGTAGGAACCGCCGGCGCGTGGGAACGCCGCGCCCAGCTCTGCCCACACCAGGCCGTCGGCCACGGCGATGGCCGCGCCCAGCACCCATGCCCACACCGAGAGCCGATAGCCCGCTGCGGCAATCACCAGCGGCAGAGTAATGAACGGACCGACGCCGATCATCTCCAGCATGTTGAGGGCTACGGCGGAGCGCAGGCCGATGCGGCGCTGTAACGAATCGGAGCTTGCGGAGGTGGGCGAGGGCTGGGGCATGAGGCGAATGCGCTCACCGGATTGTACACTGACGGGAAGTATGGTTATTACTGACGGAGTTCGCAGAGTTTATGGATCGGCGCTGAACGCGGTCCTCACCGGCCTGATTCTTCTGGGCGCGCATACGCTCACCGCGCAGCAGTCGGCCCCGCAACCCGCATCCGCAGCCGCCGAGCTTGCGGCCGTTCCCTTGCCCGAGCCAAGCGACGTTGCCCTGCCCATCGCAGAAGACCGCGGCGCGGCCGCGCTGGAGCAATCGCTCAAGCGGCTCCAAACCACCGCCAGCGTCCTGATGATCGTGGCTCATCCCGACGACGAGGACGGCGCCCTGCTGACCTACCTCTCCCGCGGCCTGGGCGTACGCTGCACGCTGCTCACGCTGACCCGCGGCGAGGGCGGCCAGAACGCGATGAGCGCCGACAGCTACGACGCGCTTGGCCTCATCCGCACCAACGAACTGTTGAAGGCCGACGAATACTACGGCGTCAAACAGCTCTGGGGCACGGAGGTCGACTTCGGCTTCTCGAAGACCCAGGAGGAGTCGTTCGCGCGCTGGGGCCATGATCGCGTGCTCTACGACGCTGTGCTGGCCGTCCGCCGCGAACGCCCGCAGATCATCGTCTCCACCTTTGTGGGCGGCATTACCGACGGCCATGGCCACCACCAGGTCTCCGGCGAGATCGCGCAGGAGGCCTTCAAGGCAGCCGGCGACCCCAAGGTCTTTCCCGAGCAACTGAAAGACGGCCTGCAACCCTGGCAGCCTCTAGCCGTTTACTCCCGGACCCCCTTTGCGCCGGTCAACGACGGGAAGATGTTCGACTACGCCACCGGCAAGTGGGCGCCGGCTCGGTTCAAGAACTACGTGACCGGCGAGTGGAGCACGGAGGTGCCCTCGACCGACGTGAGCATTCCGGTGGGCACCCTCGACCCCGTGCTGGGGCGCAGCTACGCGCAGATTGCCCGCGAAGGCTGGGGAGAGCAGAGGTCGCAAAACGGCGGGGCGAATCCCACGCTGAGCGGGCCGGCGAGCACGGAGTATCACCTGTGGGCGGCGGCGGATGCTGCAAAGGCCGAAGCGCCCGCGAAGGCGAGCGACGCCGCCAAGCGGGATACGGACCTCTTCCACAGCAGCAAGGTCAACATCGCCACAACTCTTGAGGGCCTGGCCCGTATCGTCATCGGCAACCCACCCACGTGGCTCCCGGATGGCCTGCGCAAGATCGATTCAGACCTGCGACATTTCCAGGTCGAATCCGACGGAAAATCCGGCGCCACCATCGCTCATAAGCTGACTCCCATCTACCGCCAGACCCTCGACCTGCGTGCGCGCGTCGCGGCGAGCGATCTGGACGCGCAAGCCAAAGCTGGCCTGCTGCTGGAACTGGACGCGAAAATCGGGCAGTTTCAAGCAGTGCTGAAGGATCTGCTCGGTCTTGACCTGGCAGCGTTCAGAACAGGCACGCCAGGCGCGCAGGCCGGCGGTCCGTTCCGAGGCGGCTCACCGGACGAGACCCCGCGAAGCGTTTCTCCCGGTGGAGAGTTCCGGGTGCAGGCGCATACCGCGCAGGCCACGGCGGAGGCCCGGCTGAGCCGGGTTTGGCTGGAGAGCCGCGCCGGCGACCCGTGGAAGAGTGAGAACATTTCCGGCGCCATCGACCCCGCCGCGCCCACCACCGACCCGATCTTCAGCGTCCACGTCCCAGAGAATGCCGAGCCCACCGAGCCGTACTTCACGCGGCCCGACACTGAACAGGCGTACTACGACCTGACCAAGCCGGAGTATCGCGAGCGATCCTTCGCCCCCTGGCCCCTCGTCGCCTGGGCGGAGTTCACCTTCGACGGCCTTCCCATCCGGGTTGGCCAAGTGGTGCAGACCATGCAGCGGGTTCTCGGGCCGGGCGGAATCTATGAGCCACTGGTGGTCACGCCGGCTATCGGCGTGCGCGTGGACCCCGAGGCCCGCATCCTGCCGCTGGACGGTTCGGCGCTCCCGGTCCGCGTCACGGTCCATGCGCAAGCCGCCGCCGACGGTACGGTGGAGCTGAATCTCCCCGCCGGGTGGCGCTCCGAGCCTACAGATGCGCACTTTCATTTGGACAGCGCCGGAGATACAGACCCGATCTTGTTCTCGGTAACGCCCGCCGGCCAACCCAGCGACAAGAACCTGTCGCCGGGAACACCGGCTGCCGCCGAATCCGCCGCTTTCACCATTCAGGCCGTGGCGCACTCTGACGGGCGCACCTATCAGACTGGCTGGCGAAGCGTCGGCTACCCCGGCCTACGCCCCTATAACCTATACAAAACAGCCCAGTTGAAAACGCGAAAGGTGAACGTGAAGCTGGCGCAGGGATTGCGCGTCGGCTACATCATGGGCAGCGGCGACCTGCTTCCGGAGGCCATCGAGGCCTTGGGCGTCAAACCGCACATTCTGAACGCGCAAGAGATAGTTTCGGACGAGTTTTCCACGTGGAACATTCTCGTGATCGGCATCAGGGCCTATTCTGTCCACCCTGAGTTAACCCTGGCCCAGCCCCGTCTTGAGCAGTTCGTCCGCCGAGGCGGGACGCTGATCGTCCAGTACCAGAGCGGCAACTTCCCTGCCCCGTTCCCGCTCTCCATGGGCCGTTCCCCGGAGCGCGTGGTGGACGAGACTGCCCCAGTCAAGCTCCTCGATCCCGCCAACCCCCTGCTCGCCTGGCCCAACGCCATCAGCGCCTCCGACTTTGACGGCTGGGTCGAGGAGCGCGGCCACTCCTTCCTTGCTTCTTGGGATCCCGCCTACACCGCCCTCACCGAGACAGCCGACCCCGGCCAGGACCCGCAGCGTGGCGGCCTCCTGGTTGCCCACCCCGGCAAGGGGACTTATATTTATGCCGCGTATGCGCTCTATCGCCAGCTTCCCGAGCTGGTTCCCGGCGCCTACCGCATCCTCGCCAACCTGCTCAGCGCCGGCCAGAATGCTCCTGCGAGCGTGGATCAGCCGCCAGCGCCGCGCCCATAAGCATTCCAGCCATCGATGCCGACAAGCCGCTTCTTCCTCCAAAAGAAGCGGCTGGTTCTCGACTCAGGATCCCCTTCGTGAAGTCGAGCCGGTGGGCACTCCACCGAAATAATGAGGCTCCGCTCCATCCGTTGGGCGAAGACGCCGATGGACCCCGAACTTAGACTCCTGATATCCGGTCGCGCGATTCCGCGTGCGTTCGCCAATGCAAGAGGCGCACGGAATCGCTGGGCAAGACCCGACCCGGCGCACAGCGTATGCGCCAGGCCAAAAGTCCCTGCCTTCATTCACTGACCTTCAACGACGCAGTTTTTCTTTTGAGGAGAGCCATGATGCGAAGAATCGTGCCCGTAGTCTTTTGCCTTTCAATAGCCCTTGTCACAGCCCACGCGCAGAGCAACTACGCCGTGGTGCGCGGATCGATCTTGGATCCGCAGCATCGCCCGGTCGCCGCCGCGCGCGTCCACATTACAGCCAAGGGAACTGGCGCGGAGCGCGAGGTGGTATCCAACGCCACCGGGCTCTATGAGATTGCCGGCTTGCAGCCCGGCGCGTACACGCTGGCCGTCGATAGCTCAGGCTTCAAGCAAGCCACAGAAGCGATAGAACTCGAAGTCGGTCAGCAGGCCACCCTCGATTTGCAGTTGAGCCTCGGCAGCGATACGCAAAACGTCACAGTTCAAGCGCATGAGGAACTGCTCAAGACTCAGGATGCGAGCGTGGGCGAGGTGGTGGATCAGCGGTCGGTGGATTCGCTGCCGTTGAATGGCCGCATGTTGATCGACCTGATCCTCACCGTGCCGGGAGCGCACATCAGCCACGGCGCCTCGGTCGGCGATATGAGCTCTCTTTATTGGAGGCCGGGCCAGCGGTCGGCCGTAAGCATCGGAGGAAGCCGCCCCAACGCAAACTACTTTCTACTCGACGGCGCCACCAACACCGACCCTACTTTCAGCACGCAGAACCTCAGCCCTTCGCCCGACGCGGTGCAGGAGTTCGAAGTGCAGACCGGCAGCTATTCGGCCGACATGGGCGGCGCAGGAGGCGGCCAGATCAACATCGTCACCCGCTCCGGCTCCAGCACCTTCCACGGCACCGCCTATGAGTTTCTGCGCAACGGCGCCATGGACGCCCACTCCTTCAACCAGATGGGCGGCTCGAATTTCCTGGTGCAGAACAACTTTGGCGCTTCGCTCGGCGGCCCTATAAAGCACACCGGCAAGACCTTCTTCTTCCTGAACTATGAGGCACTTCGCCACGTTCAAACCGATGCAATGGTGGACACGGTGCCCACGGCGGCCGAAGACTCGGGCGACTTCAGCCAGAGCGGCGTGAACATTTACGACCCCAGCACAACAACACCGAATCCCAACTACAATCCCAGCCTGCCGGCGAGCCCCTCGAATCCCCAGAACATCCGCCAGCAGTTCTCTTATAACGGCGTGCTGAATGTGATTCCGCCGGGGCGGTTGACCAAGGCAGCCTCGATCATGCTGAACCAATACACGCCGCAGCCCAACACCATGAACATGGGCGGAATGACCATGATGGGCCAGCCGACCGTGATCGGCGCGGGCAACGACGCCAATAATTTTCTGGACACGCGCAAGGAGCGCATGACCGACGACCAGGGGACGGTGCGCGCGGATCATAGCTTTGCCAACGGCGACACTGCCTTCATCCGCTACTCGGCCGCGAGCGAATACGGCTTCATGCCCGAGGGCCTGCCCGGCTTCGGCTTGTATCACGACAACTTCTCCGAGCAGGGGACGGGCGCCTGGACCCGCGTCATTTCAACACACATGGTCAACATGGCGACCGTGGCAGTCTCGCGTCTGGCTATGTCCCACACCACTGAGAGCGCGGGCACGAACGACATCGTGGACCAGCTGGGCATCACCGGAACCGGCTTCGGCGGACCCAAGGCCTGGGGCGCCCCCTACTTCACCGTTCAGGGATATTCGCCGCTGGGCGACAATTATCTTGCCACGCCGATGAAGGCCTGGGACACCGTAATCGAGGGCCGCGATTCGCTGAGTTGGCAGATCGGCCGGCACAGCGCCAAGTTCGGTGGCGCATACCAGAAGTTCATCTGGCCGATGTGGGGCTTCTTCCAAAATCGCGGCTACTACCAGTACACCAACGGCTACACAACACAATACGCGCTCAACGACGGCAAGACAGGATCGGCGCTTGCCAGCTTCCTGTTGGGGTTGCCCGCGGCGCGGCAAGGCCAGGCCGGCGTGCCGCAGATGAACCTCCATCAGTGGTATGCGAACGGATTCGGACAGGACGCATGGCGGATGACGGCAACTACCACGCTCACCTACGGGCTCCGCTACGAGTTCATGAGTCCGCTCATCGATGTCGACTACACAAACAGCAACCTGGACTTGTCCAGCGGCGCGCCCCAGGTCTTCATCGGCGGCCAGAATGGCTATCCACGCGGCCTGATGTATCCCAACCGCACCAACTTCGCGCCCCGGCTGGGTTTGGCGCAGAGTTTCCCCAAGCTCGGCGTGGTGGCGCACGTAGCCTACGGCATTTTCTACACGCCAGTGGACATGAACACCTGGTGCAATCAGCGCCACAACGTGCCCTATGTCTTCCCGGAGACCGCGCAGAGCGATCCTTACATTCCCTCGATCGCGACGCTGAATTTCCCCACGCCGGTGCTGGGCACCACCGCGGTCAGCTTCACCGGGCTCCAGTTGCACGCGCCGGCGCAATACGTCCAGCAGTGGAGCGCCTCGCTTGAGAAGCAGGTCGGCGGCCAGACAACGGTCGAGGTTGGCTACCTGGGCGCGGGCGGCTTCCACTTGCAGCGCTCCCACCTCATCAATAACGCGCAGCCCGGAGCGGGCCTGATTCAGCCGCGGCGTCCATTCCCGAAGATCAGCTTTGTCGCCAACAGCGTCTTCCCGGCCGCTGTCGCGCAGACCATGACCAGTTCCACATTCCCAGTCAGCACCATCAACCTGCTTGAGAACACCTCGCAAAGTTGGTACGACGCGGGCTATGTGAATGTGCGCCGCCGCGCCTCGAACCGCCTCAGCTTTCTGGCAAACTACACCTTCGCCAAGGCGCTTGAGAACGCACCCGATTTCCGTTCGCCCATGTTCGAGGCCGCCACACCGCAGAACAACAACGACCTGAACGCTGAAAAAGGCCCCGGCTGCGATATTCGCCATCGTATTGCCGTGAGCGCTGTGTACGCACCGCCGGTTTACGGCCGAAACAGTCTCACTCGGGATTTGACCCGCGATTGGCGCGGCTCTGTCGAGTACCAGGCGCAGACCGGCTTCCCCCTCACTATCTCCGTCTTTGGCGACACAGCCAACGCCGGAACAGTCGTGAGCGAGAACCCCGTCCGCGCCAACTCCACAGGCCAGAGTATCTTTCCGTCGGGTACACGCAACTCAACCACCTGGTTCAACCCCGGCGCATTTGCCGCACCGCCCGCCTACACCTTTGGAAACGTTGGGCGGAATTCGGTCTATGGCCCCGGACTGCAAACCATGGACTTGGCGCTGGTCCGCGGCTTCAGCCTGGCTGAGAAGGCCAGACTCGAGACCCGCGCCGAATTCTTCAACGGCCTCAACCACACCAACCTGGGAACCCCAAATCGCTTCGTCAACACGTCAAGCTTCGGCAGTATTACCGAAGTCGCTACGCCGGGGCGAGAGATCCAGGTCAGCGCGCGGGTCAGCTTCTAGACTACGTGAATGCGGATCTGCCGGGAGGGGCGGGCATCGGCAAGCCCCTCTTGCGCTTGCTAGAGTTAGGCCAGTTACCGATCCGATTCACTCCTTCAATCACAGGCACTCGTCCGCCGCAACGGAGATATCCAAGGCTTGGGGTGAATGGCATGCCCGTGTTAATAACGCGTTAATTCGCTTTCTGGCGGACTCCCCGGCTCGACCGCCGATCTTCAAGTTAAGTGCTCTTATAATCATTGATTTAGGCGCTAACTTATAACACGCCGGACGGCTTTGTTAATAATATGTGAATTTGTCAAATATTCATATGACTCTGCGAGTCTTGCAGATGGAAGGGTCCGGGGAAAGCTCCGTTTGCGCGGCGCAAATCTCTTGGCTATTAACCTTCCTTTCGCATCGCCGGTCAAAACCCGATCTGGCTTCTTCTCAAGGATTTCGGAGATGCGAGAACGCAAGGCGTCCGCTTCAGAAGCGAGCGCAGGCACGATTCAACCCGATTTGAGAGGAATAATGAGAGGCCCAATGAACTTCAAGCTTAAAGCGGCTGCCGCCGCAATCGCGGCTGCCAGTCTGATTGCCTCATATGCCTATGCCAGCGATCCAACACCGCCGGCAAAGAAACACGTTGCCACCAAAAAGGCCAAGACGCCTCCGCCACCAACGGTAGCGGAGCAAATCCAGGCTCTGCGCCAGGAACTTGAAGGCCAGATCAACAGCCTGAAGACCGACCTGGCCGAGAAGGATGCGCAGTTGAAGCAGGCGCAGCAGGCGGCGGCCGAAGCACAAGCCGCGGCGGACAAGGCGGCAGCAGCGGCCTCGGCCCAAAACCAGGCCGTGAGCGACAACGCAGCAGCCGTCACCACACTCCAGACCACCGTCACCGACCTGAAGGCCGCCAACGCGTCGGCTGGCCACCACGGTTTCCGACGAAACCGCCAAGCCGTCAAGAAGGCTATCGCCAGTCCCAGCGTTCTCCACTACAAGGGCATCACCCTCACCCCCGGCGGCTTCGCGGCGGCGTGAAACCGTTTGGCGCTCCAAGGCCACCGGCGGCGACATTCCTACCGCTTTCAGCGCCATTCCCTACGAGGGCGCGGACGCCTATTCGCTGAGCGAGTTCTACGGCAGCGCCCGCCAGTCGCGCCTCTCGCTGATGGCCGAGGGCAAAACCAACTGGGGCACCCTGCGCGGCTACTATGAGGCTGACTTCCTGGGCACCGGCATCACCTCGAACAACAACCAGTCCAACAGCTATGTCCTGCGCCAGCGCGTCATTTACGCTCAGGCCGAAACCAATAGCCACTTGGACCTTTGCCGGCGGCCAGCTTTGGTCTCTGGCCACCGAAGAGAAAAAGGGCATCTACCAGCGTCCCCGGCGATGTCATGACGCCGCAGACCATCGACCCGAACTACGTTCCGGGCTTTGTCTGGACCCGCCAGTACGGCTTCCGCGTGGTCAAGAACTTCAACAACGCGGCCTTCGGCGTTTCGCGGTTGAGAATCCGCAACTGCTCTACTCGGCGGCGCTGGCCGGCAACACGCCCTACGCGGTCCTGGGCAGCGCCGGCGCCAACGGCGGCAACTACAACGCGGCCATCAGCGGCTTGAGCGGCCTGACGACCTATGTCAAGAGCTACACCGAACCTGAAGACCGATCGACAGCGCCGGCAACTCGGTCTATACGCTATGTTCCGATCTCAACACGGTCTCCGCCAACAGCAACATCGCCAATATCTCCTTCAACGAGGCGCCCGACGTCATGTGAAGGCCGCCTTCGATCCCGGCTGGGGCCACTATGAACTCTTCGGCATCGCCGGCTTTGCCCATGAGACGGTCTATCCCGGCGTGACGCAGAACTCGGTCAAGTACGGCGGCGTGACCGACATCCTGGGCTTCAGCGGCGCTAACCCCGGCACTGCGGCTGTCGCCAGTTCCTCAACTGCCGGCTCCATCTCGGCATGCAGCATAGTGCTGGGCGGCGTCGGCGCCAGCCTGCGCGTTCCCGTCATCAAGGACAAGCTGAGCTTTGGCGTCAAGGGCCTCTACGGTCCTGGCGTGGGCCGTTACGGAGACTCCACTCTCTCCGATGTAACGGACGACGCCTGGGGCGTATCTCTGCCCATCCACAATACCTCCGGCCTGTTCACGGTCGAAGCAACGCCGACGCCTCGTCTGGCCCTCTATCTGAACTACGGCGGCGACTATGCCGGCGCGCGCCGATTACGGAACCACAGCCCTCACGTTGGGCGATCCGAAGCCCTACTTCTGCCAAACTGGCGTCACGGCCGCCAACGCCTCCACCTTCTGCTCGGCCTCGCCCACTGCGGCGATGTTCGCAGCGGGCGGCAGCTGGGGTTCGCATTTCACCAATACTCCGGCCATTACGGCGGTGGGTTACGGTTCACGCTATGCCAGCGTCTCCGCCACTTGCGCGACCGTGGCTTCCCCCGGACTGAATTCCGGTTCGGTCGGCTATCAGCCGGGCGGCTCGGGCTGCGGCAACAACACCCGCGACGTGCAGGAAGTCACTGGCGGCTACTGGTACGACCTCTACAAGGGTGACCACGGCCGTCTGCGTCAAGGCATCCAGTATGGTTATGCCGTGCGCGAAGGCTGGTCGGGCACAGGGACGGCCGGCGCGCTCTCCCCGACGCTTAACGGCGCCAAGGGCATCGACAATATGTTCTGGACCACCTTCCGCTACTACCTCCCATAAACCGCGAACCTTGCGGTTCCAACTACGGCAGAATGGGCAGCCCCCGCTTGGGGCTGCCCGTTCCGTTTTCAGGGAGGAACATACTGCATCGGAAACTCGCCGAATTTGACTTTTTCAGGATCGGCAGGTAATTTGGTAAATAATATATGACTTGTTGTCTACCAACCTGTCGATAAAGTTCTGCCGCCCCAGGCGGGCCAGGGGCCTACGGCCCTAACCCATCCAGCTTCCATCTTCCAGAATCTAAAGGAGAATCCAACGTGCAAGAAGCACTTTATGCTTTTCTGTCTGCATCTCTGCGCCGGTTGCCGCTATCGATCTCTGCTGTGCTCGTTATCTTTATGACCTGTTGTCTTCCCACCTGTCGATAAAGTTCTGCCGCCCGATGTGGGCCGGGACCTAAGGTTCCAGCCCATCCAGCTTCCAAAATTCAGCTTCCAAAATCCATAGGAGAATCCAAAGTGCTCAAAGCTCTTTATGCTGTTTCGTGTGTCTCACTGCGCCCGTTACCGCTATCGATCTCTGCGTTGCTCTTTCTGCTTGCCATGGCGGCCGGCCTGCCCCTGGCCGCGCAGGACGACATCACCACGCAAAACGCAACGTCTGGGTACCATGGCGCATATATCACCGGGCCGGCCTCGAACCCGTTGAGCTTTCTGAACGGCGCGGCCTGGCGGACTACCGGCAACCCGGCGCCCTACGACTTTCACGACTTTGCCCCGGCGACGTACCTTGACGGCAAGCTGCCCCATTGGCTCGATGTGCAGGCCGAGGAGCGGTTCCGGTTCGAGGCGTATGACAATTCAAGCTTCAAAGCGAAGGTCGATGACTCCTACCTGTTGAACCGCTTCCGGTTCCAGGTGGATTTGCATACGCCCAGTTGGCTGCGGGTTACGGCGCAGGTGCAGGACGCCCGTTCGGGCTTCCAAAACCCGCCGATCGGTCCGCCGAACACGGTTCGCTGGGATCTGAAGCTGGCTTACGCCGAGATCGGCGCGCCCGAACGTCACTGGTTCAGCCTGCGCGTGGGCCGGCAGCTCATCAACTACAACAACACCATCATCGCCACCTCCGAGTGGCGCAACCAGGGCCGCTCCTACGATGCGGCGGTGCTGAACCTGAACGCGAAGCGCGAGCACCTGGGCATCTTCGCCGCCTCGGCTGTAGTGCCGCAGGCCTTTGGCGTAAGTCCCCATCAGGAGGGTAACAACATCTACGGAGCGTACGGCCGCATCGACGATTTTCTTGTGCCGCACTCGAACCTTGAGCCGTTCTTCCTGTGGCGCGTGCAGCCGGCAGCGGTCGTCGAAGCCGGCAGTCGCCAAGACCACCGGCAAGGAAAACGAGAAGGCTCTTGGTGTGCGCTTCAAAGCGCAAGCCCACACGGCGCTCGATTACTCAGGCGAGGTGATTCTTGAAACAGGCAAGGTGGGATCTCAGCCGCTTCGAGCCTCGGCAGCGCAGGCAGGCGCGGCATGCCAGTTCCTCAATGCAGCTGCCAAGCCGCGCGCCTTTACGCAGTTCGACTACGCCACGGGGAATAGCAACCCGGCGCACAACGGATCGCACACCACCTTCGACACGATGTACCCGACAACCCACGACCGCTTTGGCGTCGCCGACCTGTTCGGCTGGCAGAACATTGAGTCGGTGCGCGCGGGCACTACCATTGAACCCCACCGGAGGCTCACCTTCACGGCGCAGGGGCTGGACTTTTGGGCGGCTTCAGCGCTGGATTCGATCTACAACATTTCGGGCAGCGCGATCGTGAACAACAAGACCAATCACGGCCGCCATGTGGGCGCGGAAATCGATGGCTACTCCTGGTATGAACTCAACAAGCACTTCAACCTGGGCGGAGCCATTGGCTACTTCGGCGGCGGCCAGTTCCTGACCAATGTGACCACCAGCCACTCGTACACCTACTACTTCGTTGCGCTGAACTTCAAAGACAACGGAAAGAAGTAGCCAACGCCGTACTGGAACTCCGGGACGAGGCTGGTGCGGTGGACCATCGCGCAGTTCGCATCCGGCCTTGTCGCCGGCCGGGAAGCAGGCCGCTTGCGTGAAGCGGGAAGGATTTCGATTAGAGCGACCTTTACCACGTCAGCCACAACGACACGTCGGCGGAGCAAGCGAATGGCTTGCTATTACAGAGATCGAAGGATCAAAGACTTCAACCCTTGCCGCTTGCTGCCGAAGCTTCTGCCTCAAGCGTCTCCAGAACCAGGACAAGCGCATCCTCCCAGTGGGGCATCCGCACCCCAAACGTCTCCTCCACGCGCCGGCAGCACAATCGTGAGTTAGCCGGACGCCGGGCGGGACGTGGAAACTCGCCGGTAGTTATCGGTGTCAGCTTCGGCGGCATAATTCCTGTAACTTCCGCCCGCTTGCCCAGGAAGGCCTTCGCGAATCCGAACCAGGTAGTCTCTCCCGCATTAGTCAAGTTATAGATTCCGCTGCGTCCCTGAAGCCCGCCGCCCTGGGGCGCCAGCAGTTGCGCCAATAAGTTGGCGGTCGCTTGAGCTATGCACTCGCTCGATGTCGGAGCGCCGGTCTGATCGTCCACAATCCGCAACTCCGCGCGTTCCTTTGCCAGCCGCAACATTGTCAACAAGAAGTTACTTCCGCGCGCCCCATAGACCCAGCTCGTTCGCAGGATCAGGTAATCTCCGCCCACTGACTGGATAGCTTCATCCCCCGCCAGCTTCGTCTTTCCATAAACATTCAGCGGATTGGGCAGGTCGGACTCGAGATAGGCGCCCTGCTTCGTGCCGTCGAAGACGTAATCCGTTGAGTAATGCACCAGGATACTGCCCAGCCGCTTGGCTTCCTCGGCAAGCACGCCCAGAGCCGCGGCGTTGATTGCCCAGGCCAGTTCGGGCTCGCTCTCGGCCTTGTCCACCGCCGTGTATGCGGCGGCATTCACAATTACAGCGGGGTCCGCGGCGCGCACCGCCTCGCGAATCGAATCGGGCCTGGTGAAATCGATCTCGGGATAGTCAACCGCGGTCACCTGGCCCAGACAGGCCAGCTTGTGCCGCAGCTCCCATCCCACTTGGCCCACGCGGCCAAAAACCAGCGTCTTCGTCTTCGTCATTCGCTTCCTTTTTCAGGGACACCTAACTTGAAATCCTGCCGAGGCAACGGCAGTGATCAGTATAGCTGAGTAGTTTCGGAGCTCATGCGATGAGGGCTTTGTTACCAGGGCAATCGCATGAAGCTTCTGGACCACAGTGTGCGATAGCTCCGGCTTTGTCAATGCACTCGCGGTTCTCCTGTGGGCAGGAAGGCGATTCCGGAAACCATGTCCCCCGAGGCCAGCACGTTCCTCAGCCGCTCCGGATTGGCTCCGCTCAGTCGGGCAGCCGCTTCCAGCAGACGCAGCGCCGCCGCCGGACCAGTATCTGCCGGCAACCGGAAGATCCAAGGAACGTTGGTTGCGGTCAGCGACCTGTCTTCGCTGACAGCAACCACTGGCACAAAGGCCTTCAGCGCCAGTTGCTCGGCCAGGTGGCTCGAGTTACGGTCCAGCGCCAGGATCGCCAGCGCGTGCTCATCCATCAGCGCATGAACCAGCTGGGTTGAAGCCGCACCCCAGTTCTGATCGCTGGCCACCGGCAGCAGCTTCCACACCAGCCCTTTTGCCGCGCCGGCAACTCAGCTCCGCCTGCACCTCAGGCGATTCGGCGACCTCGACGGCTTTCGGTCCGAAGACAACGATCTTCACCGGCCCTGCCGGCAAGTCGCCGCGGCGAGGCCCGGCATAGTCCACGCCATCCTCTCCAACTCGCGCATAGGGCGTAGTCCCAGGTCTCGGAAGCGAGACCTGGGGCACCCCACTTGCGGGCGGAAGTTGCGCGGCGGGCGGCTGCGGTGGGACTTGCGGCTTCTCCGTCGGCGGCTGCTTCTCCATCGTCGCGACCCGGTACGTGATGGCGCCATTATGCACCGTCCCCAGGTACATGGGAGCCACATTCTTCTGGTTGGGATCGAAGATCATGTGCCCGGTCACGCCGTCGTACTGCTCGATATTGGCCAGCGCATCGTGAATGCGGGCGCGATTGAGGCCCGCTTTGCAGATGGAGTCGAGCAGCGCGTTCATTGCGTCGAAGGCAAGCGAGGCAAACTGCTCTGGCTTCTCGTTGAAGCGAGCCTCGAAGCGGCGGTTGAAGTCCAGCCATTTGGGATCGCTGCGCGTTGGGTCGTAGGGGAAGACAGCCTCAAAGCCCTCGGCCGCATCGCCAGCGTTGGACAGCAACGTTGGGCCAAGGGTCCGATAGGCTCCAAAGACGGGCTGCTTCATTCCCGCGGCGCGTAACTGCTTCAGGATCAGAGCCGCCTGCGTTTCGTCGGTCCAAAGCACGATGGCGTCGGCCCGCGAAGAGCGAATCACCTGCAATTGCTTTGAGTAGTCCGTGTCGCCGGGCAGATACTTCTGCTCGATCACCACCGGATGGCCCAGCCGCCGCGCCGCATCGCGAAACTTGGGAACGCCAAAGCGCCCGTAACGGTTGTTTACTCTGAGCAGCGCCACGCGCTTCAGCCCCAGCTCGGTGAATATGCGCCGCGCCAGTGTCAGGCTCTGCACGCGGTCGTCCTGCAGGTCGGTGAAGTACCAGGGAATGTAAGTCTCTGGTATGGTGGGATCGGTGGAGGCGGAGTTGACGATGGGAATCTCAGCGCGCAGCGCCACGCGCAGCACGATATGCGTGGACTCGGAGCTGATGGAACCGAAGATCGCCCAGTCCTGATCGTCGTAAACCATCTTCACTGTCTCATTCGAGGCCGAGCCCCAGATGGTGGGGTCGGTGGGCCGGTCGTCGCCGTAGACCGTCTTCGCCTGCCAGTTGTCGTAGTCGTTGTGCAGCATCAGCTTGAAGGGCTTGCCCCCATAACCGCCGCGGGCGTTTGCTTCCTCCACTGCCAACTGCGCACCGTGCAGCATCCGCAATCCAAATACCGACTCTGGATTGTGTTCGATAGGCCCGAAGAAGCCAATGCGCACCTCGGTCAGATCCTTCAGGCTCGGGCAGGTCGCGCCCCGCGCCGGAGTAAATATTGGGATGGGTGTAGTTCAGGTCGTAGGGCGCGGCAAACTTGGCGTACGGGCTCAGGTCGGCAGGCTCGCCCGCATAGGGCGCCACCGCGCGGTCCCTGGGCGGGCCGGGCGGATGCGCGCCGCACTCGCAGCTTCCCTTCCCCGTGACTTTGACCGGGCTCGCATTCTGGCTCGCAGCCAACCCCGCGTCCTGGCCAGAATACTGCGCGGCGAGCTGCGCCGCGCAGGCCAGGATCAGCGCGCAACCTGTAACCGGCAACCATCCCTTGCGCATCGCTGCTACTCCTTGTCGCCCCTTGTTCTATCGGTGCGGAACATGGCGATGGCTTCGATCTCGACGAGCAGCTCGGGGCGGCAGAGGTGCGCCTGGATGCCGGTGGAGGCGGGCAGCGGATCGAGCCCCTGCTCCTTAAAGAAGGCCGTCCGGCCCGCATTGAAAACGTCGTAATCGCGGTCGATGTCGCGCAGATAACAGGACTGGTGCGCACAATGTCGTGCCAGGTGCAGCCTTCGCTCTCGAGCAGCCCGGTAATGTTGTCGAAGGTGCGCCGAAGCTGGGCGGGAAAGTCGCCGATGTGCACGCTCTTGCCGTTGCTCGTCGATCGAGGCCGTGCCTGAGATCAGCAGGATGCACACGCCCCCAATGTCGATTCTCATGCCGCGCGAGAACGAGCTCGGCTTGGCATAGGCATAGGCTTCGTTGAGCACGCCGTGATTGGTCATGGCGCGCTTTTCAATGGGCGCGTGCGCGATGGCTTCCAGAATATCTGCAAATGCATTCATGATTGTGATTCTCCTTTTGTACTTACTGTTTCTGTCGAATTCCGTGGCTTAGACCCTTGGCTGTGGCGACCCAGATATCGTCGCCCTGAAAATCGATTCCGAGAACGTAGTTGTGGGCTGGCGCAGTGGTGACGGCGATGGGCGTTACCTTGCCCTCGGCGTCCCGCACCGTCATCTCCGGCTTGCCGTCATTGAGCGAGGGGCGATAGACGGCCCAGTTTACGCCGTCGTAGTAGGCCAGCCCCTTGTCCGTGCCGAACCAGGCGCGCTTGGCGTCCACGCCCTTGATCGTGTTGGTAAAGTTCGAGGGAAGTCCGCTGTCTTTGGTCAGAAAGTTGTGCCAGTAGCGGCCGTCGTAGCGGCTGTCGCCGAAGTACGTGGCCGCCCACACAATATTGTCCACATAACTGACCGATGTGACAATCTCGTGGATCAGCCCCTGATCCTTGAAGAGCACCATCTCGTTTTCGCCGTCAGGATCGTCGTACTTGTCCCAGCGGCCCGTCTTCTGGTCGTATTCAAGCAGCCCGCTGCCCCAGACGGCGTAGTAAACCTTGGCCGGCGTGGCAGAGACCGCGTAGACCCAGATCTCGTTCATGGGCGTATTGCGCTCGTTGTAGAGCGTCCATTGGCCGGTGCGGATATTCAAGCGGCAGCCGCCCGCGGCCGTGGCCACCCACACGTTTTCGCCCTCCACCGACACGCCGTAGACCACGTCGTTGCTCAGCCCCGAGTTCAACTGCGTGAAGCTGTCGATGCGCCCGCCGGAGATGCGGCTCAACCCGCCCATCGTGCCGGCCCACACGTCGCCGGTGCGCTTGTCCAGCGCCAGCGAGAGCACGGCGCGATGCGCCAGGCCGTCCTTGGTGGTGTAGGTCTTCCACTTGCCGTCTTCGTAGAGCGCCAGCCCGTTGTCCGTGCCCGCCCAGATGCGGTCTCCATCCACCAGCACGGAATAGACGTGATTGTCCGGCAGGCCGTTGGCGGTGGTGAAGTTCTCAAAGCGAAAGCGCGGCATCGCGGGCGGCGCCGCAAAGGCCGCCGTTCCCGCAATCAGAAACAATACGACGATGCACAGCTTTTTCATCGCGTCCTCAGGTACTCGATCAGATCGTTGAGTTCATCCTTGGTCAGATCGTTGGTGCGCCCGTGCTTGTCTTCCGGGTTGTAGACCGTCCAGATCTCTTCCAGCGTGCGCGCCGAGCCGTCGTGCAGGTAGGGCGCGGTAAGCGCAATGTCGGTCAGCGGCGCCGACTTCAGCAACCCGGAGTTGTCGGTGGGCTTGCCTGTCCCCACGTCGAAGAGCTTCTGGTTGGTGCCCTTCGGTCCGCTGTGGCAATAGGAGCAGCGGTTGGTCTCGGCAATCGGCTTGCCGAACTTGTCCATACGGCGCGCTCAAAGATCGCCTTGCCGCGTTCCTGCGCCGGCGTCAGCTCGCTGCCCGGCAGCTGCCAGCGATTGGGCCGCGGCTGTAAACTGCGAATGTAAAGAACCAGATCGGCCAGCGTGAGATCGTCGTAATTGCTCCGAACGCCAGAAATACTTCTCCGTTCGCGGGCCGCACTCGGTGGGAAGATTGGGATTGCCGCCGTTCCACTTGTAAGGCTCGGTGTCCTTGACGCCCTCGAGCAGCTTGTTGTCCACAATGTCGCGGCCAAAGCCGTCCGGCTCCAGATCCCATGTGAGGCCATCGAAGGTGGAATCGATGTGGCAGGTGGCGCAGCCGATCTGTCCCTGAAACGACTACCGCGCAGTGTAGAACGTCTGCTCGCCGTGGCGCAGCACCGAGACGGTCTTCGGTCCGTCAAGCTTGATGGTTGAGGCCACGCGATTCGTGCGTGTGTCGATCACGCTGATTGTGTCGTCAAGCCGGTTGGCCACAAAGAGCCTGCGCCCATCGCGCGTCAGCGCCAGGCCGCGCGGATTGCGTCCCACGGGAATGCGCGCAATCACGTAGTTGGCGCTGGCGGAGAGATCCTGCACGAACGGCGCCGGGATGCGCATGAATGAAGCGCAGCAGCCGCGGCACGTCGATTGCCAGCACCATCTCCGAGCCGCCGCAGGTAACGTAGATGCGCGACTTGTCCGGCGAAATGGCCACGCCGAAGGGCTGCGCCGCGTAGCGCTCCAACTCGTCGAGCGGCACCTCGACCGGCTTGTCCGACATCCGCGCCGAACAGCGTGAGCGTGTCGGCGAAGGCGCCGCCGTGCTCGAGGTGCGCCAGCGGCACAAGATTCTTGGGGTGGTATCCGGCCACCGCGCCCAGGCGCCCATCGGCGGAGAAGGCCACGTGAAAGACGCCGGCAATCGCGTGCAGCGGCATGCGATCCACCACCACCGCGCGCTCCGCATCGATCACCGTAATCTCCGACTCCGGCGCGGTGCGATGCGGCGATGGATTCGGATAGATATGCGTTGCGTAGATCCGGCTTCCATCGGGCGAGAGCGTCAGATAACTCGCGCCGCGCCCGGCCAGCAGGCGCTTCTCTTCCACGCCGGTCTGCGCGTCCAGCACGGCCACGTCGTTCGAGATTCGATTGGCCACAAACAGCTGCTTGCCGCCGCGATCCTCGACCACGCCCGACGGCTCGGCGCCCACCGGCCACGTCGCCACCACGGCCAGCGCGCGGTGTCGATCACCGAGAGCGTGTCGTCCCAGGAGTTGGTCACAAACAGCCGCTCGCCGTCTGGCGAAAGCGAGAATCCGCGCGGCACGCGGCCCACGGCGATCGTCTTGATGACCGCGTAGTTGGCCGCATCCAGCACCCGCACCTCTTCGCTCTGCTGGCAAAGCACGTAAAGCCGCGCGCCGTCGGGCGAGAGCAGAATCTCGAGCGGCGAAGCGTAATCCATGTCCTCCGCCGCGCCCGTGCGCTCGTCCGCGCGCACGCTCCGGCCGGGAAGAAGCGCAACCGCGAACAGCGCCAGCGCAACCGCGAACGATGCGGCCGCCAGCGGCGTCCATCCCGCCGCCGCTTGAGCCCGCATCCCGGATTGATTGCGCAACTCACTTCGGTTCCTCCACCGTGAGCACGCGATCCACGCTCAGCTTCTCCAGCGTCTGCTCGCGCCCGCTGGGCCAGTGAACGATGAGTTTGTCGATAGTGGTTGCCGCGCCCAGCCCGAAGTGCAGCCGGCCGTCGTCCTGCGAAAGATAGCCCGAGCCGGCCACGCGCTCGGCCGTATGCCGCTTGCCCGCGGCGAAGACTTCAACCCGCGCGCCGATGCCGTCGCGATTGCTCTTCGTCCCCTCCAGCTTGATCGCAATCCAGTGGCCGGTATTGGTGGAGACGTTGTGCAGCAGCGTTCCCTTGCCGCCCAGATTCACCACAAACGCATCCACCTTGCCGTCGTTGTCGTAGTCGGCAAAGCACGCGCCGCGCGCCGTCGTGCGCTCGCTCAGCACCGGCCCGGCATCGCGCGAAACATCGGCGAACTTGCCGTTGCCCAGGCCGCGAAACAGCGTGTGCTCCTGCGGAATCAGGTGAATCAGCCCGCCGTGGAAGATGAGAATGTCGAGCAGCCCATCGTTGTCGAAGTCGTAGACGCCCGTGCCCCAGCTCACGTACTGCGCATTGGTCTGCGAGACGCCGTTGGACGCGCCCATGTCTTCAAAGCCCAATTTGGCTGCGTTCGACCCTGTGGTTGCATCCGCCGCGCCGGGCCAGTCCGGTGTTGTGCAGCAACCGGTTGTAGTGGCCGTCGGTCACCCACAGGTCGAGCACTCCGCGGCCCTCGAAATCGGCAAACACCGGGCCCATCGACGAAGTCGATTCGCCATTCTGCCCGAAGGCCGTGCCTGTGTCGTTGCCGATCTCCTCAAAGGTTCCATCGTGCTTGTTGTGGAAGAGAAAGTTCTCCGTGCGGTCGTTGGCCACGTAGATGTCGTCCCAGCCGTCGTTGTCGAAGTCCGCCGCAGTCACGCCCATGGTGCGGCCCACGTAAGCGCCGATGCCCGACTTCTCGGTCACATCGGTAAACGTTCCATCGCAGTTGTTGTGAAAGAGCTTGTTGGTCTCGCCCTCGTAGTCCAGCGGCCCCGGATAGTTGTCCGCCGCATAATAGGCGCGATACTTGGGATCGAACTTGACGTAGCGGCCCACGAACAGATCGACGCAGCCGTCCTTGTCGTAGTCCAGCCAGGTGGAGCTGATGGCCCAGCCGTCCACCTTGATGCCGGCCTTCTCGGTCACGTCGGTAAAGTGGCCGTTGCCGTCGTTGTGATAGAGAATCGTCTTGCCGTAGCCGGTCACCAGCAGATCTTCATAGCCGTCGTTGTCGTAGTCGGCCGCGGTCACGGCCACCGAATACATATCGGGATTGAGGCCGGCCTTCTCGGTCACGTCGGTAAAGTGGCCGTTGCCGTCGTTGCGATAGAGATGATTGTGCGGCGGCGGATTCGGCTTCTCCTTCAGCGGATACGGATGCATCGAGTCGTCGAGCGGACGGCCGTTGACCACGTAGAGAGACTGGCAGGCCGGAGTTGTTGTAGTCGAACCAGATGCAGCCCGCGCCGGTGCCCTCAAGCAGCGAACCCAACTGCCGCGAGCCGAAGCTGTGCGTGAAGTCGATGCCCGCTTTATCGGTCGCGTCTTCAAAGCGAATTACTGGATCGTGCACCACCTGCGGTGAGGCAGACGCCTGCTGCGCGGCCAGCGGCGCCTGTGGCGCAGAAGTACGGGGGACGGAGGAGCAGTTTGCGCCGCGGCCACCGAGACGACGCCGAACAAAAGAAGAAAACGAATCATCATCTCAGTTGCCTCCCGCGGGCTTCTGCGGCGCTGCGCTGCCCGCGTTCGCGCCCGTCAGGTCCACCGGCGTTGTCGTGCGCAGCAGCACTGCCGGCACGCGATTCTCCGACGCGCGCTCCGGCCCCGTGTGGCAGCCCACGCAGATGCGCTGCTCGCCGCGCCGAATCCAGAACCATCCGTGCTCCTGGCGCACCACCGCGCCCTTCGCATCCAGCAGCGCAAAGCGAATCGGCTTGTCGGCCGGAGTCTTCACAAAGAAGGAACCGTCCGCCTCAACCGGCGCCGTGCCCGTAACGACTGCTGGCCGTGCGCGTCCAGCGTCTCCAGCCGCACCGATGCCGGAGCCATCTTCAAGTCGCCCTCCCGCGATTGCCGCGCATCGAGCGCCAGCATATTCGCATAGCTCCAGTCGTGCAGCCCGGAGGGATGACGATTGGGTCTGGCGCGCGGCGCAACCAGCACCGGCTCGACCAGATCCTCGCCGCTCTGGGCCAGTACGGTTTGCATTGCGGCAGCGCCGGGCTTCCACAACTTGAGCGCATAATGCGCGCCGGCTGCTGCCCGCGCGCTCACCAGCCAATCGCCCGACGGCCGTCTCGGCAATCGCGCCCGCATACTCGGCGTGCGGCGCAACGACGGGCGCCTCGTGCGCCAGCGGCGAAGTGAACCGCGCCAGCGAAGCTCCATGCGTGAAGACCACATCGCCCGATGCCAACTGCCTTCCGCCCCAGCGCGCCGCGCCATGATCGCAGCGGTACGACTCAACGCCCGAGCCGTCGGAGTAGACCAGAAACAGCTCCGGCGTCGAGCCCACACCGAGCGGGAAACCGGCTTCAAAGAGAATGCGCCCATCGGGCAGCACATCGGCGGGGACGGCGCTGGCCGGCAGATACGAAAGCGGCAACGCCGTCGCTCCCGCATCCGCGGCAACGGGCGCAAGCGCCGAAGAAGCCGTCCTCGCCCGAAACCTCAAGTTGAAATCCCCGCTGCGTGCGGCGCGCATAGACCAACCGGCCGCAGGGCAAATAGAACGGGCGCATCGCATCGCCTCCGCCCGCGATCACCTTGCGCAGCGAATGATCCGCCAGCGTCAGTTCCCATATCTGCCAACGATCGCCCGCGGCCTGCTTGCCCGCGAAGAGCACCCTCTTGCGCGTCGAAGGAAACATTGGCGTCCGCGGTGGCCGCAAAGCCCGCCACCAGCGGCTCAGCCTTGCCCTCGTGAAGCAGCAGCAGTTGCGCGCCCTTTGGGAAAGCGCTCCCCGCCGCGCAGCGCGGCCAGCGGCTCGTAAACAGGCGCGGCGGTCACGATCACATCCGCGTCGATGCTCGCGCTGGGGCTCGGGGCCGCGTTAGGAGAAAACGCGCAGATTGGAATCGAGCAATGCAACCGACGCGGCAGTTGCCAGAGCCCTGGCCAGGACTCTCATCCAACGGCCTCCATCGGCCGCACGTCCGCCGCCTCGCGCAGCGGAGCTGTTCGCCGGCGCCGCTCCCGTTCAAGCTCCCGCAGAGAGAGATAGGGATCCAGATCCTCCATCATCGCGTCGAATTCGGCAAAGTCCAGCGACTGCTCGCCATCGCTCCAGGCCTTGTCCGGATTTGGATGCACCTCGACCAGCAGCCCGTCCGCTCCGGCGGCAACCGCAATGCGCGCCAGCGCCGGAACCAGTTCGCGATGCCCGGCCGCGTGGCTGGGATCGGCAATCACCGGCAGATGCGAGATCTGCTTGAGCAGCGCGATGGCGGCCACATCGAAGGTGTTGCGCGTTGCCGTCTCAAAGGTGCGAATGCCGCGCTCGCAGAGAATGACGTTGGGGTTGCCGCAGTCGAGGATCACCTGCGCCGAGCGCAGCAGTCGGCGATCGTGGCCACCATGCCGCGCTTCAGCAGCACCGGCCGCCCCGACCGCGCCGCCGCCTCCAGCAGCGAGTAGTTCTCCATGCTGCGCGAGCCGATCTGCAGGATATCGGCGTACTCGGCCACCAGGGGAACGTCGTCCTCCGACATCACCTCGGTGACGATGGCCAGCCCGCTCTCTTCGCGTGCGCGCGCCAGCATCTTCAGGCCGTCCAGCCCCAAGTCCTTGAAATGCGTAAGGAGAGCTGCGCGGCTTGAATGCGCCGCCGCGCAGAATGCGCGCTCCGGCACGGCGCACGTGGTTGGCGGTGGCCATCAACTGGAACTCGGTCTCAACCGAGCACGGCCCCGCCATGGTCACAAATTCGTCGCCGCCGACTTCGAGATCCAGCACCGGTACGATTGTCTGCCTGCGCCGCGCGCTCTTCAGGCACATCGGGGGTCTCGGCAAATCGCTTGCGCCAATCTTCACGCACCCTGTGCGCTCCGTTTCTGGGGAAGCGGAATCGTCAGAGTACCGCGAATGCCCGTGTTGCGCATCCATCCAAAGGTGGAGACGCATTCGATGCCTCATGCGCCGCTTCAACTCAAACGGCGCTGAAACCAACCGCATTGAATGGACTAAGCCAGGATCTGAACGGCGCATTCAAAGCAGGTTCACCGCGCTTAAGCATTCGGGAGGTAAAACCGCGCGGGGAGTAGCGAAGTCGCGTTCGGCTCTCTGCTCTCCTACGGCAGGATGCGAATCTCCGCTCGAAACAGATGATATTGCTTATAAGAGTTGTCATTGACCTGTGTTTCAAGAAACCCGGGAAGAGACAACGAGTTGTCATGACTTCTGTAGGTTCCGGCAACCGGAAACCGGACCAGATCGACACTCCGCACCGGGCAGGTATAGATCTTTCCGCCGATTTCCACTGGACCGTATTCCACCAGAATGTCGGCCTCCGTAACCGGGTCGCCCGGTTTCAAATCCGCCACGATCGTCAACCGCAGAATCGATCCGTCCGCCGGATTGACAGCCATCTCGCCGTGATAAGCGGGGTGGTGCACAGTCTCTCCAAAGCTATCTGGAATGGCCACTGCATAGCGCGACACTACCTCTGGCACCCTATAGTGGAAGACCGCCTCAGGTCCAGCCGCGCGCTGCTCCCAGTGACTCCAAACTATCTTTCCCTTAGCTGCGTCTCCTAACGTCACGATCAGAATGGGGCCGAACTCTCCGATCGTGTTCAGTCTAGGAGGCAGCGGTGGAAGTCCCGCGCGCCTGGGGGCTTCCGCATCCGATTCCCGGCCGTCGCGATACAGTACCTCGGTCTTTGAAATGCCCATTTCATGCAATGACACATGGCCGGTCGAACTCATTCCGGAGGGCAAAATAGCCACTTGCGTCCCCTCGAAATGTGTGATTTCCTTCGTAGCAAGAAAGTCGGGCAGTTTTGCAATCGTCTTATTCGCATATTCGGTGGTCTGTGCGAGCATCGCGGTCG
>CAWCWQ010000264.1:0-15838 GCA_963799145.1 uncultured Acidobacteriaceae bacterium | reverse complement strand
GCCTTTGGCACAAGCGTGCGGCGGCTTACTTTCCCAGGTCTCAAAGTCGAGACCTGGGGCACCCATATGCGCCGGAGGAGTTTCGCTCTTTCAGTTTCTCACAAGCGCGTTATCGGGTGGTGTCGCAGCGGAATAAACGTGGGAGCGGGACTGGGGGCACGCAGGCGTCAGGGTAGGATCTTTAGGGAATCAGATGCGCTCCAGGAATCCCCTTGTCAAACGTGGCGAGGACCGCACCGCTGGTCCGTGCAAGTTGAGCCAGATGGCCGTCGGTAGTCTGCCCGGGGTTTTTCACCCAAACGGGGAGAGCAGAGATGTCGTTTGCATCTGGGAGAAAGGTAAGCGGCTGCGCGGCATTAGCCTTCATGGCAAGAAGAAGACTCTTGGCCTGCAAGACGTTGAGACCATAGATGGGCACATTCGAAACCACTCGAACAAAGCCGATTTCCGTCAACGAAGTGGTCATGAAGATGGAGCCGTGTTGCGACCGTATCCAGTCAACGACACGCTGGTGGAACCGATGCTGAGTAACACCGAAGGCGACGAGCGCATTCACGTCCAGAATGTATCTCATGGGAAGTCGACGAGGAGTTCGCGGACCATTTCGCTGGTCAATATCGGCGCATCGGGCCCCAAGTCGATGGACGTGAATCCGGTAATTGGGTCTTCCACAATACGCGCCTCGTACTTCGGCTTGCTGGGTTGCGTCAGTACAATTCGATCCCGTTCGACGGCGATATTGAGCGAATCGCCCGCGCGGATGCCGAGCTTGCGGCGAAGCGGCCCCGGAAGAACGATCTGACCCTTAGTGGATACCCTGGTCTGCATGGTAAGACGATCTTACCTTGAAACGCGAATTCACTCAAGGCTGGATTGCCCCGGTGAAAGTGCCCGCTCAAAACCAAGGTACCTTGGAGGGGAATTCGGGGGCGGAGCCGAATAGAACCGGGAAACCCCTCCGATAAGCCCATTGAGGGAAGCCATGGCTTCATTTCAAGTCTCGGACCGCAGCGCGGCGTGCCCGGCAGAAGGGCGTGGGGAGCGCCGTGCTCAGCGGCGATTGTTTTGGCCGGGAACCGCGGCGATCCGGGTTTTGCCCAATGGGCCGGATGTGCTTGGCGTCTTGCTGGATTTGAACGAATCGGGATGCGGGGTGGAGATCGGGATCGGCATTCCGGCCCAGGTGGGCGCCGAGGTGGAAGTGGAACTGAATGTGCGCGGGGTGACGCTGGCGCGGGCAGGCGTGATCCGGTATATCGATGTAATCCGGCGCGCGGAGCGGGAGACGCGGGTGGGAATCGAGTTCATAGAGGCAAGCAGCCGCAAAGCTGCGAAGGCGGATCGCTCGGTGAAGGGAGTGCCGAGGCCAATCGATCGAGACCGCGCGCGCGGCGGTTGAGGCTACGGCGCGAAGGAAGGCACCGTATCATGCCCGCCAGAACCGGCGCTCCTGGGAACAAAATTGCTATATGAGGCGGTTTGTATACAGAATTGGCAAGTTAGCCACCGCTTCGCGGTGATAGCGAGTTGGCGAGTTGGCGGGTTCATTGCCGGCGCAACTTGATAAGGCGAGTCAGGCAGCTCAGAAGAACGCCATGGCCACGTGGTTGACGACGAAGGCCGCGCCGTAGGCCAGCGCCAGCATATAAAGGAATTGAATGGCCGGCCACCTCCAACTGTTGGTTTCCCGGCGGACCACGGCCATGGTGGAGGTGCACTGCATGGCGAAGGCGAAGAAGATCATCAGCGCCAGCGCTCCGCCGAGCGTCATGTCGTGGTGCAGGGCGGTTTGCAGGTGCATGGACTGGGTGGCGGGGTCCGCGCCGTAGAGGGTGCCCATAGTGCTGACCATCACCTCGCGCGCCAGCACACTTGAGAGCAGGCCGATGCCGATCTTCCAGTTGAAGCCGAGGGGAGCGATGGCCGGCTCGATGAAGTGGCCCAGGCGGCCGATAACGCTGTCGGCCAGTTCGGGCGCCGAGATAGCGCCGCCCGGGGCCTGAATTACGGGCAAGTGGGCCAGCACCCAAAGCGCCAGCGTGACGCAAAGGATGACCGTTCCGGCCTGGCGGAGGAAGATGCGCGCACGGTCAACCAGGCGCAGGGCCAGGGAGCGCAGGGTGGGCATGCGGTATTGCGGCAGCTCAAGAATGAACGGCGTCTCGCTGGATTTGAGGATGGAGCTCTTGAGCAGCCATGCGGTAGTCATGGCGCCCACAAAACCGGCCAGATAGAGGCTCAGCATGACGATGGCGCGAAGGCCGAGGAAGCCGTGGAGATAAACGATGTTGGGAATGAAGGCGGCAATCAGCAGCATGTAGACCGGCAGCCGCGCCGAGCAGGTCATGAAGGGCGTAACCAGGATGGTGGCCATGCGGTCGCGCTTGTTCTCAATGGTGCGCGTGGCCATGATGGCCGGAACCGCGCAGGCGTAAGCCGAGAGCAGCGGAATGAAGGCTTTTCCATTGAGGCCGGTGGTGCGCATGACGCGATCGGCGATCAGCGCGGCGCGGGAGAGGTAGCCGGAGTCCTCCAGAATCCCGATGAAGAGAAAAAGCAGCAGGATCTGAGGCAAAAAGACCAGCACCGAAGAGATGCCCTTCCATGCGCCGTCGAGCACGAGGGACTGCATCCATCCGGCGGGCAGTAGCGGGCGCACGAGACCGCCGATGCGGGCCAGGATGTCGCCAAAGCCATCGGAGAGCGGCTGACCGATGGAGAAGACCACCTCAAAGACGCCCACCACCACGACCAGAAACAGCAGCGGCCCCCAGATGCGGTGCAGCAGGACGTTGTCGATCTTGCGCGTTCCCTCGACCGAGAGCGGCGCCTGATAGCCGGTGCGGCGGCTTACCTGAGCAGCCCAGCTATGAGCGCTGGCGGCGTTGCCCATCACGGGCAAGGTCAGCGGCTTGGCGGCGGCGCGGTCGGTTTGCTGGTGGAGGAAGAGCGGAACCGCGTCCAGGCCGGTTCCATGCACGGCGCTGATCTGGGCCACGGGTGCGCCCAGCTCGCGCGCCAGCTTGAGCGAGTCGATCTGGCCGCCGCGGGCCTCCATCAGGTCGCTCATGTTGAGCAGCACCAGCGTCGGCAGCCCCACGGCCAGCACCGGCGCGGCCAGCATCAACTGGCGCGTCAGATGCAGGGAGTCCAGCACCAGCAGCACCGCATCGGGCTTGGGGGTGCCGGGCATCTTGCCGCGCAGCACGTCGATGGAGACGCGGGCATCCTCAGAGTATGGGGTGAGCGAGTAAATGCCCGGCAGGTCGATGAGCGTCAGGTCTGGGCGGCCCACGCCGGCCATCAAGCCCATGCGCTGCTCGACGGTAACGCCAGGGAAGTTGGCCACCTTCTGGCGAAGACCTGTCAAGCGGTTGAAAAGAGTGGATTTGCCGGAGTTCGGCGGGCCAATCAACACCACTGTCTTGAGCGCCCCGGCTGGCGGCGGAGCGGTGGGAGGCGAAAATACCGGAGTCTCGCAGCAGGCGTTCATCGCGCCGCCTCGGTCAACTCCGGAACCTCGAATTGGCGTTCGAAATCGGGGCCGGCAAGGGTCTCCTGGCTTTCCACGCCTTCGGTCTCGGGCGCCCGCATTCGAATCGCCTCCGCGGTCTCATGGCGCAGAGCAATCTCCATGCCGTCAACACAATAGACAGTGGGGTCGCCGGCCGGCGCGCGGCGCAGGGCCGTCACCAGCGCATCGGGAACAAAACCCATATGCATCAGGTGGTTCTGCACGGATTCAGGCAGATCGAGGGCCACCAGAACCCCGCTTTCGCCGACCTTCAGTTCGCTCAGCACAGTCAACCGCCGGACTCCCATGGGCTGCCGGAAGAGCAGCAGCCTAGAACTACGACCTTTATGGTCGTAATTTAGTATACGACCATTCGCTACTGGGCCGCAAACGGCGATCTCAGCGGATTTCGCTCGACGCAGGCGCATGACCTGACCTCCGGGCGGCGCATGGCTGGGAATCGCTCGCCACTCCTTACTCCCTGCCGGCCTCTCTGTCTTTCCCTATCGGCCCGACGAGCTGTTTCTAACAGTTCGAGGGAGCTGTGAAATGTGATTTAGATCACTTTTTCTTGGCGGCAGAAGCCGGTGCGAAGTGAGGAAAGCGAGCGGTACAAGAACTTCATGGAGATCTAGGAGTTCCGCGCATCCGGCAGGCACGACGATCGCACGGTCAAGACTCGCCCTTCTTGGACGCCTCCCGGTGCAGCTTGCCAGTTACAAGCATTGCGAAGGACAAAAAGGAAATTGTCACTCGATCTCGATATAGATGGACGAGCCTTTCCCCCTTGGAGGGCCCCTGGAGACATGAATGCCTAGGACAGAATAGCTGGCGGAGCGCGCTTCGCCGGCCGGCCTAACCTTGGCGCGTTCTTTTGTGTCCCTGGATCATCACGAACGCAATCCCCCGTTGCGGGGACGGTACGAGGTTAACCTCGACAACCAATGATGAAAAGGAGAAAACATGGCAGAAGAAGTAATCCCCGATCTCACGAAGCGCCTACCGCGTGGCGCGATCCCTTCCCCTCGCTCCGAACTCGCGGCGGCCATGCCGCATGTTCCAGACCCAACAATTGCAGTCCCACCGGCCTTCCTGATGTGGCCGATCGAAATGTCGTCGTGGAACAACTACGTCTACGGCGACTGCGTTACCGCCGAGGAAGCCTTCGCCAAGGCCACCGCCGCTCCGCAAACATTCATTCCGCTGGCGACGGTGGTTGCCTGGGCAACGGCGCATGGCGTTTTGAATGGCGCTACCCTCACCGGCGTTCTGACGACGATGCAAACGGATGGCTTCCCGTTCAACAAGAAGAAATACGACGACGGCCCTCACAACTCCGTCAACTGGACCAACGCCGCGATTCTGGCGAGCGCCATCTACAGCCACGGACCGGTGAAGATTGGCGTCGGGGCGGAGGACTTCCAATCGAATGCCCATGGCCACGTGACGCCTGGTGCAAGCGGCTGGGCGATGTACAACTATCCGAAGAACCAACCGGAGGATCATTGCACGAGCCTTTGCGGTTACGGAACCTTGGAGGAATTGGTCAAGCTGTTCGGGGAGCATAAGGTCACCGTCCATCCTCCGAACGGAATGCCCACGGGCCTCTGCTATGCGATGTTCACCTGGAATTCCATCGGGATTATCGATGCGCAGTCGATGCTGAACATGACCTACGAGGCCTGGATTCGCAATCCGGTAACCATCGTCAAGTAAGCCGCGCAGGCTCGGTCATGCTTGTACTCGGGGCCACGGCGGGAGACCGCCGCGGCCCTGAGAGATGTCCCTGATAAAGAGTCTGTTAATTCTTTCAAAATCGGGACGATCTCAGATGGCATGAACGGAAATGCGATCGTGCTAACTAGCCAATCGCGCGCCTCGCGAAGAAAAAAAGATAGAAAAAAATGATATTGTCTCTCGATTTCGATATAGTAGGTACGAGCCCCCCCCCTTGGAGGTCTCCAAATGAGACATAAACTGCCTTGGCCAAAATGGTTGGCGATATAGTGCCTTGCCTTTCGGCTTTCCCTTGGCGTGCTCTTTTGTGTCTCCAGATCATCACGAACGCAATTTCCTCTTGCGGGGCGGTACGAGGCAAGCCTCGACAACCAATGATGAACAGGAGAGAAACATGGCAGATGAAGTAATCCCCGATTTGACGAAACGCCTACCGCGCGGCGCCATCCCTTCGCCTCGCCACGAGCTTGCGGCAGCCATGCCGCATATACCGGACCCAACAATTGCGGTCCCGCCAAGCTTTCTGATGTGGCCGCCTCAAATGTCGTCGTGGAATAACTACGTCTATGGTGACTGCGTGACCGCCGAGGAGGCCTTTGCCAAGGCGACCGCCGCGCCGCAAACATTCATTCCGCTGGATACGGTGGTTGCCTGGGCAACGGCGCATGGCGTTCTGAATGGCGCTAATCTCACCGGCGTTCTGACATTGATGCAAACGGATGGGTTCTGGTACAACGGCAAGAAATACGACGATGGCCCTCACAACTCGGTCAACTGGACCAACGCCGCGATTCTTCAGAGCGCGATTTTCAGCCACGGGCCGGTAAAGATCGGCGTCGGGGCGGGGGAGTTCCAGTCGAATCCCCATGGCCTGGTCACGCCCGGTACATGCGGTTGGGCGATGTACAACTATCCGAAGAACGAACCGGAGGATCACTGCACGAGCCTTTGCGGTTACGGGACCCTGGCGGAGTTGGTAGCTCTATTTCAGCAGCATGGTGTCGCCGTCAATGTTCCGGCCGGGATGCCGACGGGCCTCTGCTATGCGATGTTCACCTGGAACTCCATCGGGATCATCGATGCGCAGTCGATGCTGAATATGACCTATGAGGCCTGGATCCGTACGCCGGTGACGATCGTCGTCAATCCAGACGTCTACCTGACGACACAAGGCAGCGACGGCATCTGGGGGTTCGATCATACATCGCAAGGCAGACCGGCCCAAATTGGATCGACAGCTGGACTTGGCTTTACGGGGATCATCAAGGTCGGCAACACCATTTACACGACGACACACGGCAGCGATGGCATCTGGACGTTCGATCTGGCATTGCAGACTAAACCAACCCAAATCCCTTCGACCGCTGGACTTGGCTTTACGGGGGTCATCGAGGTCGGCAACATCCTTTACCTGACGACACACGGCAGCGATGGCATCTGGACCTTCAATCTGACAACGCAGGCTAGACCGGTCCAAATCCCATCGACCGCCGGACTTGGCTTTACGGGGGTCATTGCGATCGGCAACACCCTTTACATGACGACGCACGGCAGCGATGGCATCTGGACGTTCGATCTGACAACGCGGGCCAAACCGGCCCAAATCGCGTTAACCGCCGGACTTGGCTTTGTTGGGATCATCGCGATCGGCAACACTCTTTACCTGACGACACAAGGCAGCGATGGCATCTGGACGTTCGATCTCGCCACGAAGGCAAGGCCGACGCAAATCGCGACGACTGCTGGACTTGGCTTTACGGGGGTCATCGCGCTAGGCAACATTCTTTACCTGACGACACACGGCAGCGATGGCATCTGGACGTTCGATCTGGCATCGCGGGCTCGACCGACCCAAATCGGGTCAACCGCTGGACTTGGTTTTGTTGGGATACTCTTCGTCTGAGAGGCAATCTCCGACTGAAGCTTGCACCCCTCTAATCCAGTGACGCTCATCAGGTTGGCAGCGAAGGGCGGTCATTGTCGCATACAGGGTCACGAAACAGCCTCGTGGCCCTGCATGCCCTTTCATAAGAAGGCTATTGTGTAATATTGGGGTCATTCTGGCTGGCGTGAGCTGGGAAAGCGATCAAGCTAGGCAGCCAATTCGTGGCGGGTGGCGCAGGTTCCATGATTAAGAAATGCGGGTGTCCCAAAGGCTCCACTGAGCTTGCCAAAGTATCCGGAGATTCCGACCGAAGGTACCGAATCCGACTGATTTGCCAGCCTTGGGACGCGGGTCACCGGCCCAACCGCCAGTCGCGCGCCTCGGGAAGAAAAAAGGGATTTTGTCTCTCGACTCCGATAGGCATGGACGTGCCTTTCCCCCTTGGAGGGACTTTGGAGAGATGAATGCCTAGGTCAAAATGGCTGGCGGAACACGCCTCGCGGGCCGCTTCACCCTGGCGTCTTCATTTGTGTCTCTAGATCGTCACGAACGCAATTCCCCGTTGCGGGAACGGTACGAGTTCAACCTCGACAACCAACGATGAAAAGGAGAGAAACATGGCAGAAGAAGTAATCCCCGATTTGACGAAACGCCTACCGCGCGGCGCGATCCCTTCGCCTCGCCACGAGCTTGCGGCAGCCATGCCGCATATACCGGACCCAACAATTGCGGTCCCGCCGAGCTTTCTGATGTGGCCGCCTCAAATGTCGTCGTGGAATAACTACGTCTATGGCGACTGCGTGACCGCCGAGGAAGCCTTCGCCAAGGCCGCCGCCGCGCCGCAAACATTCATTCCGTTGAACACGGTGGTTGCCTGGGCAACGGCGCATGGCGTTCTGAATGGCGCTACCCTGACGGGCGTTCTTTCAACGATGCAAACGGATGGCTTCCCGCTCAACAATTTGAAATACGACGACGGCCCCTACAACTCCGTCAACTGGACCAACGCGGCGATTTTGCAGAGCGCCATCTACAGCCACGGCCCGGTGAAGATCGGCGTCGGGGCGGGGGAGTTCCAGTCGAATCCCCATGGCCTGGTTACGCCGGGTACATGCGGTTGGGCGATGTACAACTATCCGAAGAACGAACCGGAGGATCACTGCACGAGCCTTTGCGGTTACGGGACCCTGGCGGAGTTGGTAGCTCTATTTCAGCAGCATGGTGTCGCCGTCAATGTGCCGGCCGGGATGCCGACGGGCCTGTGCTATGCCATGTTCACCTGGAACTCCATCGGGATCATCGACGCGCAGTCGATGCTGAACATGACCTATGAAGCCTGGATTCGCAATCCGGTAACGGTGATCAAGTCCGTTGTCTCCATCAACAACACTTTGGCGTTCATTAAGACATCGAACACACCCAACGGTCACGTCGAGGTTCATCTTGCCTCGGGAACCTCGGGGTATATGACGAGGATTCTGGAGACGGCGACGACCTTCGCAAACGAATCCGATGGGGTTTGGCAGCTCATGCCCAACCAGGATCTTGTGTTCATCAAGACCAGCAACACGCCGAATGGCCACGTCGAAGTTCACATCGCCTCGCGGGCTTCGAATTATCAAACCAGGATCCTGGAGACGGCGACAACCTTCGCAAACGAATCCGATGGCGTGTGGCAGCTTCTGCCCAACGAAGATCTCGCGTTCATCAAAACCAGCAACACGCCGAATGGCCATGTCGAAGTTCACATTGCTTCGCGCGCTTCGAATTATCAAACCAGGATCCTGGAGACCGCGACGACCTTCGCAAACGAAAACGATGGGGTTTGGCAGCTCATGCCCAACCAGGACCTTGTGTTCATCAAGACCAGCAACACGCCGAATGGCCACGTCGAAGTTCACATTGCTTCGCGCGCTTCGAATTATCAAACCAGGATCTTGGAGACGGCGACAACCTTCGCAAACGAATCCGATGGGGTTTGGCAGCTCTTGCCCAACGAGGATCTTGCGTTCATCAAGACCAGCAACACGCCTAACGGGCACGTCGAAGTTCACATCGCGTCGCGCGCTTCGAACTATCAAACCAGGATAGTGGAGACAGCGACGACCTTCGCAAACGAATCCGATGGCGTATGGGACCTATTGGTTCCCTAACAACTATGCCGAGCACTTCCGGCCGCCCGGTGCCATGCGCACCGGGCGCCGGCATCGCCAACTTCAACTGCTGCCAAGTACCCCTGCGCACATCGCGATCGCCCTGGCCGGCATTGACCGAAACGCGATCGAGCCGCGGAGCCGCATCACATCCGCGTATTTCAACGGAGGAGAAAATGATTCCCAAAATGCCGCGCGGCGCGATCCCGGTGTCTCGCAGCGAACTCGCCGCTTCGGAGCCCTATCGGCCTGAGACCAGCGCGGAATACTTCGTTCCTAGCGGCGAGTTTCCGACGCCCAATCACGAACTTGCGGCCTCGGAACCCTATAGAGCGAGCGGCGCCGCGCCCGAAAGCTTCATCGCCTGGCCGATAGAAATCGACCTTTGGGGGAACGAGAAGGCGAGCAATTCGAGCTGGGCAGAGGAGGCCTTTGCCAAGGCCTGCGCCGAACCCAAGGTGTTCATCCCTGCCGATGTGGTCTTGTCCACTTGGCGAGAATGCGGTTCGTCGAATTTCGCCGAGTTTCTGCAAACGCACGGGTTTCAACTGGACGGCAAGGCCTATTTGGACGGGCCGTTCCATTCGGTCGATTGGACGAATGCGGCGGCTTTGCACGGCGCCATCGCCCATGCCGGGCCGGTAAAGATCGGCGTAGCCTCGGCGAATCTCACCTCTGGCGCTCAGGGCCAGGTGACGCCAGGGACGAGCGGTTGGGCGGTCTTTGGCCTACCGGCGGGCCAGCCTGAAAATCACTGCGCGAGCCTTTGCGGCTACGGGGCGTTGGCGGCGCTGGTGAATCTCTTCGAGCGGCACGGGGTCAATGTCAACGCGCCATCGGGCATGCCTGCGGGACTTTGCTACGCGATGTTCACCTGGGGCTCAATCGGCATCGTTGACCGGCAATCGCTGATGAACATCGCGGGTGAAGCGTGGGTTCGAACTCCCACGACAATCGCAGGGAATCTCAAGGGGTAACCGCTGGGCATGGCGGTTGACGCTTGCCTGCACCGCAAAGGGGGCAGGGGAGTCGTGAATTTCTTTGAATTTCCGCGGCGTGTATGCTATTCAGCATGAAGAGCGATTCCGATCGCGGGAGGTTATCCGGATGGAGAGCCCCTCTTTCTCCCCTGGCTGGTTGGTCACGCATCTGTTTAGCACATTGAGCCTGCTTCTCGGTCCGGTCTTCTGTGCGCTAATCCTGGTTTTCTACTCCGTGCGCCGCGGCCGGCCAGTGGCTCTGCCGCTGCTGCCTGCCATTCCCCTGCTCCTCGCCTCGGTGTGCCTTCAGGCGACTGCGGCAGTCTTGACGATGCTGAATGGTTTCCAGGGGATAGCGGATGCGCAGGTCTCCGCTCCCATATATGTCTTTAATTTCCTGATCGAGAGCGAGCAATCCATCCTGTGGCGCGTGGTGGAAGCGGTCGTGCTCATATTGCTCATGGCCCTGCTTCAGGTTGCGAGGATCGCCCGGGGCACAGGCGAAACGATACCCGCGGACATGCGATCCACCGGGCCGGAACCGAGTTCGAGTACCGCGACGATTTGCTGGGTCGCGATCGGGATCGCAGCGATCTGCTGCCTCATCTGGTTTGCGGGAGACCTGGCATACGTGTGCGTTCTCGTGATCGACAGCTCCAAGGTTGCCGAGGCACAACAGAGGTTCGGCGACATGGGCATCGATGGAGTCTCGAGGTATATCAGTATGCGGTTGGTTCTTATCGCGTTCGCCGGGCTGGACCTGGCTGTGGCGCTCATCGCAGTTGGCCTGCGATCGCTGGAGGACGACCTGCCTCGCCGCCGCGATAGGGCGCTTTCGGCAATCCTGAGTGTGGTTCTCGCCGTTTGCTGCGTAATCGGTATTGCCGGCGGCGCGCGCCGGATCGGGTACATGCGAAGCCAGATCGTGGCTGCGGGCGCGACGCCTCCCTCGTGGTGGACAGGATTCATTCCCTTTACCAGGGCGGATGCTCAAGCGCTGCTGCTGGTTCCTCCGCCGCCACCGCCAACGGACGATCTGACTGCGCCGCCTCCGCCTCCGCCACCTCCTCCGGCGCCGGCGGAGGATGCAGCGCCCCCACCGGCGATTGAGCCGTCATCCTAAGCAGGGCGCTGCCCGAGGCCCGGCCGGTGAGAGCCGCGCAAGGTCTCTGACCGTGTGATTCTGTACCTGGAGATTGGGTATTGAGAGTCCCCTAAAACGAAACCAGAGTTGGTGTGTCCTGACGAGGTCGGTGCCAGGTCGCCGCTCCCTGTTGGTCGCGTTGACTTGAGGATTGCGGTTTCGGGGTACAGTCACCCTGGTTTCGCTATAGGCGCAAAAAGAAAGGCGCGCTGCCCGGAGGGCGCCCAGGTGGGGCACCCGGCAATTCAGGCCGCGGGCTGGCGAGCCGACGGGGTTTCCTCGTCGGGCAAGACACGCTTCTGCGAGGAGAGGAGCGCCTGCACCTCGGCGGGAAGCGCGGCAAAAGGAACGAACCGGGCAAGGTCTTCCTGAGTCAGTTCGCGAACCTCGCCCTCATCGTCTGTCAAGGGTCTTTGGTTTGCCATACTTGCGCGCCTCTCGATCGTTTGCCTTGCGGAAGCTGATTACTCGAATCCCGTGGTCCTTGGGAAGAAAACAGAGAACGTGCAGCCGCTTGTTCAAGAATCCCACAGCAAGCAGGCGATGCTCTCCATTGCGCACTTCGTTGAAGTAAGAAGCCGAAGTGAAATCAAAATCGGCGGCCTTCTCAAAGCCGAGGTTGCGCTCGCGAAGATTGCGCTAGCTCTTCCGTGGATCGAACGTAATCTCCACGCCTCAAAGTATACCGCGAATCCCGTTCAGGATTGCGCACCTTCAGATCCCCAGGTTCTCAAGGAGCGCGTCAGCCGTCTTGAAGCGCTTTCCCTTGCCTTGATCCGCTGACTGCATGGCCTTGACGGTGGCCGCGTTGGGAACCCGCACCTCGAAGGGCAGGGCCTTCTCGGCCGCCACGCGGACAAGCAACATGCGCACCGCGTCGGAGACGGAGATGCCCATTGCGGCCAGCGTCTTGGCGGCATCTGCCTTCACTTTCTCGTCCACACGGACATGAACCATCGTTGTCGCCATGACGTTAGCCCCTGCGATACATTGTATCTCGAATGGCGGATTGGCGGGTGTCCCTGATCTAGATTCTGAGACCTAGCCCCCCTCCTTGACCCGGCGGAACAGGAACCCGATGGGAAACCCGATCCCGGCGGTCGAGGGTTGAGCTATCCCATGTCTGAAAATCCAGACCTGGGGCACCCGGCACCCGGCAATATGAAAGGAGCAGCGAAAGACTCCGTGATAGGAATTCAATCGCAGAATATGGGATTCCATAGCCGCCGTGTGCTTTGCATCACAGCCGCTCCACCCCCCTTAGCGGCGAGACTTGGATAGCGGCTGTGTCGCGTCCGGCCGCACCATGAGGCAAAGCGAATGAGTGAACAGAAGATGGTTATTCTGGATGGGAACGAGGCGGCCGCCTCGGTAGCCTATCGTCTCTCCGAAGTGGTCGCAATTTACCCCATTACCCCGTCGTCGCCGATGGCCGAGTGGGCGGATCAGTGGCGTTCGGAGGGAAAGAAAAACATTTGGGGCGCATTGCCCATTGTGGAAGAACTGCAGAGCGAAGGCGGCGCGGCCGGCGCGCTGCACGGCGCGCTGCAGGCGGGGGCCTTCGGGACCACTTTCACGGCCTCGCAGGGCTTGCTGCTGATGATTCCCAACATGTTCAAGATTGCCGGCGAGCTGACCCCGGCGACGATGCATGTGACGGCCCGCACGCTGGCTACCCATGCGCTGTCGATCTTCGGCGACCACTCGGACGTGATGGCCTGCCGGTCGACGGGCTGGGCGATGCTGGCCTCGAACTCGGTGCAGGAGGTTCACGACCTGGCGCTGGTGGCGCAGATTGCCACGCTGGAATCCCGCATTCCCTTCATCCACTTCTTCGACGGCTTCCGCACCTCGCACGAAGTGGGCAAGATTCTGCCCATCGGCGACGAGACGATCCGCGCCATGCTGGACGACAAGTACATTATTCAATTCCGGCAGAACGCCCTCATGCCCGGACCGGCCGCGGATTCGCGGCACGGCGCAGAATCCCGACGTATTCTTCCAGGCGCGCGAGGCTTGCACGCCGTTCCACGCCGCGGTTCCGGGAATTGTGCAGCAGGTGATGGACCGCTTTGCCGCGCAGACTGGCCGCGCTTATCACCTGTTCGACTACTACGGCGCGCCGGATGCGGAGCGCGTGATTATTCTGATGGGCTCGGGCGCGGAGGCTGCCGAAGAGGCCGTTGATGCGCTCAATAAGCAGGGCGAGAAGCTGGGGCTGCTGAAGGTTCGCCTCTACCGGCCGTTCGACGCCGCGGCGTTCCTGGCCGCGCTGCCCGCGACGGTGAAGTCGATTGCCGTTCTCGACCGCTGCAAGGAGCCGGGCGGCGCAGGCGAGCCGCTCTACCAGGACATTGTGACCGTGCTGGCGGAGAACGCCTCCAACCTGCCTTTTGCCGCCATGCCCAAGGTGGTTGGCGGGCGCTACGGGCTGTCATCGAAGGAGTTCACTCCGGCCATGGTCAAGGGCATCTTCGACGAACTGGCCAAGCCCGCGCCGAAGAATCACTTCACGATCGGCATCGACGACGATGTAAGCCATTCGAGCCTCACCTACGATCCGGCGTTCTCGACCGAGGACCCGAAGACCGTGCGGGCACTGTTCTACGGCCTGGGCTCCGACGGCACGGTGGGCGCCAACAAGAACTCGATCAAGATCATCGGCGACAAGACGCCGAACTTCGCGCAGGGCTATTTTGTTTACGACTCGAAGAAGTCGGGGTCGATGACCACCTCGCATCTGCGCTTCGGGCCGAACCCGATCCGCTCGAGCTACCTGATTACCCGCGCCAGCTTTGTGGCCTGCCACAACTTCAGCTTCCTGGAGAAGATGAACGTGGTGGAGGCGGCGATGCCGGGCGCGGTCTTCCTGCTCAACTCGCCTTACTCGGCGGCCGAGGTCTGGGACCATCTGCCCAAGACCACGCAGGAGGAGATGCTCCGCAAGAAGATCGAGTTCTATGTGATCGACGGCAACAAGGTGGCGCGCGAGGCCGGCATGGGCACGCGCATCAACACCATCATGCAGACCTGCTTCTTCGCCATCAGCGGCGTGCTGCCGCGCGAGGAGGCGATCGCGCAGATCAAGAAGGCCATCTACAAGACCTATGGCAAGCGCGGCGAAGCGGTGGTGCAGAAGAACTATGCCGCCGTGGATCATGCGCTGGCGCACCTGGAAAAGGTCGAACTGCCTGCCGCCGTCTCGTCCGACTTCGATCTGATTCCGTCGATCTGCGGCCAGTGCGCCGGAGTTTGTGCGCAACGTGCTGGGCCAGATTGCCGGCGGGACACGGCGACCTGCTGCCGGTGAGCGCGATTCCGGCCGGCGGGGCGTTCCCGACGGGCACGGCGCAGTGGGAGAAGCGCAACATCGCGCAGTTCATCCCGGTCTGGGACAAGGACCTGTGCATCCAGTGCGGCAAGTGCGTCATGGTCTGCCCGCATGCCGTGATCCGCGCCAAGGTTTACTCGTCCGGAATTGGCGGACAAGGCGCCGGCGACCTTCCAGTGGGCCAAGCCCAAGTGGAAGGCCATGGAGCAGGAGCGCTACACGCTGCAAGTGGCCCCCGAGGATTGCACGGGCTGCGCGCTGTGCGTTGAAATCTGCCCGGTGAAGAGCAAGAGCGACGCCAGCCACAAGGCCATCAACATGGCTCCCCAGGCGGCACTTCGCGAGGCCGAGCGGGACAACTGGGAGTTCTTTGAAGGGCTGCCCGAGGTGGACCGCGCCAAGCTGTCGCATACGCAGGTGAAGGACATCCAACTGTTGCAGCCGCTCTTCGAGTTCTCGGGCGCCTGCGCGGGGTGCGGCGAGACGGCCTATATCAAGCTGCTCACACAGCTCTTCGGCGACCGGCTGTATATCGCCAACGCCACGGGCTGCTCGTCCATCTATGGCGGCAACCTGCCGACCACTCCCTACACCAGCAACCCCCAGGGCCGCGGTCCGACGTGGGCCAACTCGCTCTTTGAGGACAATGCCGAGTTCGGCTTCGGCATGAGAATCGCTCTCGACCAGCAGAAGTTGTTTGCCGAGATGCTGTTGACGCGGCTGACGCCTGCTGTGGGCGATGAACTGGTTGCGGCGCTGCTGGGAGCCCCGCAAAAGACCGAGACCGAGATCGACCAGCAGCGGGCGCGCGTACTGGCGCTGCGCGAGAGGCTGGCCGGCAACGGCAGCTCCGATGCGCGCAACCTGCTGGCCATTGCCGACACGCTGGTTCGCAAGAGCGTGTGGATTCTGGGCGGCGACGGCTGGGCCTACGACATCGGCTTCGGCGGCCTGGACCACGTGCTCGGCTCCGGCAAGAACGTGAATGTGCTGGTGCTGGATACCGAGGTCTACTCGAATACCGGCGGCCAGATGTCCAAGTCCACGCCGCGCGGCGCGGTGGCCAAGTTTGCCGCCAGCGGCAAGAGCAAGAC
>CAWCWQ010000263.1:0-15280 GCA_963799145.1 uncultured Acidobacteriaceae bacterium | reverse complement strand
GAGCGCGGGCCGAAGAGATAGGTATAGACGCTCCCGCTTGAATCCTGCACGACACCTGGACTCGCCGAGCCATTCAGCCGGAGTTGCGTGTCGCCGAAGCCGCCAAAGTCGCCAACCACACCAAGGTAACGATTGAAGTTGAAAGCGATGGAGGTGCTGCCGCCATTTAGCCAAACGAGCCGGTTTCCGTCAGCCAGCTTGGGCACAGCTTGCAGATACGAGTAGCCCAGAAACAGTTCAGCCTTGGGCGTACCGAAGTTCCTCCCTTCCGAATAGGGCGCGGTTGCTGTCGTCGAGTCCGCCGGCATCGGGGCAGACGGCAGCGCGGCAGCCGGATCGGCGCCGGCTGACGGTTTTTCCGCTACCTCTGCGCGGAGGTTGAACGCAGGCATTAAAAGTGCGGCAAATGCCGCGGTGGCAATCATTCTTACACTCAATTTCATTGTCGTCTCCTGCACTGCGCGTCGCGACTTCAAAACACCACAGCGGCGGGTTAACTGAACGCGAACAGAACATACCGGACCCTGCACTGCACGAATCCGACTGAGACCGCACCCAGAAGCGGTCTCAGACGAGGCCTTATGGAGCAGGCACATTGATGACGGTGTTCACCATTGTGACTGATGCAGCCAAAGCAAGCGCCCTGCCGTTCAAGGTCGTCACCGTCGATGACGTGGACTGTCCGGGACTTGAAATCGTGATTCCCGCTTGAGAGATGATGGTTCCGACCATCGTCCCGCCTCCCCCGTAATTGATCGTCGCGGCGCTCCCGACCTGCCAGTAGACGTTCTTGGCCTGTGCGCCGCCGATCAGGACGATACTTTCAGATGATGAGGGCGTGCCTACGGTGAAATAGGTTCCCATCTGGAAGACCCAGGACGCATTGGGATTCCCCTGAGCGTCGAGGGTTAGAGGCCCCGACGATATGTCATAGAAGCTTGCGGAGGTGTAAGTGCCAGGGGCCAGGGTTAGATTGCCCAACTCGTTGGTTGGCAGAGTGTTGCCTGGAGGCAAATTCTTCAGAGTGTTGTAAGCGGTTTGAGCTTCTCCCAGGGCTTCCGTTGCGATGGCCATTGTGACGGCGGTTCCCTCGCTGGGGCATGCAACGGCAGGCGGCGGCGGAGCGGTATCGATGGTTCCATTCACCAGCCCGACATTGAGCGGTGTTATCGTGTACCCGCATGGATAAACGCCGGCAACGGCCGCAATGCTCTTGTCGTAGAATCCGGTTATCAAAGTCGAGGCTGCCGTTGTCCCGATATCTCCATTGATGACCGTGTTGATTCCCTGGTTGGTTATTCCGGCGTTTCCGCCAAAGGCGCCAAAGAGCGTTATGGTCGGCCCAAGGACCACTGGCGGTGGGATCACTGCCGCGCCGGTCGTAAAGGTCCAGGGATTCGGCGCGCCGGTGGTCCCCAGCGGATTGCCTGCCAGGTCCGTCGCCCCATTGGTCACCGTCGCGGTATAGGTGGTGCTGGCGGTCAGCAAGGACGTAGGCGTGAAAGTGGCAATGAAGTTGATCGCATCGTAGGAGACCGTTCCAGCTATCGCGGTTGCGCCCGGTCCCGTAAGTTGAAATGTTCCCGTGGTGATGGTCAGCGGATTCATCGCTTTGCTGAAGGTTGCGCTGACGGCCTGATTGAGGGGCACGGCCGGGGCCGCGTTCGCGGGAACCGTCGAAACCAGCTCCGGCGGAGTCGCCACTACAGCTTCGCCGGTTGTAAAGGTCCACACGTAGCTGCTGGCCAATGAAGTGCCCGCCAGGTTCTGAGCCCCGGTGGTGATTGTGGCTGTAAACAGGGTGCTGGGCGCCAGATTTGCCGTCGGTGTAAACGTCAGCGTGTTTCCAACCGCTGCGTACGCAACCAGGCCCGGTACAGCAGCGGCGCCTGGCCCTGTGAGCGTGAAGGTTGCCGAGCTGATGGTGGCAGGGTCCATCGCCGTGCTGAACGTGGCGCTGACGATCTGATTCAGCGGCACGGCCATAGCTCCGTTGAGAGGGACGGTTGAAATAACCGTCGGCGGCGTGAGAATTGGGGTAGCGGCGGTGGTGAAGGTCCAGACGTAATTACTGGCCAATGCAGTACCCGCCAGGTTCTCAGCCCCGGTGGTGATCGTGGCCGTGTAAAGGGTACTCGATGCCAGGCTGGCATTCGGTGTAAACGTCGCAACCGAGCCGGCGGCGACAAAGGTGACGACTCCAGGTACGCCGACCGCGCCCGGCCCCGTCAGCGTGAAGGTTGTCGCGTTGATCGTGGCCGGGGTCATGGCCACACTGAAGGTGGCGCTGAGCGCCTGATTGATGGGCACAGCCGTAGCCCCATTGACGGGCACGGTGGAAATGACCGCCGGCGGGGTAGGCGCCGGAAGCGTTAAGAAGCTCCACACGTAATTACTGGTCATTGCCGTGCCGGCCAAGTCCTGGGCCCCGGTGCTAATGGTGGCCGTATACAGCGTATTGACCGTAAGTGGAGCGCCTGGAGTGAAGGTCGCGACGCTGCCTGAGCAAGCGACTGTTCCCGTGACGGGAGTTGTGCCTGGGCCTGTGACTGTAAAGGCAGTTGCCGGCGACGCGAGCGTCGCACACTTCATCGCCTCGTTGAAGGTTGCGCTAAGCACCTGGCTGAGAGGCACGCCTGTGGCTCCATTGACAGGTATCGTGGATATCACCGCAGGCGTTGAGGAAATCGTTGTAAAGGTCCAAACATAGTTGGCCGCCAGCGTCTGGCCCGCCAAGTCCTGTGCCCCGGTTGTGATCGTAGCCGTGTAGGCGGTGCTGTAGTTCAGGTTGGAAGTCGGCGTAAACGTCGCAACCAGGCCCGAATAGGAGATGGCTCCCGGTATCGTAACTCCGCCGGTCGCGACCGTAAAGGTGGCTGCGTCAAGCGTGGCTGGGCTCATCGCCTCGCTGAAGGTCGCGCTGAGCACCTGGGCAATCGGAACATTCGCGGCTGCATTCGCAGGGACCACTGCGGTCACCGTCGGCGGCGGTGTAATCGTCGTGAAGGTCCACACGTATTTGGCAGGCAGCGGAGTTCCTGCCACGCTCGTTGCTCCCGTTGTGATGGTGGCAGTGTAAACCGTGCTATAGGCGAGATTGGCGGTGGGCGTAAACGTCGCGGTTACGCCACTGTATGCGACGGCTCCGGCCACAGCCCCCCCCGGCCCTGTCAGCGTGAAAGTTGTGGCGCTGATTGTGGCAGGGTTCATTCCCTCGCTGAAGGTGGCGCTGAGAACCTGGCCGATGGGCACACTGATGGCTCCATTCGCAGGAACCACTGCTATCACCGCGGGCGGGGGTGTAATCGTCGTGAAGGTCCACACGTATTTGGCAGGCAGCGGAGTTCCTGCGACGCTCGTTGCCCCGGTTGTGATTGTGGCAGTGTAAGCAGTGCTGTAGGCGAGATTCGCGGCGGGCGTAAACGTCGCAATTACGCCACTGTATGCGACAGCTCCGGCCACGGCGGTTCCGCCCGGCCCCGTCACCGTAAAGGTTGCCGCGCTGATCGTGGCAGGGTTCATCCCCTCGCTGAAGGTGGCGCTGAGAACCTGGCCGATGGGCACACTTGTGGCTCCATTCACAGGGACTACTGCTATCACCGCGGGCGGCGGCGTGATCGTCGTAAACGTCCAACCATAATTGTTAAGCAGATGGGTACCACCCAGGTTTGCTGCCCCCGTGGTGATTGTGGCCGTATAGATAGAGCTGTATGCGAGAGCGGCAGCAGGCGTGAACGTCGCAACGGCGCCGGAGTAAGTAACTGCTCCAGCTACGGCTCCGCCCGGCCCCGTCACCGTAAAGGACGTTGAACTGATTGTGCCTGGGCTCATCGCCTCGTTGAACGTGGCGCTGACCGTCGTGTTGACGACAACATTCGTAGCGCCATTGGCGGGGATTGTAGACACCACAGTCGGTACGGTTACCACTTCCTGGCCGCATCCGGCTATGAGAGCGATCAATAGAGCCGCCGGGAAACACGTGATACCAACTCCGAATTTGCGCATTTGTACCCTTTCGTCCAACTGAGATTACTCAGTGTCCAAAGCTCATCGTCTCTTCGGCTCGGCGTGCAAAGCCGACACCGATCGACTTTGCCAAAATATCAAGCCGTGATTTTGAGGGTCTGAGCAAAATTGTACAAAGGTGGTTGAATTCTTTGGGAATTGCCTTTGCGCTCCAAAAGAGAATTGGCAGACTTTGCCACCATCCACACAAGGGGTAAGAATCTCAAGCTCGGAGTCGATCGCTGCGTCTCAATCATCCTGGCCGGTTTGCCGGCGAAGCCGGATTGATCTGTATGGTGGACGGCCAGCAAGCCGGAAATTGCATGGCAGCCCGTATCGGGAGCCTACTCCTTGCGCGCGTGAACTATAAATCGCTCCGGAGCCGCGCCAATATAATGGAACGGATAACAGGTAACAAGCGTGATGGCTGACTCGGCTGAGGGAGCCAAAACTCCAATGTCGTTAGGGGCGACGATCCGCACCCGGTCAACCTCGTAGCGTGAAAGGCCGGCAGCGGTCTGAATCTGAATCTCATCGCTGCTGCGAATATCCTTCAGGTCGCGAAAGAATGTATCTCGATGCCCGGCGATGCCGATGTTTCCGGGCTCTCCTGGAAGAGCAGTGCCTTTGATGTGTCCGGCGCCAAGCCGCAGCGTCCTCGATGTGGTTCCCTCAAGAATCGCCACCTTCAGTCCCAGCCTTGGAATCTCAATTCGCCCCAGAAGATCGCCTTCTTTGGCCGCCGCCTTGGGCTGACCCACCTTGTGCTGATCTTGCTCAATGATCTGCTTACTCAAATCGTTGTCTGCGGCTTTCTGGTAGAGCTTCGCGCGGAGCAGCGTCAACGCAACATAGGAGACCGCAAGTGCGCCTGCGATGCAGAGGAACCACCGCGCCCAGCGAAGAAACAGACGCCCTCGCATAGCGCGCCTCGGCTGCTCATTTGCCGGTATCATTGCCGATTGCCTTTGCTGCCGCTGCCGGCGGTGTTAGAGGCACGGAGTATCCGGCCCGAGTGCGCACCGACAAGCTTCCACGACCGTGCGTAGTTGCTTTCACTTCGATGGCACGATATCTCCCGTCCTGCGATGCAATCGTGGGAACATAGGTCAATGTGTACTGATTGCGGATATCGCGAGCAATTTCCTCGCAAATTGAGGTGGTGTCTTTGGACGATTCCGGAAAGAAGGTTTCGCCGCCTGTCTCCTTTGCAAACCGCCTCAGCACGCCGGGGTTTTGATCGCCGTCCCGTTCATCGAAGATGCCGATTGCATAGATGATTGATGTGGACTGCTTGGCCATGTCGATAACCTGTGCCAATGTGTGCTTGCTGGCGTTATCGCCGCCGTCGCTGATCAGGATCAGCACTTTCTTGTCGCGGTTGCCCTGCTTGAGATGATCGAGGGCGGCAGCAATCCCGTCGTATAGAGATGTCTGACCGATCGCCTTAATTCCAGAAAGAGCCAGTTGCAGTTTTTCCGGCCGATCTGTAAACGGCGCGTCTGCGGAAAGACCAAAGGAGACGCGGTCGTTGAAGTTGACCACAAACATCTGGTCCTGCGGATTGCTGGAGCGGGCAAATGCCAACGCAGCTGCAATCACATCGTCGCGCTTCGCCGCCATGCTTCCGCTGTTGTCGACAAGAATGCCGGCTGTTACCGGAATATCTTCGTGGCTTAAGTGCTTGATTTGCTGAAGAACTCCGTCTTCGTATACCTGGAAATCATCTTTGCCGAGCCCGGAAACAAGTGCATTGTGGCGGTCCACGACGGTTGCGCTAAGGATAACCATATCGGAATTCAGCGTCAGCGTATACCCGCCGGCAGAACCGCTCTGCGCTGGCTGGGATTTCTGTGCTTTCGAGATATATGGCGAAAGGACCAGGCCAATCAAAGCAATCAGACACCGGAGCTTCACAGTGTTATCCCCGGACATGCACATTTGGGCTGTAGAGAGCTGTGCGGCTTGCCTTCTCGCTCTTCGCCGCACTTGCCTCTCGCATGAGGTCATCTCAGCCATACGTCCAGTCTTCTTTAGAACAATCCGGCGCGGGCGCACCCGCATACCGTTCATGCGGCCGAATGAGCAAAGGAGGCGATACTCGCGTAGCGCCTCCTTTGGTTTATCGTTACCTGCTAACTTGAAGAAGCTGTTGACCCCGCCCTCAATTACTTAGGTTGTCTGTTTCAACAAGCCCGTGAGAGCAAAGCCGCAGGCCAGCATGAGCAGCCCAGCCAACCCGATCAGAGGCAGATAACTGGCTGTCTGAGGCAGAGAGGCTACAAGCACGGGCGCCGGAGCTACGGCAGGCGCTGGGGCAGCTGCAACCTCGGCGGGAGGCGCTTCAACAACAGTGGCTTCTTCAACCGTTTCTCCGCTTGGGTTGACGGCCTCGATGGGCGCGGCCGTCAAGACCTCGACGGGCGCGGCCACCAGCACGGCCGGGGTCGAGAGCACAATCTCATTGGTTTCCTTGGCCAGTTCGATAGCTTTTGACCTTTCATAGACAAACTGGTCACCCCATTCGCGGCCTGGGTAGAACCATGCCTTCAATGCTTCAGGCTGACCGGCGGGCCGTTCGCTGAAGGTGATGACCGTTCTCTTGGTAGCCTTCAAGCGAAAGTTGGGGATTGCCAGGATGAGAGTGAACACATGGGTTTCTTCCCGGTTAGAGATCTGGATAATGTGGCGGTCCGAGGGGGAATCCATAGCCTTGAAAACATAGGTTCCCGCCGGCAATATCTGGGCGCCCGAGCCCCCAACTTCGACTGGCCCGCTGAAGGTGACAACGGTCTTTCTGTCGAGCTGGTCCGCCTTTGCTTTCGGCGCGGCGACTAAACCGAGCACACTAAGGCACAATACTATTCCGATTCCTTTGAGCAGTTTCATTTGTCTCCGCTTTTCTTTCCGACTCACTAGGTCTGTGACCAGATGATTTCGTACCTCGAGTTCAAGCTATCCCAGGTCCCAAAATCGGGACCTGGGGCACCCAGAGTTGGTACAACTTCATGCGGTCAGAGACCTAGCACGGCGGTTATGATGCAATCTCTTGATGTTGTCGGGTTCACTAGAGATCGCACGCCGGGAGATCCGGCAGCCTGGGGTCCGTGACGTGTTATTCAAGAACCAGTGTTGCGCATGCGCGTTGCGATTACTGGCCAATATTGACCGCCGCGTGTCCACGCCGGTCTTTTCGGCGGTGCGGAAGGCATGACGCCGGGAGAGCGCTCAGGCACTTAGGAGTTGGCTCGTAGCGATCTCTTCGACCGCCTGGGCGGGAAACCTCAAGCGATCAGATTGCATATGACTGGCGCGAGCTCGTGCGAAAGAACGCATATAGGACTGCGCTACCCTGTTCCAGACCATCTGGCGTCCATGGGAATAGGCACGCCGGCGCATTGTCTGGCGCGCCGCATCGTTTTCCAGCAGTTCAATTGCCGCGGCCACAATAGCGTCTGGATCCCCGAAGGGGACCAGCGCCCCGCGTCCATCGTCCAATAGTTCGGCTGCGTGCCAATAGGGAGTGGAAATGATCGCCTTCCCGGCGCCCACAGCATACGCGAGTGTTCCCGATACGGCCTGCGCCTCGAAACGGTATGGCGTGATATAGATGTCGGCCGCACCAACCAGCGAAGCCATTTCCTGGGGACTGACGAAGCGGTTGTGGAAGATCACTTCTTTTTCAACACCTTGTTCCCTGGCCAAGGCCTGCAACTGGTCCCGATAGCGATCTCCCTCGCGGGCCCTGACATGCGGGTGAGTGGCGCCCGCGATCACGTAGACCACGTCTCTGTGCCGGGCGAGGATGCGAGGCAGGGCTTGAATCACGTTCTCGAATCCCTTGTTGGGAGACAATAGGCCAAACGTCAGCAATACAGTCCTTCCTTCGATTGCGAGCGATTCTTTGTAAATATCCGGCTCGGCAAAGGGCAAGTCGGGAATGCCGTGGGGAATGCGGTCGATCTTTTCGCCTGGTACTCCAAATACATCCTGGAGAACGCGAGAAGAGTAATCGCTCATCACAATAAGACGATCGGAGCGTGCGGCGATCTGTTGCATGACGATGCGCTGGTCGAGGCTCGGCTCACGAAGAACAGTATGCAGCGTCGTTACCACCGGCATGGTGAGATGCTGAAGCAACTGAAGAACATAGCTGCCGGCATTCCCCCCGAAGATTCCATACTCATGCTGCAGGCACACCAAATCGACATTGCCGGCATTGAGAGAATTGGCGGTTGCTCGATAGGAAGATATGTCGCGTTCGGCGATCTCGAAACGCACCCGCGAAGGGTATGCGTAAGACGATTGGGGATCGTTGACGGCTGTTACCGACAATCCCGCGGCTCCGTACTCAGCAGCGATCGCATCGCATAAATCGGTCGTGAAAGTCGCAATTCCACACTGTCGCGGAAGGTGGTTTCCAACCAGCGCTACACGGAGTGGAAGTGCCCGGCATGGTATCGGCTGCAAGGAGGAGGCCGACTCTTTTCCGAATTTCGGATGCCACGGTTCCCGCCGCATCGAGGTGTTCGGTCGGGGATTCACAGAGACGTTCAATGTGGACATAGCAGGCTCCTGACTATATTACGTGCAAGTTCAGTTGCGGCTCAGAGGCCATGTTGCAAATCGATATCAGCGGCCAAACGCCCGAATCGTCGCCAATGCTTCACTCGCGACGAAGGCCAGAAGAAAGAGTGCTGCGCCGCTACCCGCCAATGACTTGCGGGACGTGCCGGCGACATAGATGGCTGACACCGTGTCCGATCCTTCTTTTCCTACTGCGATCAGGCGAAAGCAACGCGTAAACGCGAAGCACCCGGCAGCAGACACAAAGAGATCCCGCGTAAACGGTCCGAATTTCAGAATGCAGCCAGCAAAGGAATTCATCATCGCATGACTCTACTCCAGCCAAACTGGGATGGATGTGCAGTTTTGCACGCTTGGGGAAGGGTTGCGTGGATCGGGTTATAAGACGCACCTTAGATGCGGCGGCAGCGTAGAAGGGGTGCTGCCTTCAAGGGGATTTAGCCGTATCGTCCGGCATCGCTGCCGCCGCTTTTGGTGTGGGCACCTGTGAGAATAGTGCGGTAAAGGCTCCAAGCGCGCTGTGCAATTTTGCTCACTAACAGTTATTGGACGACAAGCGGTGCCGAAGTCAGGGGCCAATTGCATCGGGAACCCGGCGCCCGGTTCAGGCCGGGATCGCCGGCGAATCGAGAATGTTGACCAGCGCCCAGGGGCTGCCGGCCAGATCGTAGTGAAACTCTCCCTGCTTATCGATGACGAGCTTGGTTGCCGGATACAGGAATCCCGTGCTCTTGGCCGGATCGGTGTCGTTGATGTCGAATTGACCGACGGCCAGATCGAAGGGCGGGGGCGACGCAGGCGGGTCTGCTTCATCGAACCGATGCGGGCGGCTGGTGATGAAGGTGATTTGCCGTCCGGTTGGCGTCAGAACCACCTGGATGAAGGCCACGTCATAGCTGAGAGCCCCGGCAACCGAGCATTGCCCGACCGCTCTGGTTTTGGAAAGCGCTGTGGCCAATCCTCGATCCCGGCCCTCGCCGAATGCCTGTGAGAGAACCTGCAAGTCCGATGGAGTGGAGTAGCTGTAAATGACCAGCGTTACGCCGAATGTGCCGCCTGCTTGGGCGTAAGTGGACTGAATGGTCTCAGAAGGCGGGCTAGCGGCGAACCCAAGGGTGGTCCCAAGGGCTAAGGTGCCCGCCAGCAGCAGGCTGGAGATTCCTGACTTGCGCGCGCATCGAAACAGGTTCTTGAGTGGTCCCATTTTGTGCTCCTTGCGGGCAACCGCATGAGGGCCTGTTCACGCGACTTGGGCGATTTGCCTCAGAGATGTGAACAGGCCCCGGCTAAACTGACCCCTTCGCGCCGCGAGCTTCGGGCTATGCGGCCGCTCTGATTTCGGTAGGCGTTTGTGCTTGGAGAAGATCGTCGAAGATGGCGCGATATTGGATCATCGCGGTGCGGAGCTCTTCGGTGGTGGCTTCAGCCTGGTTGAGGCGGACGGCGATCGAGTGCGCGATTCGGTAGTTCTCCATGACGCGGGGATAGTGGACGGAGACATCGGCTGCGCGCTGTTCAAAGCTGGCCCGTGGATAGCCGCGAGCCTCAAGAAGTGCATTGATGAGGTCGTCGGCTTCCGTGACCGCGGCTTTGGGATGATCGACGAATCGGGATTGGACCGTGCCCCACTCGGCGACAAAGCGCTCCCGTTCTGTGACGCCGAGATCGCGAATCTTCAGAGCTTCAACGCGGGTTTCCCGGTCGGACAGTTTTGCCTCGGCCTGCCGCTCGGAGCCGTGCGTGAGCACCGCGCGGTCGTATTCGGAGCCGAATCGATTGCGGAAGGCCAGGGTGCGGGCTCTGCGGCGTTCCACGAACCAGCCGACAGCGATGAGTATGACGACGACGAGTACAACCGAGGCAACGATGAGCTGGGTATAGGTGAAGTCGTACCCCATGAAGTGGTAGTTCATTGCGTTCTCCTATGCGGGACTGTCCGCGGCGGCAGGGTTGATCGGTGGAGGTTTCCTGGTCGAGAGAGGTCCTACGCAATCCATCATGAGCGGAGAGCCGCATGAAAGCTGGCCAGAATTGCTCGCTCCGAGATTCGAAGCCGGCAGGGACGAAAGTGCTGGTCAACCTTTCCAGGTTGGGGGTTTGAACAGGAGTTGAAGCAGTGTGTGCACTATTGAGCAGCCATTGTGGCGTAGACCGCGCCAACCTGATCTCAGTTCGCTTAAAGAGCGATCAAGTGCAAGAGCTTGCTCGAAAGCATGGTGATTGAGATGGAAGACCCCCGGTGCACGATCGCGGCGTCTGAGATGGAAGACCCGCGCTGCATGAACCTATGCAATGGCATGGTGATTGGGAAGGAAGATTTGCGCTGTAAAAGCCTGCTCAGTAGCGCGGTGACTGAGATGGAAGACCCCCGCTGCGGGACCGTGGCGCATGCGACGGAAGACCCGCGGTGCAGAAGCTTGCACATTTGGTGATTGAAAACTTCAAATGGGTCTGCGGCGATCAACACGCTCTTCGATGAACTCGCCGGGTTGAAGGACGCGGCGCAACCGAATCGGTGACATAACCCGGGAGTTGCAATCCCCAAGGAAGGAGAATCTGAGATGCTCATCATCCTCATTATTGTCTTGGTGCTCGTATTTGCCGGAGGCGGCGGATACTACGGCTACGGCCGGTGGGGCGCCGGCGGAGGAGCCGGCATAGGGCTTGGCACAGTGCTGTTGATTCTGCTGGTGTGCTATCTGCTTGGGGTCTTCAGATAGAGCGGCCTACAGCAAGTTCGGCCCGCTGCCGGAAGATTGGCCGCGGGCCGGAAACAGCCGTCCAGGTGCGTCAGGCGGTCAATGAAACCCGTGAGCGGAGGGAAGAGATGCCGATCGCAATGAGCAATGCGCTGGCGCTGATGCGTTGGCACGATTTTCGGTTCTTGCAGGATTTCAGCAACCGCGACCTTGCCTGGCTGCTGATCGGCGCGTTGCTGGCCGGGCTAGCGATCTGGGCATTCTCGCGCAGGCGGCACCGCTGGTTTTAGACACCCGCGCTTCAGCCGGGCCTTTGCCATGACAACTGAGCGCATGCGAAGCAACTGTTCATAATACTGCAAACTGCGCAAGAGTCCCCGCGCGGCCACGGGATCGGAAGCGGCATGCGGACCCCTGCCACAGCGAACAATTGTGAACAAACCCGGCGGCATCCGAAATTGAAATCCCGACTCAAGTCTATCGTTAAAAAGCTACCGGAGCAGAAACAGAGAAGATCGCGGTTACTGCTCGTTCCCGGGAACGGCGGCCGCTGTCCGTCCCCAGGCGTAGATCGACTCAGCAGTTTCTACTGCGTTGAACTGGCTTTCCGGTTCTTGGTCACCTGTAAATCGTTCACTACTTGCTGTACGTTCGGCACCCCGGTCGCAACCGCCTCGGCGCGAGTGCGCGTGGCTTCCGAGTTTACTTCTCCACTCAGCGTGACTACGCCGTTCTTCACTGCATACTTCACGCTGTCGTGCATCCTGTTCTGAATCAGCGCAGCGTCCAGATTCTTTTCGATGCCCTGGTCCAGGTCGGAATTCATGGCCCGTGTCTCCTTTTCCTGACCCACGGGAATTACGGCGATCTGGTCCGCAACAACCTGTGTGCCGGCGAAGGACTTTGCCAGGGATTCGGCTTGGGCCTTATCGTTCTCATTGACGACATGCCCGCCGAGGGTCACAATGCCCTTGTCACGATCCTGACTGACGGTAACGTCCTTCAAACCTGCTTGATCGAGTGACTTACGGATACTGTCGGATACATCCGGCGACTTTGTAGAGGCTCCCCAGCAGCCCACCATGCTCCCGATTGCAAGCAGCGCCAGCGCGGTAACCAGAATCTTGGTCGTTTTCATGTTTGTCCTTTCATTGGCATCAGGCCTGAGTTCGGAAGAACGAGCCACTCATCCCTCTTGGACCCGGTCTACAGAATTCACTCACTCGCTTCGGCAGTGCTGTTCAGAATCGCTCACTCCAAGAGAATGCGTTCCACCGGGTCCTCCAGAGGCTCTCTGTCGAAGAACCTGCGGTTCCACGCCGGACTTGTGCAAGTAACTTCCGGGTCACCGCTCTAATCGAGCCTCGCGGATGGCGTGGGCGTCTCCGGCTTAACCAAAGCGGCCATAATCGCATGGGCAATTTCGGCGTCCGGGATGGCGGATGCTCCCTTGCGCTTCTTTCCCGTGATGCCAGAGAAGAGCCTGAAAACCCTCACCGCAAGCACGGCCAACTGAGTTGGATTACCGAGCAGGCGCAGCTGCGGAAGCAGGTCCCGGTTCCTTTCGAAAAGGCCGCCGCCTCCTTCAGAATCCTGTGTTCCTCGCGGCTCTCTTCGCCCTCATAAGTAAATACCCACGCCTTCACACGGCGCGCAATCTCAGCCTGGGTCCGCGGGGCGACAGCAACACCCGTTGCGGCAAAGACCCGGCAATCGTAATCGCGGCAGGTCTGCGGGCGATCCTCATAGATGGAGCACTCGCCCTCAATCAGCATGGGGCAGCGGCCCTCCTCGTCGTAGCCCATGAGCGCATGGCCCTTTGGCAGGCCGGGCGCTGGAAACAGCAGCGCGCGAGGAATCCGCCGGATGGTTTGCGTCTCTTCCGGCCCGATATGAATGAACATGGAAGAGCGGCAGCAACCTCTGCATGTGGCGGGTGGCCCCGGTCCCATAGTCCATTTCCAAACCAACTGAGGGTGCCCCCGGTCCCTCGCTTTTGGGGACCGGGGAGGGAAGCTCACATTTCACTGTTCATGTATTCACAATTGAAGTATTCTCGCGGTGCAGGAAAGGCGCGCATCCTTTGTCTGCAAACGGATGCGCGATCGGCTATGCAACTCTCCTCCCCGGTCCCCGAGTGCGAGGGACCGGGGGCACCCTCAACTTGATAGAATTCCTACGGAGACCGTGGCCACCCGCCCACCCGCCTTCACTCTGCCTATTCTAATCCTTGTTTCCGCGTCCTACGGACCCCAGACATACGGCGGGTGCCCCCAGGTCCGGATTTTCGGGCCTGGGATAGCACCTATCAGGCACTTCGCCGCGAACGCCGGAATGGGTTGGCTCCGTCCCCTCAGGGTTGTTCCTCGACTGGACGCCAGGCCTTCACCTGTTGGTCGATCTCCGCCCTCTTTTCGGGGCTGAGCCGCTTGGCCGCATCGGCGCGAAGTTCCGCCGTTTTATCCTTCGTCTGGCCGGTCAGATGGGGCGCGGCGACACTCAACCAGAAATACACCTTATCCGGTTGAGCCTTGAGCAGGATGGCGTAATTGAATTGCGCGGCTACATCGCCCTGTTGAGCCGATCTGTGCAGCCACTTCCTGGCCAGATCGTTGTCCGGCTGCAGACCTTCCTCGCCCTGGTAGTAGTCCATCCCCAGCTGGAATTGCGCATCCGGCGAGCCTGCCTCGGCGGCCCGGCGCACGAGGCCGAACGACCGAGCCTCGTCCTTGGGGACGCCTTGGCCATTGTGGTAGAGGAACGCCAGATTCAGCATGGCATCGGTATTATTCTGCTTCGCCGCCTTTGTGTACCACTCCAGCGCTTGCCCAAAGTCTTGCGGAACCCCTTTGCCGTGAACGTAGCAGAGTCCGAGCGAGAATTGCGCGGGCGCGAATCCCTGCTCGGCCGCCTTGCGATACCATTGCGCAGCCGTCGCAGGGTCTGCCGGCACACCGCTGCCCGACTCGTAGAGTACTCCCAGGCTGTGCTGCGCCTGCGCGAAGCCCTGGCCGGCGGCTTTGCGGTACCATGCCGCGGCCTGGGCCGGGTCCTTGGTTACATGCGCGCCAAGCTCATATTGCACTCCAACCCGAAACTGCGCGTCGGGGTTGCCGGCGGTTGCCTTTGCCATCAGGGCCGGATCGATCCCGCTGGGCTGGGCCGGAGTTTGGCCACTGCAAATGGTTGAGATCATGGTTACGAATGCCAGTGCGGTGCTCAGTCTCCAGCCGCTGTTCATGAAATTCCTCCCGTAGCACAGAGCAAGATACCAGAAGGCGCCCCAGGTCATCGTTGATCCATGTCATTGCTGGCGCTTGCGGGTCGCCCATATCCGAATAAGTAGAAAATGTGGGTGCCCCAGGTCCCGATTCTCTGAACTGGTGTAGCACCAAATTCTTACTCCGGCGGGTCTTCGGCGGTAAAGGGCGAGCAGCACGGCTTGCCGGTGGCGTGGAAGTCCATCAGCTCCAGGCGAATGCCGTCGGGATCGTACAGGTTGAACTGGTATTTGCCGTCGAGGCCGATCTTCGGCGCCGGATCGTGGCGGCCTGTCAGGCGGTTGCCGGCATCCAGCACCTTGTAGGCGTCGGGGACCGAAGCTTCGCCGATCGAAAGGTGATCGAGAACGCCAAGCTGGTTCTGGGTCATGTCGGCGGGAATGCCCGTCCCTGGGCCGGCCGAGAGCATGTATTCGAGCCAGTCGTGGCCGTCGGGAACCTGCTGGCTGACCCAGTCGATCTTGCCTTCCTTCATGCCGCCGAACCAGTAGGGCTTGAAGCCGAGCAGGTCCTTGTAAAACTTGTCTTCGGCCTCGCGGCTATGCACCAGGATGCCGATGTGAATGATGTGCCGGCCGATGGCGTTGGGTGCATTCACCGACCGCTTCAGGCTGCCGCCGGGCTGCACAAACTCCACCCTGTTGCCTTCGGGATCGAGCACCTCGAACCAGGTGGTGCCGTCGAATCCCCGGACCACGTTCTGCGGTG
>CAWCWQ010000262.1:0-5014 GCA_963799145.1 uncultured Acidobacteriaceae bacterium | reverse complement strand
AATGTATTGCTGAATGATGGGCGGTTCCGGCGGAATAGGAACTCCCAATGGCAGCAGCGGAAGCAGCGGCTCCGATGGCCGCAACGGCTCCGATGGGCCGCCGGGGAGGGGCGGGCTCATCACCGTGACTTACGATCCGCAAGTCAAACCCTACCTGGCCGCGATCCATCTCTCCAGTCAGAATGGCCCAAAGCCAGTCATGCAGGAAGCGCCGGTGGCGCCGCTATGGTGAGCGATGCCGGCAGAGGAGTTCCGCGCTGATCGATGAGACGGACAAGATTCTGTGGGGTGACCGGCTATTTGGGAACTCACGCATGGGCGGGCTTCGATCACTTCTATCTCGCCCGCGGATGCGTGCGGTCGTAGACCACTGTCAACTGCGCGGTGGTCAGCTGCGTATAGCGCTGGGTGGTGGAGAGCCGCTCGTGGCCGAGCAGCTCCTGGATGGCGCGCAGGTCGGCGCCCTCCTCCAGCAGATGCGTGCCGAAGGCGTGGCGCAGCGTGTGCGGATGCACGTCGGCGGAGAGGCCGCGCAGAATGGCGATGCGCTTGACGATGCGGCCGACGCTGCGGGTGGTGAGCCGGGCCTGGCCGCCGGGCTTGTCCAGGCCGCGCAGTTGCAGATTGAGGAAGAGCGCCGGCGTCTCGATTCCCTTCCCTTCGCCGAATGCGGCCAGTCGCGCCGCCCGCTCGGCGAGATAGGCGCGCAGCGCCTCGGCCGCCGCGTCGCCCAGCGGGACGTAGCGCTGCTTTTGGCCTTTGCCGCGCACCAGGATCGCGTCGTTGGCCCAGTGAATGTCTTCGAGATTCAGCCCCGTCAGCTCGGCGTTGCGAATGCCGCAGCCGTAGAGCATCTCGAGGATGGCCTTGTCGCGCGCCGGCCAGCTGGCGGCGTCTTCGCCCACCGGAGTCCACCACCCGGTTCATCTGTTCGATGGAGGGAACGCGCGGCAGATGCTTGGGCAGCCGGGGCGTGGCCACCAGGGAAGCCGCATTCTGCTCGAGATAACCCGCGCGCGCCAGCCACTTGAACCAACTGCGGATGGAGGCCAGCGCCCGCGCGGCCGAGGCTTTGGAGAGGCCGCGGTCGTAAAGCGTGCCCAGGTAGGCGCGGATGTGAGTGTGCTCGATGCGGTCGACCGTTTGTTCGGGGCCGAACCGGCCGGCGATGAAGGCGGCGAAGTTGCGCAGTTCACGATCGTAGGCGCGCAGGGTGTGCGCCGATGAGCCGCGCTCGTTGGCCAGCACGCGCAGATAATCCGCCACGAGCGCGCCGAGCGCAGTGGGCGGAGAGGCGACGGCGAACTCGCTCAAGCTATCTCCTCAAGCGGCTTTGCCCGCGGCAGAAGATGCAGGCCGCGGCGCGGATCGGGATGAGAAGTGGGACGCGAACCCGGCTGCGAGTCTGGTGCGGACTCCGGCAACGGCTCGGCCTCCAACTCCCTCCGCCGTCCGCGCGGATGGTGCTGGCGATGTACGGCCTTCAACCGGCCCAGCGCCAGGTGGGTATAAACCTGGGTGGTGGAGATATCGGCGTGGCCCAGCAACAGTTGCACGCTGCGCAGGTCGGCGCCGTGCTCCACCATGTGGGTGGCGCAGCTGTGGCGCAGGCGGTGCGGGCTGGCTGTGGCGTTGGCCTTCTTGACCACGTGCCAGACCCACTGGCGGGTGAGCGGCATACCGCGAATGGAAAGAAAGAGCCGGGACGCATCCTGCCGCGCCGCGCCGGTCCTGCGGCCCGAACCGATGCGCGCCAGGTGCGGCCGGCCTTCGCGCAGATAGCTCTCCAACGCCTCCAGCGCCGCACGCCCCAGCGGAACGATGCGCTCCTTGTCGCCCTTGCCGCGCACCTGCACGCGCCCCGTGTCCAGGCCCAGATCGCCAGTGGAGAGCGCCGTTACCTCGGAGACGCGCAGCCCGCCGGCGTAGAGCAGCTCCAGAATGGCGCGATCGCGCAGCGCCGTGGCCTGCGCCTGGGGATGCGTTGCCGCCATGCCAGCCCGCTCCAGCATCTCGGCCACCTCCGGCTCGGCCAGCGACTTGGGCAGAACCTTCCATGCCTTGGGCGATTCGATATTCACGGTGGGATCGTGATGGATGCGGCGGTCCAGCAGCAGCCATTTGTAAAAGCCGCGCAGGCAGCTCAGCTTGCGCGCCGACGAGCGCGAGTCGATGCCATGCGCCCGCAGGTGCTCCAGGAACGCCGCCACGTCCTCCTGCGCGGCCGTCAACAGTACGCCGTGACGCCCCTCGATGAACTCGGCAAAGGTCTTCAGGTCGCCGTCGTAGGCCTCGCAGGTAAGCGGGCGCAGCCCCTTCTCCACGCGCAGGTACGCCTGGTAGTCCTTCAGGAGCGGAAGATTGCGGGCAGTGTCCACACTTCCGATTATCCGCGCCCTCGACTCCATTCGACCGCCGTCGCCGAGGTTGCCGTACCTCGTTCATCAAGGAATCAACTTCGCCAACACGGGCCCTTCCACGGCAACTGAGCGCGCATCTTCAGCGGATAGCAACGACTCGATGAGCCAGCGGGAGGTTCTTGCCGGCCTGCCGGGTTCTTCATTAACCCAATTGCAAATACTGCCGATGAAGCAGCTGTGCCTCCGGTGCGGAAGGGCATCGAGGCGTTTGACTTCACGGCCGGCGGCTTCTGGAAGACAATCCTCTTCCAGAAGCCCTTGGCTGGCCTTCCCGCTCGCCTGTGAATTCCGGCCCGGCCATCGCCGGGGGCCGGTCCGCGCTCAGTATTCTCAATACCTGGGAGGCTCTCCAATGCCCGTCGAATACAAAAAAGACGAGGCCGTGATTCAGGAGGCTGTCAGCGCGGAGCAGGCCGAGGGAATGCTCGAATGGCTGGTGGAAAAGCCCCTAATCGAGGTCGATCTCGCGGCTGCGAGACCTTTGCGCGCGATCTGCCCCAGTGCGAGTCCCTGTGCCCCGCCGCACCGGCGAAGTTGGCCTCATGACGCCGAGATGCGCGCCTGGCTTGAGAGCGCCTTGAAACCTGCGCCCTAAGGAGCTTCAATGGCGATGAAGACTCTTGTCGTCGATGACTCGCCCGTCATAGGCTGAGCTTTGAGAACGCGTAGGGAATGAACGGCATAGGGCTGGAAACCCGGGGGAACCAAGAATCCCCCGGTCGCGAACGAACTCAGCAGAAGCTGCCTCCGCTCACGATCTGCCTGTCGCCAAATCCCCTGCCGTCAGTTCTAGCTTCCGGCCTCTGCGAGCGACTCCCTGTAGAGCGCTCGTCCCCGCGCCAGGGCGCGCTCGTCCAGCTCAACCCACTTTGGGTTTTTGACGAGCCTGCGCAGCGCGGCGGCGACGCTGGCCTCGGGCAGCACGGATGCGATCTCGAGCAGCGCCCCAAGCACCACCATATTGCCCGCGCGCGCGTCGCCCAGCTCGCCGGCCAGGCGCGTAAAGGGACGCGCCAGCATATGCGCATCCGGCCGCTCGCAACCCTCGGGCAGCGCCTCGCCGTTATAGAGAATCCAGCCGCCCGGGCGCACGCTCGCTTGGAACTTCTTGAGCGAGGGCTCGTTCATAGCCACCAGCACGGTGGGCTCGGCCACCAGCGGCGAATCGATGGGCCGGCCGGTGATGCGCACATGGCAGTTCGACGTGCCGGATCGCATCTCCGGCCCATACGACGGAAGCCAGGAGACCTCGAGACCGGCATCGAGGCCCGCCTCGGCGAGCACCTCGCCCAGCAAGAGCACTCCCTGGCCGCCGAAGCCAGCGGCGCGCACTCGGATATCAATCTCCGACGCTGGGCCAATTGCCGCCGGATGGCCTTCGGAAAAACTCCCCGGATCAACGCCGAGAATCCGCGGAATCTCTTCTAGCGCCGGGCTCGCTTCCGGCAAGCGCCTCGGCTCTGCCACTTTGGTGCGATCCTTGAAAACGCCCAGCGGGAATGTTTGCTCCATCACATCGCGCACCCAGCGCTGCGCCTCGACCGGCTGCATCTTCCAGATGGTCGGGCAGGGGGCAAGAATTTCGACAAGTGAAAAGCCCAGTCCGCGCACCTGATTCTCGACCGCCCGGCGCAGACCGCGCGCGGCCTGCGCAATTTGTTTGTTGTCGCCAACTCCGGCATCCACCAGTCGCCGTACGTTGGCCTCGGCGATCGGATCGCCAGCATCCGGCGTCCAGGCGTCAAGTTTAATGCCGACTTTGTGAAGTGCTTCCGCCCAGTTGAAGCCGTCGTCAAGCGACCTGGCGAGCAGGACGTGGCTGATATAGAAGATGCTTGCCCGGCAACAAACTCCACAAAAGCCCCGCAGCGTCACCCAGCTAATCAGCCGTTGACCACAGCCGCATCATCGCCGTCGGATGGTCGTCCATGTAGCCGTAAGCACCCTTATTGTGCGGAATTTCGATTGGGTTTTGCGAGGGTTCGCGAGTTCAGGTAAAAGCCGGGTCGAAGCCAGATCCAACCAGGGGCCATGCGGTGCAGTTTGCGGATCAAATCCGCACCAGTGCTGACAATCACACGCTTCTGAAGCGGTTCGATCAGCCTTATCAGCCGTTCGAGCGGTTCATCGGTCGCGCAGCGGGATCACGTTCTTGAGAAAGTCCATCTGCAGGCGGGCAAGGTGTGTCGAACTGCTGGAAGAGCGCCACGACTTCGCCGAGACGTGGGACGCGATAGCCGGTGTTCGCGCCATCTCTGACGTAATGGAGCGCTTTGGCCTGGGCGGGCGTCGTCTTGCCGACTTCACCGCTGCCGGTTGTCTCCGAATTCGAGCACCGGGTCGTGCACCAGCAGATAATCAGTCTCAGCCAGGGCGGTCACGTCGATCTCGATAAAAGCGGCGTCCGCTTCCAGCGAGGCGCGGATCATCTGAGTGGGTCGGGGCGGCCCTGCTGGCCATCGAGCGCCCCCATGTGATGGACAATGAGCGGTGTATGGTGTGTCATAGGAATAGGTTCTTTCCTGATAAATTAGGCGAAGGATTTCGATCAGCCCTCATCCCCGGCCCCATGGGCGTGAAGCGAAGCGTTGTAA
>CAWCWQ010000261.1:0-4809 GCA_963799145.1 uncultured Acidobacteriaceae bacterium | reverse complement strand
TCCGCGACGATCGCCACCTGCTTCAGATCATCGATCGCATTGTCTCCCGCGTGGGCCGCAGAGTGGACGAGTCTTCGCCGATGGTGGATGCCCGCCTTCCGGACGGCTCGCGCGTCAATGCCATCATTCCGCCCTTGGCGCTGGACGGTCCTTCGCTGTCCATCCGCCGCTTCGGTACGGTTCCCCTGGCAGCCAATTCCCTGGTGCAATTGAAGAGCATCTCGGCGGAGATGCTGGAGGTGCTCTCCTCTGCCGTGAAGGCCCGGATCAGCATCGTCATCTCCGGCGGCACCGGCTCCGGAAAGACCACTCTTCTGAATATCCTCTCACAGTTCATCCCGCGCGGCGAGCGCCTCGTCACGATCGAAGACGCGGCCGAGCTCAGGCTGGCGCAGGAGAATATCGTGCGCCTGGAAACCCGCCCGCCGAACATCGAAGGGCAGGGCGCGGTTCGCCAGCGTCAATTGCTGATCAACTGCCTGCGCATGCGCCCGGACCGCATCATCATGGGAGAGGTCCGCGGCGAAGAGGCCTTCGATATGCTCCAGGCCATGAATACCGGCCACGAAGGCTCGATGACCACCATTCACTCCAACACTCCTCGCGATGCCATCGCCAGACTCGAATCGATGGTCGCGATGGGCAACATGAATATGCCCGAAAAATCGGTTCGCCAGCAGATCGCCGCGGCCATTACCATCGTCGTGCAGGCCTCGCGCATGAGCGACGGCAGCCGCAAGGTTACAAGTATCTCCGAGATCACCGGCATGGAAGAGAACATCATCTGCATGCAGGAGATATTCACCTTCACCAAGAAAGGGATCGGGCCCGATGGCAAAGTCATAGGCGCATTCCAGCCTACCCGCATCCGCCCGCGGTTCCTCGACCGGCTGCGCACGGCTGGCATCAACCTGCCACCGAGCCTGTTTGAGCACGAAACGCTGGTCAACTGAGGCGGAGGGAGACGGCCGAAATGGAACTGATCGTCATCGTGGTATTCATGGGCGTCTTTACCGTGGTTGCGCTGGTAGCGGTCGCCACCGGGTCGGGCGCCAATCAGCGCGCCAAGCAAGCCCTCGCCACGCTCGATTCGGCCCTGGCCACCGAGAGCCCGGCTGCGCGAGATCAGATTCTCAATCTCCGCAAAGACGAGCTGCTCAGCGCCATCCCCTGGCTCAACAAGAAACTGCTCCAGTTCCAGTTGGCGCCGCTTATTTACTCGCTGCTTCGTCAGGCCGACCTCAAGTGGACGCCGGGAGGCCTGATTGCCGGGTGCGGACTCTGTTTCGTTCTCCCGGCTTATCTGGTTTACTTGCGCTTCGGCTCCGCCCTCATCGCCTTGGCGTTCGGGTTGGTGGTGGCCTTTGCGCCCATCGGCTACGCGCTCTTCAAGCGCAGCAAGCGCTTCAATAAGTTCCAAGAGGGGTTGCCGGAAGCGCTGGACTTGATCGTGAACGCCGTCCGCGCCGGACATAGTCTCATCGCGGCAATGGGTTTGGTGGCTCGCGAGTGCGCCGACCCCGTGGGCGCCGAGTTCAAGGCATGTTTCGAGGAGCAGAACTACGGCCTTGAACTGACAACCGCCCTGGACAACCTGATCGTCCGCGTTCCGCTCCAGGATCTCAAGATTGTCGCAACCGCGATCACCATCCAGAAAGAGAGCGGTGGAAACCTTGCCGAGGTGCTCGACAAGACCGCCCATGTCATCCGGGAACGGTTCCGCCTGAAGCGTCAGGTAAGAACCCATACAGCGCAGGGACGCCTCACTGGGTTGATTCTTACCCTTCTCCCGCTTGGCCTGGGAGTCGTCTTGTTCTTCGTCAATCCCGCTTCAATGAGCCTCCTGTGGACGACCGTACTTGGCAGAAAGCTTCTCTGGGCGGGAGGCATCGGGATTGTGGTGGGCGGCTTCATCATCAACCGCATCGTGGACATGGAAGTCTGAGGACAGCTGATGCTCATTGGGATTGGCATTTTCGTTATCGTCTTTCTGTTGATCGCGAGCATCGGAATGCTCCTGTTCTATCGCGAAACCATGCTTCAGCGCATCGCCGAAGTTATCAATCCCACTGTCGCCAAACCGAAGACCATGATGGAAACGATCCAGAAGACTGGTCTTACAATCGGCGGCGTGGTGGAGCACTTCGACCGGTACATCCCGAAGACTCAGGCGGAGGTCGGCGTCACCCGCCAGCGTCTCATCCGCGCGGGCTATCGCGGAGAAGGCGCGGTCAAATACTTCTATGGCGCCCAGGTGCTGACGCCCATTGTGTTCTGCTTGATTGCCGCGGTCACCGGGCTCGGCCAATTCAGCCCATTGTTCGTCTATGGCATGGCCTTGATTCTTGGGTACATGGGGCCGGGTTTCTGGCTGTCGAACAGGATCAAGAACCGGCAGAAGCGTCTTCGCCTCGGTCTCCCAGATGTGCTGGATCTGCTCATCATCTGCATCGAGGCGGGACTGAGCATGGACCAGGCGACGGCTCGCACCTCCTCCGAACTGGCCAGAGCACAGCCGGAGTTGTGCGACGAATTGAATGTGGTTGTGCTTGAGCAACGCGCCGGGCGGCCTCGCGCCGATAGCTGGAGAAACATGGCCGACCGCACGGACGTGGATAGCGTGCGCAATCTGGTCTCCATGCTGATTCAATCCGAACAGCTTGGAACGAGCATCGCCAGAACCTTCCGCATTCATGCCGATACGCTGAGAACTCAGCGTGTGCAGGCTGTCGAGGAAGCAGCGGCCAAGCTTACCGTCAAGCTGCTCTTTCCGCTTGTCTTCTTCATTTTTCCCTCGCTTTTCATAGTTGTTCTGGGTCCAGCAGTTATTTCCATCATGGCAACTTTCGAGAATATGCACTGAGGAAGGAGGAATCGAAATGGACAGTGTCTTGATTGTTCGCATTGTCGCCGGCATTCTGTTTGTCATCGTGCTCGTTGTTCTGATCCAGCGCCGCCGCACTCGGGTCAAGTAGGGCAGACTGCGCGAAAACTCCGGCGGCGCCGTGAGATTCCACGAGCTTCGCCGATAACCTCCCCGATCTTCCAGGCCGAACGCTCCGCCGCCTTGGCGACGGAACACGGCCGGGCGGGCCGGGAATGGATTTAACCTGTCGCAGAAATGAAAGGACCGTTGAAATGGACAGTGTCTTGATTGTTCGGATTGTTGCCGGCATCCTGTTTGTGGTCGTGCTGATCGTTCTGATTCAGCGCCGGCGCACGCGGGTCAAGTAGCGCAGGTTTATTCGGGCGGGCAAGCGCCTTACTCGAATTGGCTTGGAGTGAGCGCGGCATTCGAGTGGAAGTCCCTTCATGCGCGAGATTCCAGCAATGGTCTCTCGCGCTGGGATGGAAACGAAAGGCCGCCATGTAGCTGCCCGCGCCCCCTTCCCAGGATTCAGGGGGTTCACTGGCGGCGCTTTGCGATCGAACGAAGTAAGATGGCCGGTTCCGCAGTTTTGCCTGCCAGGGATCTCGGCGCCTCGGCGTTGAGTATTCCTGGGTTCTGCCCGGAGAGCGGGGTAGGCGCCTGCTCGGTGCTCCGGTAAGTACATCTGCCTACTTCTTGCTCGGGAAAGCAGGGAGCGTTTGCGGTTTGGCGAGAGCAATGAGAGGACCTGTACCTATGCACGTTGCTCGCAAGCTCGATCTTGCAACCGGGACATTCGATCGACAATCGAGTGCCCGGTCCTCGCCGAGGGCGGGAGGTTCCATGGAATCGCAGAAGCTTTGCGCATACAACCAAACTCGCGAATGCTTTCTCGGCTTGGAGGTCTCCGTTGCCGATCTCTCCTACGCCAACGTGAAGACGCGGATGGCGACCCTCTCCTTCAAGTCCGGCGAGGGCCTATGGATGGTCCCCTTCAGGGGAATCCCCGAGTCGGGCCTGCATATTCCGTTCGATCTGATCTATTTGGATGGGGATTGCCGCGTCATTGACCTGGTCGAGAGTTTTCCCACATTCAGGGCCTCTTCTTCCGGCCCCAGGGCGGCAAGCGTCCTGGTGCTGCCCACTCACTCGGTTTATTCGTCTCAAACTCAGTCCGGCGATCAGCTGGTGATCTGCGCCGCCGAGGAGATGGAGCGCCGCCTGGACCGGTTTTCAAGTTCAGGCGGTGTGGCCAGCGCGGTGCGAAGCGCGGCTCTCCTCCGTCAGGCGCCGCTTTGGAGCGGCGGTCCCGGCCTGCTTCAGTTGGAGGACCGCTCCAAGGAGGAGGGCTCCGACACCGATCGGATCCATGAGATGAGCCTGATCGAGCCGGGGATGAAGAACGTCAGGCCTCCGCGGAGCTGGCTGGAGCGCTGGTGGTCGCCCGATCCGAGGAAGGCGCCGCGGGAACGGGCGTTCGGGCTCGCCGCATATTACTGGACGGGCGCCACTCCGGAGCCGCACGACGTCAAGGACATAAGTTCGACGGGCTTGTACCTGGTCACCGAAGAGCGCTGGTACCCCGGCACCCTCATCCTGATGACGCTGGCAAGAACGGACTGCGGGGAAGAATGCGCCGAGCGGTCCATCGCCGTCCATTCCAGGGCAGTGCGCTGGGGCATCGATGGGGTCGGCCTCCAGTTCATCCTTGCAAGCCCGCTGGATGCGCGCCGGGGGCGACAGGTTCCCGTGGTGGACGGACTCGACAAGCGGGAACTCGATCGATTCCTGCGGCTGCTCCAGAACGGCAAAGGCTAGGCGCTCCCTCGGTCCGCGCCCATCTGCCGATATATCCGCACCAAACTGCCGATATATATGTGGGCGCCTCCGGACAGTACGGTGAGCCCGATTGCGCCTTTCGTTCGCTCCCGTCTACCCCG
>CAWCWQ010000260.1:0-12301 GCA_963799145.1 uncultured Acidobacteriaceae bacterium | reverse complement strand
GATCGAATGCGCTTTTCGCGAAGAACGGACTGGAATACCGAAGAGAGCGAACTGGCGCGGGCTCACCGGCTGCGCGCCCAGGCCGGACTGCCGATTGCCGACCTGACGGCCTCGAATCCCACCCGCTGCGGCTTTCAATACGCGCCTGAATTGCTGGCGGCGCTCGCCGATCCGCAGGCGCTCGACTACGATCCGCAGCCCAGGGGCAGCCTGCGCGCGCGCGGAGGCGGTCTGCAAGTACTACGCCGACCACGGAGTCGCGGTCGACGCCGGCGCAGATTGTGCTCACCACCAGCACCAGCGAGGCCTACAGCTTCCTCTTCCGCCTGCTCTGCGATCCGGGGAGCGAGATTCTCGCCATCCAGCCGGGCTATCCGCTCTTCGATTTTCTGGCAGTGCTGGACGACGTGCAGCTCAAGGCCGGCGCCGCTGGTCTACGACCACGGCTGGCAGATCGATCCCGAGGGATTTCGCCGGGCGATTACGCCGGAGACGCGGGCCATCGTGCTGGTTCACCCCAACAATCCCACCGGCCACTTCACCAAGCCCTGGGAGGCTGAGGAGCTGGCGCGGATGTGCCGCGAGTTCGACCTTGTCGCTGATCGTGGACGAGGTCTTTCTTGACTACAGTTTCGCTGGGGACGCCAGAAGCTTTGCCGCGCGGACTCGAAGGCGTGCCGGTCTTCGTGGTCAGCGGGCTGAGCAAGATTGCCGGTCTGCCGCAGATGAAGGCGGCCTGGATTGTGGCCACTGGGCCGGAGGCTGACCAAGCGCTGGATCGCCTGGAGGTGATTGCCGACACGTTTCTCTCGATGAACGCGCCGGTGCAGTGCGCGCTGCCAGCTTGGCTCGCTGGCCGGGCGGCAATCCAGAAGCAGATTCAGGAGCGTGTCGCGGCCAACCTGGCCGAGCTCGACCGCCAACTGAGCGGGCTGGCATCGGTTCGGAGGTTGGAGGTCGAGGGCGGCTGGTACGCCGTGCTGCGGATTCCGGCGCTCGCGCCCGACGAGCAGACCGTGCTGGCGCTGCTGGAGCGCGGGGTCTGGGTTCATCCGGGGTACTTCTTCGGCATGGCCGACTCCGGCTGGCTGGTGGTGAGCCTGCTGGGGCCGGTGGCGGAATTCAGTACCGGAGTAACCGGGCTAGTTGACTACTTGGAGACGAATCAGGGTAGTAATGATCTGGGGCACCGCCTATAAGTTGTACTTGATATATAGACGATGAGCGGTTGAAAACGAATAGGTTGAATAGCTAGAACTCCCTTTCACTGCCCGCGCAGGAAGGGGTTGCTACGGCGCTCCTGCGCCGATGGTGGTTGCGGGGCCGTGGCCGGGCAGAACCCTGGTTTCATCGGGTAGGGTCAGCAGGCGGCTCTCGATCGAGTCGATGATCTGCCGGGAGTTGCCGCCGGGCAGGTCGGTGCGGCCGATGCTGCCGGCAAAGAGCGTGTCGCCGGCGATGACCATCTTGAGCGGGGCAAAGTGAAGGCAGATCGAGCCTTGGGTGTGGCCGGGAGTGTGGATCACCTGGGCGGGGTAGCGCTCCAGGCCCACGCTCAGGCCGTCGGTCAACGGGGCGTCGGGCGGCGCGGTCTCGGGGGTTGCAACTCCCAGCCAGGCAGGCTTGCATGGCCATCATCTTGAGCTGGGGCAAGATCGTTTTCGTTGAACAGGATGGGCGCGCCGGTGAGCTGCTTGAGCCGCAGCGCGCCGCCCACGTGGTCGATGTGGGCGTGGGTGACGAGAATCTGCTTCAGCTTGAGGCCGAGCTGGGTAAGACGGCGATGAATGCGCCCCACCTCGTCGCCGGGATCGATGACGATGGCCTCTCCCGTTTCCTCATCGCCAAGGATGGTGCAGTTGCACTCCAGCGGGCCGACGGGAAAGGTCTCTAGAATCATGCTTCTATTCTATAGGCGCGCCGAGGTTTTCAGTTCCGTCCGGGTCGAGCGAACCCTTCATTAACCCTGGCGCGGCCTCACTCCCAGGCTCTCCATTACTTCCAAAGCAAAGCGAGCCGAGACCGTGGCCGGGCCCCCGCCCATCTCGATACCTACCTCGATGGCCTCAAGGATCTCCTCGAAGCACGCGCCACAGGCCGCCGCCTGCTCGATGTGCCACTGCATGCACGATTCGCAGTCTTTCACCACGGAGATCCCCACGGCGATCAATTCCTTCTGTTTCTTGGGCAAAGCGCCGTCGCAGTAGGCCGCCTTCTCCATGGCCAGAAAGCCGTCGTAAACCTTCGACCTGGCCGCGAGCAACTGCGCATGGGCGCGCTTGCGCCGGGCGGTAATCTCATCGAGCTTGTCCATTTTGGTCCTATCGCGGGAATCCCCTCGGTGGCTTGGAATACTCTCGATTCTACTTTCCGGCTGCGGGCTTGCGGAAGGTCAGCGCGTAGGTATCGCCGAACCTAAACTGTTCCAGATGAATCTCTTCCATCTCCGGCGGCACAAGCTCGATGGGCGCGCTGACCGGGGCCTTGCGATTCTTGTACATGGGCCCGAGCCCTTTCTCGTAGACCTCCTTCACGTGCTTCTCGGTCTCATCGGAGATGAGCAGCAGGCTGCCCGGCTTGGCTACGCGAATCATCTCCCGGATGGCCTTGGCGCGGTCGTTGAAAAAGTTGATGCCGCCGACGTGGAAGACGACGTCGAAGCTCTCATCGGCGAAGGGCAGGCTCTCGGCATTGCCCAGATAGAGATCGGCGTCCAACTCCCAGCGGCGCAGGTTGGCCTGGCAGTTGGCCAGCATCTCAGGCGACAGATCGAGGCCGGAGAGCTGCACGCCGCGGGGCAGGTATTTGAAGTTGAGGCCGGTGCCCACCGAGGTCTCCAGCACGGCATCGCCGGGCTTGACTTCAAGCAGGCTCATATAGCTCTGAAAGTGCACGTCGCGGTTGAACCCCTTCAGCGCGCAAAAGACTCTCTGGATGTCGTCGTAGAAGCCGCCGATGAATTCATAGAGGTGGTTGTATTTTCCGTTGTCGCCGGTCAGATCCTCGGGCTTGAGGAAGGTTGGAATCCCGCCGCGAATGGGAAAGCGCTCGCCGGAGCTGCTGGCCAGGGCTTCCCTGCCATCTTCAATGACCACATGCAGCGGGTTGGCGGTAAATGGACTTTGCAGCCGGGCAACGGCCTCAGGACGGCTGGCCCATGGTTTCTTCTTGTCGGGGTTAAGCAGCGCCCAGACGCTCACCAGGACAACTCCGCCCAGGGGCAACCAGGCGAGGATTTCACCGAAGGGAAGTATCTTTAGCAGCGCCGCGCCGGCGAGCTGGGCGAACCCGTAAGAGAGAAGAGCGAGCGCGGCGACGAAAGCAGCGCCCCAGCCGACCTTCGCGGCGCGGAACTCCTGGTTCCACATCCAGACGATCACAGCGGCGATCCAGTCGCGGAAAAAGGGAGCAAAGCAGATCAACAAAAGAAGAGGGCCGCCTGCGGTGGCCTTTGCGATATGAAGCAGCGGCAAGTTAGAGGCCGGGTCGCTCCCGAGGAACTCAAGGGCGCTGGTCGGGAGGCAAGTCAAAGACAGCAATAAAACGGTTGAGGACGCGAGCGGAAAGGGAAGCGTGGAGAACAATCCGCGCAGACGTGGACTTGTAAGCCGGTGGAAAGTGAGGGGCAGAACAGCGAGCAGGGCCGCGAGGAATATCCAGGCAACCGACTGAAGTGCATTTTCAAAAGGAGCGTGCAAGAAGAAACGCCAATCCTTGATCAGATGAGGAATGAAGCTGAAGGCCATCAGCCAGAGAAAGCCGCGCCGGGGCTTTTGCGTGCCCACGAACCAGACGCCAATGATTGGGCCAGTCCACGCTCCTACAAGAGGGACGAAAAATCCGGAGACAAATAGGCAGGCGACAATCCAGGCCACGATCTGCGACCAGCGGCTGGAACGAACATTCGTGGGCATTTGCGGTTCTCCTTTAACTGCCGGCGCGGCGGTTGAACATTTTGGTTGCCTGCCTCGCGGGCCAGGTTCAGGGCTTCTTGGTGGCGGGGTCACCGTCTTCCGGCTGTAGGTGGTGAACGGCTGATTCCATCAAGGCCAATTGGGCCAGCGCCGCTTCGCCCCAGTCGAGCGCGGCTCGAGTCATTGCGATTCCCAGGCGCAGAGTAAGCATCCAGAAGGGGTAATGAGGGTTTTGTGTGCCTTGCGTACCGGCGAAGGCTTCGAGTTGTAGCATGGTGGCCAGCGTGCGGCGGTTTCTTTCCTGAAGCTCGCCGATGTGCCCGATTGAGACGCTGGGCGCCGCCTCGCGGCCAAAGAACAGCTTCAGCAGAAACTCGTTGCGCGGTGGATCGTTGTGGAAGGGCAGCGCAAGCCACTCGCGAAGGCAGGCGCGTCCGGCGTTGGTGAGCGAGTACTCCTTCCGGCGCTCTTTGCCTGCGGAAGGGGGATTGCTCGCGACGATCAGGCCTTCGGCTGCCAGCCGCTTCAGCGTGGGGTAGATCTGGCCGTAGCTCTCGCCCCAGAAGTAGCCGACGCTGGATTCAATGGCCTTGCGCAGGTCGTAGCCGGACTGCTTGGGCTCGATAGAGAGCAGGCCGAGGAGGACATAGGCAGTTCGGTTCTGCGTCATATAGCTGCAAGATATATTTGAAAGATACACATGTCAACAAGATTGTCTTCGAATGGAAGGTAATTCGGGATCAACTACGGCCAGAAAAGGAACGGCAGGCTATGAAGCCTGCCGTTCCTTGCAGATATGGGAGGAGAAAAAGTCCGCGCTCTACTTGCCGGGTTTGGCGGGCGCGGAGGCTGGGGCCGGCTTAACGCCTTCGAGTACCGAGTGCGAGCTGCCGGCAGTGCGCACGTAGAGAACGGTCAGGCTGATGGAAGTGAGCATGAACAGGATCGCCGACCAGGTGGTCAGCCGGGTAAGAACATTCGCCGCGGCGCGAGGGCCGAAGGCGGTCTGCGAACCCTGGCCGCCGAATGCCCCCGCCAAGTCCGCCGAGCGGCCCTGCTGCAGGAGGACGACGAAGATGAGGAAGACGCAAACCAGGATGTGGAGGCCGAGGACAAAGTAAAGGGCAATCTGCATTTTCTTGAGCTGCTTTCCGAGTCTGTCCGATAGGAGCGGACAAGAGAATCTTTGGTGCGGAAGAGGGGACTTGAACCCCTATGCCTTTTGGGCGCCAGCACCTCAAGCTGGTGCGTCTGCCAATTTCGCCACCTCCGCACGGACGTGAACTCTACGAGTATAGCAAAGACGGAGATGCCTTGAAATGGCGCGCTAGAAATCAGCGGGGAAACAGCCGCTCATCCCACACAACTGGCTCGGGTGGAGTGTAAGTGACACGTGGGAAGTCTGCATGGGCGGGGTTGAGCAGCACGTTGTGTTCGCGGCCACGGGTGACCAGGGATGGCGCCAGGAGGACCGCGGTGCGGGCTTCAGCGAGCCATCGGTCGCCGAATGCCCGGCTGGCTGCCTGATTTGGTGCATCCCAACCGGCAAGTTCGGAGGCCGAGAGCCATTCCACCGTCAGATTGCCGGGAATCTCAATGGTGACAACGGCGTGGGAGCGGGGCAGCCTGTTGAGGCTGGCGTGGACGAGGACTTCGAGGATTGCACCAGCGTAGGTTTCAGCCGCATAAATCATGCCGCGGCCAGGGGAGTTCCAGCGACCGCCGCACAGACGAGCGCCCGTGCCGTCAAAGAGCGGGAAGCGGGCGTCGCCTATGCGGAAGCAGCGCATGAACTGTGGACTCAGGCGGGAATGCCGTAGAAGAGGCGATCAAGCAACTCCTCAGCGCGGCGAGCCCCCAACTCGGACAAGGCGGCTTCAAGGGGCGGGCGGCCTTCCAACTCTGGGTGCGGTTTAGTTAGCCATTCGCGGGCATCGCCGCGGTTGTCCCACACAAACTCTGCCTTGGCGATTACCCTGGCAAGGCGCTCCGTGCGTTCACTTTCTGTGGGAGTGAGCCGGGTTCGGCGCTTGTAGGTGGCCTCTGGAACAACGCGGTAGAGCAGGGCGCGGGCTTGCTGCGCGGAAGAGCAGGCGCGAGCCAGTGTGAGCCGTAGCGCCTGTTTGGGCAGACCTGTGACGACGGCGGCCTCAAGATCCTGCGCGGAGAGAACGCGGCTGCCTAGAATCGGGAAGCCCCCCATCACCTCGGCGACGAGATTGGGCTGCATCATGGAATGCCTCAGGTATCAGTATAGCGCAATCAAGGTATCAGGTGATACCTATTGAATCCGCTCAAAGCGGAAGCCGGACTCGCGCAAGACGTGGCTGATGGCGGCAATGTGGGATGCTCCGCGGGTCTCCAGGGTCACATCGATGGCGGTTTCGCTCAGGCTGACGCCATAATATGCGCGATTGTGCAGGGTTTCGACGATGTTGGCGCGCTGGCTGGCCAGTATCTGCGTGAGGGCGTGCAGAGCGCCGGGACGGTCCTGGAGGTAGACGCGGATGCGCAGCAGGCGGCCGTCCTTCACCAGGCCGCGCTCGATAATCTTGGCCAGCAGGCTGACGTCGATGTTGCCGCCGCTGACCAGAACGAAAGTGCGGCGATGGCGAAGGTTGGTCTTGGACTGCACCACGGCGGCCAGTGCGGCGGCTCCGGCGCCTTCGGCCAGGGTCTTCTCCTGCTCCAGCAGCAGAAGAATGGCGCTGGCGACCTCTTCGTCGTCGACGGTTACGATCTCGTCCACGTAGCGGTTGACGAGCGGCAGGGTCACGTCTCCGGCGCGGCGGACGGCGATTCCGTCGGCTACGGTGGCCTCCGCGGCGATGGTAACCGGCGCACCGGCCTCGCGGGCGCGAAGCATGGAGGGGAGTTTCTCCGGCTCGACGCCGACGACGCGGATTCTGGGATTGGTCTCTTTCAGAGCGCAACCGATCCCGGCTATCAAGCCGCCGCCGCCTATGGGAACAACCACCGCTTCGATCTCCGGAACCTGTTCGAGGAGTTCCAGGCCGATGGTGCCCTGGCCGGCGATAATTTCGGCGTCGTCGAAGGCGTGAATGAAGGTGCGGCCCTCTTCCGAGTGGCGTCGCAGGGCCTCTTCGCAGGCTTCGTCGTAGCTGGCGCCGTGGAGGATGACCTCGGCCCCGAAGCCGCGCGTGGCGGCCACCTTGATCTGGGGCGTGGCCAGGGGCATGACGATCTGCGCCCGAATTCCTAGAGACGCGGCATGGAAAGCGACGCCTTGAGCGTGGTTGCCGGCGCTGGCCGCAATCACGCCGCGCTTGCGCTCCGGCTCGCTGAGCGTGAGCAGCTTGTTCAGCGCTCCGCGCTCCTTGAAGGAGCCTGTGCGCTGCAAGTTCTCGAGCTTCAGGTGAAGCGGAAGGCCGGTCAACTCCGAGAGGTCGTGGGAGAGCTGGCAGGGCGAGACGTAGATCGATTCACCAATGCGGGAGCGGGCGGCCTGGATGCTGGCAAGATTGACGGATTCCAAGAGGATTTCTCCTTGAAGTGCTGCAAGAGGGCTGGAAGATGGAGCGCGCGGAGATGAAAAAACCACCAGCCGCGCTTGCGGGTGGTGGCCTGGGGGGCAGAGGACTCAGAAATCCCGGTTGGTCAGGCTTGGCTTCCCGCGCGCGCATTTGGGATGCTAATTCGCACGGCGGGCATAGACGCTGCACCGGGTAGGGCTGCGAAGAGGTTCGTGTTGGCCCCAGACGGACTCATGACGCTGATTCGAGTAGAGCAGAGGCGCAGATGGCCCGTCAAGGCTTGCGCACAGGGGCGTCATAGCGAGAGGGAGATTCGAACCCCCGATGGTGCTTCTGCCCCCGTGACGGTTTGGCAATTCTCTCTTCCGTTGTCTCAACGATTCCTCAAGCACTTCCGATCACGCTCGTACATATCGGATCGTCCAGCCAGACCCCAGTAGTCAATCGACGGACACTACACGGGCGATCCGAATCCCCGCGCCGGGGACTCCTGACCTGGCCTGTTTGCCTCGGACAGTTCCAAGTCGGCTACGGCCGGTGGTTCTGCCGCCCAACATCCCCGTATGTGTTACTTGCGGACTGCGTACGTCACACAGCTCCGGCCGGGTGAGAGCGTATAATCTCCCAAGTCGCGGGTGCCGTGCGGGCCTTGGCTCGGTCCCAATACGGCATCGCGATCTGGAGATTGGTCATGCTCAAGTTTCTTGTCACGGTATTTTTCTTGCTGGTGGTAGCTGCTCCGGCGCTGGCCAAGCCTAAGGACGTCTATCCGGTTTCGTGCGACGATCTTTGGGCGGCTGTGAAAGACACGCTGAACAACCCAAACAATTACGCAATCACGTTGACGAACGATCTCACGCTGAGGATATCGTTCACTGTCGTCGGCAACTTGACCGCGTACACCGACAGGGTGGCACTGACGGCCACGGATGGCGGTTGCGCGATGCAGGCGACTATTTCCGAGGTCGGCGCAGCCAGTACGGACTGGTTCCAATTCCACCATCGCCTGGCGAAGTCGCTGGCAAAGCTGCAGGCCGCAAAGCCGAAACCGGCGCCAGCGGCGACTGGGGCGCAGTAATACGGCCCGGCTGAAGGACGGCGCCTTCGACTGACAAAGCTGGCGGCGAGGGGGATTCATGTCGTTTCCTCAGAACTGCCCCTGTCCTCGGTCTCCGGAGGCCTCTGCCCACGACCTATGCTTTTCCGGACAGGGATTTGTTTCCGACTTTTCCGGCATTTGCCGCCGGCATTTCTTGTGGACATGAATCCAATGGTCAATCTGCGGGAACTCCGAATATCGTTCGGAGATTGTTACCGGCCACCCACCCCAAGACGCGAGCCTTGAGGAGCCGCATTCTCGACTTCAACGGCCGGTTTGACCGGTGCCGCAGTTTCCCCCCTGGAGTTCAGCTCGCAGTGCCGAGGCACGGCCGAGGTCTTCCAACACCCCTCAGGCTCTGCTTGCTTCAGAGTACACTTCGGCGTCCGGCGATCAGGTTGATGAGCAGAATCACCACTGCCACCACCAGAAGAAGGTGAATAAGTCCGCCGGCAACATGGAAGCTGAATCCCAGGAGCCAGAGAACCAGAAGGATTACGAAAATTGTCCAGAGCATGTTTTCCTCCTTTGCGCCGCGGCCGCCTGGGAATCGAAGTTCTTCCCAGGCCGTCCGCGGGCATTCGCAATTGACTGCTAATTGGAGGCGATGGCCTGAGCCTTTGCGTCTCTGACCGCGTCGAGGAATGCGCTTGCCGAGGCCGGCACAGCTATTTCGCCGCGCAGAATGCGGCGCGTGGAGATGTCATGGCCGTAGATGGCTTCTGTGGAATCGTTGTCGCGTCGAATCGCAGCGCCGGTCAAGGTAAGTCCGGCGAAGGCGCCCCTTGCGCGCGAGTAAGTCAGGATCTCGGTTTCCAGCTTCCAATCGGTATTGGCGGAAGCGTGGCGTCCAACCGGTCCGGCTGCCGCCGAGGCATCGCCGCCGAGCTGGAAGTTGCTGTTGATCAAGTGCTCCAGGCCCCTGTCGTTCTGGACGATCATGACCAGATCCACGCCTTCGACGCCGATCTGCAATCCCCAACTGCCGCCGGTAATGGCAAAGAACGCCGGAGCGCTCCAGCCGTTTTCGGTCCGGCAGGTGGCCACGCCTCTGCCATTCTCCGCGCCAAAGACAAAGCCGCCCTTGAGCAGATGAGGCACCACGGCCACGCACTTCGCGTGCTCCAGAACTTCTTGCGGAATGCCCTTGTCCGGCGCCGACATGATCTCGTGCAGTACCCTGCCCGCATGGTCCAGCCGGTCAGCCGTTGCTTCCCGATCGGATGCTGCCCAGCTCATGCTCGACATGCCGAGAATGGCCACCAACGTCATAAGTTTCTTCATGAATTTCACCTTTTCTACCCATGCGCGGCGTCACTTGCTTTACGCGCATTTGAGGCGCACAAGGTATCTCTCACACTAGAGGCAGGCGCCGCCGCTGTCTGAGCAAGAACGCTCAGCAGGCGCTCGGCGCGCCATGCCCGAGAAGTCAGTAAACTCAAGCCAATCTGCCAAAAATGTGCAAGAGGAGTAGTGAGCAAATAGAGACAGACCACGCCCGTGTCATTTCAGGCGCTAAACCCAACCAGGGAGGTTCCCCGGCTCTGCCGGGGGGTCTCCCAATCGAATTGGCGGGCTGCCCCGCTGGCTCGCTGGCTCGCCGGTCTTATGCCTTCCACTTGATGTTGCAGCCGATGGAGGGGCGCTGGTGCGTGGGAACGGGCTTGCCCGCGAGGACCAGGTCGATGGCGGCGCGCAGATCCTGGCCGGTTACGGGAACCCCGCTGCCGGGGCGGCTGGAATCGAACTGGCCGCGATAAACCAAGCGGAGACCGGCGTCGAAGAGGAAGAAGTCCGGCGTGCAGGCGGCTTTGTAGGCATGAGCCACGGCTTGCGCTTCGTCATAGAGGTAGGGAAAGACGAAGCCATAACTCTCAGCCTGCTGCTTGAGTCCGGCGGGGCTGTCGGCGGGGTGGGTGGTTGCATCGTTGCTGCCGATGGCGACAATGCCGATGGGCTGGCCGGCGTAATCCCGGCCGAGCGCGGCAAGGCCCTTTTCGATGTGCTTCACATAAGGGCAGTGGGCGCAGATGAACATGACCAGCAAGCCCTTCAGCCCGCTGAAGTCGTCAACGCGGACGGTCTTGCCCGTAACTACGTCAGTGAGCGCGAAGTCGGGGGCGGCGGTGCCGAGCGAGAGCATTGTGGATTCGGTAAGCGACATTGGGGATTCTCCTCGATGAATTGTGTGGTGTGGTTCGTGGTTTCCGACCCTTCGCCTCTTTTCAGAGGACTTAGAGGATGGGGACACCCAGATCGTGCGGATTGCGAAAATGCGATTACACCCATGCATTGGCCAGTATCCCAAGTCCCAGCGGGGAAAGCTTGAGGCCGTCGGCGCGATCGTCAAAGTAAAGCTCGTTGAGCCGCTCCGAATTCACTTGCTCGATGCGCCGGAAGCCGGCGCGGTTCAACTCCATTTCCATCTGCTCCGGCGTGAAGAAGAGCTGAAATGGTTCCCCGGCGGCGGCCACGCGGCCGGCTAGCGCGTCGAATGCCTTGCGGCCGAGGGGGCTAAGCGTCTCCGGCGCGACAGCGTAGTCGAAGCTGACGGCGCTGCCGGCGGGCAGTTGGGCAATTGCGGCCAGTGTAGCGCGAAAGGCATCGATCGTGAGATAAGGCACCACCCCCAGCCAGCCGAAGAACGCCGCGGAGCCGGCGTCGAATCCCGCTTCGGCCAGCGCCGCGGCGAGCGTCTTGTGCTCGAAATCGAGGGGAACGAAGGTCAGCGTGGCGGGCAGGGCGATCTTCGCCCCCGCCAGCATCGCCCGCTTACCACTCCTGGGTGGCGGGAAAGTCCACCTCGAAGACCCGCAGCGCCGGGAATGGATTGCGATACGCGAAGGTATCCAGCCCGGCGCCCAGAATCACGTACTGCGCGACGCCATTCCGCGACGGCTTCGGCCAGCCGGTCCTCCGCGTAGCGGCTGCGCGCGGCCATGAAGGCGCGAAAGTCGCGCGCAACCTTATGCGAGGCGCGCTCCATGTCTCTGGCGAAGCCAGGGCCCAGCAGCGCGCACCGCGATGGGATCGTCAAGGATGCGGGGCTGCTCCATGACTGGTGCGCGGCGCGGCGAATGGCCACGCGGAGGGCTGTCTTGCTGGCGCGGCCGGTCTCCATGCTTTGCAGTGTAAATGACCGTCAGCTCAGCTCCCGCGCGGCGTACCATAATCCCCATGAGCTGGATTGGATGGGCATTGCTCTCCGCGGTCTTTGCCGCCGCCACCGCCCTGCTGGCCAAGGTGGGCGTGGCGCATGTGGACTCGAACCTGGCCATGGCGCTGCGCACCAGCGTGGTGGTGGTCTTTGCCTGGGGCATCGCGCTGGCGCTGGGCAAGCACGGCGAGATCCGCTCCCTCGACCGCCGCACCCTGCTCTTTCTCGCGCTCAGCGGGCTTGGCCACGGGCCTGTCGTGGCTCTGCTACTTCCGCGCCCTGCAACTGGGGCCGGCCTCGCGCGTGGCTCCGCTGGACAAGCTCAGCGTGCCGCTGGTCATGGTCTTCGCCTGGCTGCTGCTGGGCGAAAAGCTCACGGCCTCAGCCGTCGCCGGCGGCCTGCTCATCACCGCCGGAGCCATGGTGATTGCGCTGGGCTGAGGCGTTCGTCCGGTTTCTTTCTGCCCTTGAGTCGGTGCATTGGTATACTGGCAGAGTGACCACAACTCTACTCGAACCCATCTCGAGCGTAGAACGTGCCGGGACTTCCCCCATTCAGAAGCGGGTGTTGCTGCTCAAGCCGCGCGGCTTTTGCGCCGGCGTAGTGCGGGCGATCGATATTGTCAAGATCGCTCTC